>DATLHE010000393.1:0-20366 GCA_035540335.1 Thermomicrobiales bacterium | reverse complement strand
GAGCGACGCGCCAAGGAAGAGCAGCATGATCCGCTTGAAGCGTCCGAGATGCGAGACGACCCATCGCAGGGGGCCGCGATGGTCGTGACAGTGAAGCGGAGCTCACGAGGCCCTCCATGCAGGCACGGTGAACGGATGGTGTGGTCAGGGATCTTCGATTGCGGGGAGCCAGTGGTCGCGGCCGACAGGCAACGAACCGGACGCAATGCTACGGCATAGCGCGCCCGTTTGTCGCCTTGGTGGTGCGTTGCGGAGAAACGAACACGAGTTCGACCCGGTCCCCATCATCCCACCGGCCCAGCCCAAAGTCAACGCGCCAGGTGTCCTGATGTGAGCTGCCGGAAAGGGCACCCTCGTCGCCCCGAAACCCGTATCGCACCTGCGACCTGCGTTCAAGGCGGAGCGGACGCCTATCCCATCGTCGTAGCGGCGCACCCCGGAGGGTGTGCGCCGAACGCGGGGCGGCGGTCGGCCACAACGCCGGCCACAGGTGCGGCACAAGACCCGGCGCTACCGGGGCGAGAGATCGCTCCACCATCGTGGCGTTGTGATGGCGAACCGACCCCGCACACGAGGTGCGGCGCTACCCGACCGTTCGGCCCGTCCGCTACAGTTCTCCCTATCTGGCCCTTCGCCGACCACGAAAGGATCCCCGTGGACCTGACCTCCCTCCCCAAGATCGAGCTCCACAGCCACCTCGACTGCTGCCTCAGCTACGACGCCGTGCACAAGATCGACCCAACCGTCGCCCGCGACGACTACGACCGCCGCTTCGTCGCCCCGCCGAAGTGCGCCACGCTCGCCGAGTACCTGGCCTACACCTTCAACTACCGCAACATCCTGCAGACCGAGCGGGCGCTGCGCATCGCCGTCCGCGACGTCTTCGCCCAGATGGCGGCCGACGGCGTCGTCTACGCCGAGCTCCGCTTCGCGCCGCTCATCCACACCGGGCAGGGCCTGACGCCCGACGAGGTCGTCCTTGCCATCGGCGACGAGACCACGCGGCAGATCGCCGCGACCGGCATCGAGGCGTCGCTGATCCTCTGTACACTGCGCGACTACACGCGCGAGCAGAGCCTGGAGACCGCCAATCTCGTCGTCCGCCACGCCGCCACCAGCCCGGTCGCCGCGATGGACATCGCGGGCGACGAGATCGCCTACCCGCTCGACACCCACGTGCCCGCCTTCCAGCACGTCCGCCGCAACCGCCTCGGCCTCACCATCCACGCCGGCGAGGGCGCCGGCCCGGAGAGCGTCCGCGAGGCGCTGGACACGACCGGTACCCGCCGCATCGGCCACGGCGTGCGCAGCATCGAGGACGCCGCGCTGGTCGCCCGCCTGCGCGACGAGCGCATCCACCTCGAGATCTGCCCGACCTGCAACGTCCAGACGAACGCCGTCCCGACGCTGGAGGCGCACCCGGTCGACCGCCTCTATCGCGCGGGCGTGCCGGTCGGCATCAGCACCGACACCCGCGCCGTCACCGACGTCCGGCTGACGCAGGAGTACGAGCGGCTGATGACGACCTTCGGCTGGACGCTCACCGACCTTGGCCGGGTCAACCGCAACGCCCTCGACGCCGCCTTCGCGCCGGAGCACGTCAAGCGCCGCCTCGCCGCCCTCCTGGATGCCGCGTACAGCGCGCCCGCCTGACCGGGCGTTCGATCGCCCGAAACGAGCCCGGTAGCCCGGGCGGCAATGCCCGGAGCGCTCCCGATCACCGGCTCCTAGTCAAAGCACAGACCCGGGGAGCGCCATGTGGCGCTCCCCGGGTCGTCCCGGCGTCATGATGTCGCGAACGCCCGCCTCAGCTCGCCGGGCTGGCGACCGGCGTCCCCTGAACCTCGCCGCCGATCTTCAGCGCCGTCAGCGTCGGTGCGGGAGTGGCGTCCGGGTCAGCGGAGTCCGCGGACGGGAAGAAGGCCGTGCCGGCCGGAACGAAGAGGTAGTCGCCGGAGAGGGCCAGCGGGGAGTTGATCCCGGCCGACGCCTGATAGCTGAAGACCTGCTCGCCGTTGGCCACGTTGAAGCCGCGAACCACGCCGTCCAGCCCGGCGCTGAACACGACGTCGTTCGCCACCGAGGCACCGCCGTAGAGAGGCGAGTTCGTCGTGACGTCCCAGAGCACCTCGCCCGTCGCGGCATCGAGCGCCACCAGCTGCCCGGTCGCCGTCGGCAGCGCCGCCTGCCCGGAGAGGACGGTCGTCTGCGTGAAGTAGGAGGGGCTGTTCACGATCGGGAGGAAGATCACGCCCTCGGCGTAGGCCATGGGCGTCTGCACGCCGCCCTGCGTTCCGGGGTAGACCTCGATCTCCTCCCCTTCCGGGATGGAGTCAAGATCGGAGTTCTGGTGCTTGCCGACCGGCGTCCGCCAGACCTCTTCACCCGTCTCGGCGTTCACGCCGACGACGATGCCGTGCTTGCCGGACGTGAAGATCATGTGGGTGTCCGCGCCATCGACCGTCACATGAGCACTGATGGGCGACAGGTGATTATCAAGGTCGAACGGGTCGTGCCCGGTCACGCTGAACCCCCAGTTCATCCCGCCGGTGGCGATGTCGAGCGAGACGACGTGATTGGTATAGGGGTTGTCGCCGGGCCGGCTCGAGGTGTCGGGCCACTCGTCCGTTCCGGGATAGGGCGCGGCGTTGGCGATCGCGAGGTAGACGTTGCCCTGCTCGTCGACCGTCGGCGGATGCCACAGGCCGCCGCCGGAGTTCACCCGTGGATTGCCCCACAGGTTGTCGTTCACCGTCTCCCAGTACCACATGAGGTTCCCGTTGCTGGCGTCGAGGGCATAGAAGACGCCCCGCTGCCCACCCCGGTAGAAATCGCCCAGGCCACCCGGGATGGTGCTGATGTAGACCGTGTTGTCGTAGACCAGCGGCGCCATGCAGATGCCTTCGCCGAGCGGCCCCTCAAGCTTGCTGTTCTCCCAGATCTCCTCGCCGGTCAGGGCATCGACCGCATGGACGGTCGCCTGGCCGACCGAGAAGTACGCGCGGCCATAGGCCACCGCGATGCCGTTCGGCCCGCCCGAGGGAACCGGCTGCTCATACGTGTTGGTCCACAGGATCTCGCCCGTGTTCTTGTCGAGCGCGTGGACGTTGCTCATCGCGTCCTGCTGGTACACGATGTCGTCGACGATCACCGGCGCCGCGACAAACGCGCCGTACCCGGACGACGTATCGATCCGGGTCGACCAGGCGACGCCCAGCTGCGCGACGCTGTCCACGGCGATGCCACTCTCCGCCATTGCCCGCGTGGATTGCAGCGTGCCGTTCTCCGATGGCCAGTTGGTGGGGTTGGCGTATTCGGGCGGCGCCGCCTCGCCCAGGGCGACGGGCGTCGCTCCGGAGGTGTTGAACTCGCCTCGCTGCGCCGCCACGGCGGTTCCCGATCCGGGCAGCGACATGCCCACCGCCAACGTGCCCGCAATCCCGGCACCCGCGCCCAGGAGCTTCCGCCGATCGATCATCGGCACCGTCTTCCCGGTACCATCCTCCCGCCGCGACTCGCACTCGATCCTGTTTTCCTGTGACATGGTCCCTCCCGGACAATCCTTACGTGAATCCGTGGCACCATCAGAAGGGATGTACGTAAAGGCGTCAACCACACCTTTGACCCATGCGATCGCGTAAGGACGGCCGGTGCTGAGCCATGACCTTCCTCGGAAACGGCCCCGATGGTCCAGTCGTTGTGGCCGGGCGGTGGAGGCGCGCATGGGCCGAACGCCCGATTGCGCTCGTGCTCCGTTGCCGTATCCGCCCGCGCCCGTGTTTGGGGGAAACGAAACCGGGGAGCGCCTGTGGCGCTCCCCGGCTCCTTATCGTTGGCTGCGGAAACGCTCGCGGGTCAGGCGACCGTCAGCGTACCCTGCATTCCGGCCTCGCGGTGGCCCGGGACCGAGCAGTAGTAGGTGTACGTGCCCGCGGGCAGGTTCACCACCAGCTCGACACTCGCGCCACCATCGAGGATCTCTGTGCCGAAGTCGGTGTTCTCTATGATGAAGTCGTGCTGCAGGTTGCCCTTGTTGACGACCGTGATCGTCACATCGGCGTCCGCCGCGATGGAGAGCTCCTTCGGCTCGAACGCGAGGTCGACGGTGTGGACCTCGATCGCGCCCTCGGCGCCCGCCGCGGCCTCGCCCTCCGGCGCCGTCTCCGCCGTCGCCGCGCCGGCCTCCGGCGCGGTCTGGACCTCGCCGCCGATCTTGAGCGCGATCAGCTGCGCCGCCGGCTCCGGCGCCGGGTTCCACGTGTCGGCGCTCGGGATCAGCGGGCCGCCGGCCGGGATGTAGAGGTAATCGCCCGACACCGCGAACGGCGCGTTCAGGCCCGCGGTTGCCTGGTAGGTGAAGACCTGCGTGCCGTCGGCGGTGTTGTAGCCGCGGACGACGCCGTCGAGGCCGCCGGTGAAGACGATGTCGTTCACCACCGTCGCGGCCGCGAGCGTGCCGGTCGGCTGCGCGACGTCCCAGAGGATCTCTCCGGTCGCCGCGTCGAGCGCGACAAGCTGGCCGGTCGCCTTCGTGATGTCGATCGACGACGCATCGAGCCCACCGGCGTTGTAGAACGACGCCATGTTGTAGACCGGCGCGTAAACGACGCCCTCAGCGTAGGCGATCGGGGTCTCGACGCCGCCGAGCGTGCCCGGCAGGACCTCGACGAGCTCTTCCTCCGGAAGCTCCTGCAGGTCGTCGTTCTTGTGCTCGCCGACCGCCGTCCGCCAGATCTCCGCGCCCGTCTCCCGGTCGACGGCGACGACGTAGCCGTGCTTGCCCGAGGTGAAGACCACCGGCGTGCCGTCGATCTCGCCCAGCACCGGGCTGAGCTGGTTGTCGAGGTCGAAGAGGTCGTGCGGCTTGATGTTAAGGAACCAGTCGACGGCCGCGCGATCCGCGTCGATGCGCATCACCGCGTTGGCGTAGTCGTTGTCGCCGGGGCGGCTGGAGCCGGCCGGGTACTCCGGGATGCCCGGGTAGGGCGAGGCGTTGCCGACGCCGACGTAGAGCTTGCCGTTCTCATCGATCGCCGGCACGTGCCACAGGCCGCCGCCGGAGTTGACGCGCGCGTTGCCGCCATCGGCGCCCCACAGGTTGTCGACCGTGGTGTCGAAGTACCAGAGGACCTTGCCGTCGACGAGATCGAGGGCGACGATGATGCCGCGCTGGTTGCCCTGGTAGAACTTCTCCGGCGTGCCGGGGATGGTGCTGACGTAGACCGTGCTGTCGTACACCAGCGGGGCCATCGTGATGCCCTCGTGGCGAAGACCCTTGATGTTGGTCCGCCACACTTCCTCGCCGCTGTCGGCCTTGACCGCGATCACATCGCCAGGGCCGCCCAGCGTGTAGACCGCCATGCCGTAGCCGAGGCCGACGCCGTTCGGGCCGCCCGACGGCACCGCCTCGTTGTGCTCGTTGGTCCAGATGGACTCGCCCGTCGTCTTGTTGACGGCGTAGACGTTGCTCATCGCGTCCTGCTGGAAGAGGACGTCGCCGGCGATGGCGGGCGCCGAGACGAGCGCGCCATACGTGGCGCTGATGTCCACCCCAAAGGTCCAGGCCTCGCCGAGCTGACCGACCGTCTCCGTGCCGATCGTGCTGCCGAGTGCCTGCCGGGTGGAGGCAAGGTTGCCGTTCTCCGACGGCCAGTTGGTCTCGGCGTCGGTGTACTCCGGCGGGATCGCCGGGCCGAGCTCGGTGCGGACCGGGAAGCGGTCCGAGCCGATCATGTTGGCCTCCGGCGTGCCGGCCGCGGCCGTCTCCGGCGTCGCGGCCGCCGCCTGCGACTGCGGCTCCGGCGTCGAATCCTGCGCGAGCACGCGCGACCCGAGCGCCCCCGCCCCGACCACCGCGGCGCCCGCGGCCCCGGCTACGAAATGACGACGTGACAGTTCCCGATTGGCCATATGTCCCTGTGGTCCTTTCCTGGACGTCCTCGATGAGCCGCTGCGCGGCCCATCACATTGCCGCTCCCCCGCGGCCACGACCAGTCGCCGTGACGCCACGAGACAAGCGCTGTCGGTTCGTCCGACCTGCCCGGCGTCGATCAATCCACAGATCTGAACACATAACGACGCCACGAATGGGCGAGGTGCGCCCACGCGCCGCATGCCTGTCGATTCAGCCTGTGTGATCGGACGTCTGAGGTCGTCGACTCCGCAAACGATGGTACCAACTCGTGTCAATACCCATGGTAAGGGTATTACTCCCACCCACCGGGGTGGGAGTCGGGGATGCCTAGGTACCTTCCGGCCAGTTCGCGTCGGGCGGCGCCCCGCCGGGCACGACGTCCTCCTCGACGCCGAGCGCCCGCGGCCAGCTGTCCCGTGGCCGGTAGCCGAGCTTCAGCATCGTGTCCGTGAGGTCCCAGCGCCGGTCGGGGTTGTCGGAGATCGCGTAGAAAACGCCGTAGGGCACGCCCGCCTCGGTCGCGCAGGTGAAGACCTGCGCGCAATCGTCCGGGCTCAGCCACATCGCGCGGCCGGTGCCGCCCGCCATCCCCGGCGTCTCCATGTACCACCCGATGCGCAGCGCGATGAACTCGAGGCCGAACGCGTCAAAGTAGTGGCGCCCAAGATCCTCGCCGAACGCCTTGGAGACGCCGTAGAGCGAGTCCGGCCGCTGCGGCAGGTCGTTGTAGACCGGCCACGCGCCGTCGCGGTCGTACATGCCCATGACGTGGTTCGTCGAGGCGAAGACCACCCGCCGCGCGCCGGCCTCTCGCGCCGCCTCCAGCACGTTGCGGGTGCCGATGATGTTGTTCTCGAGCACGCTCTCCCACGGCGCCGGCACCGCCGGGTCGCCCGCCAGGTGCAGCACCGTGTCGACGCCGTCCATCGTCGCCCGCACCGGCGCGTAGTCGCGGATGTCGGCGGTCACGATGTCCCCGTCGCCGGCGTCTTTCGGCATGGAATGGTGCATCAGGCGCAGGTCGTAGCGGTCGCGCAGGCGCGCCGCGAGGTCGCGGCCGATGGTGCCGCCGGCGCCAGTGATCAGCACCTTCCGGCGTGTTTGCTCGTTCGGCATGGAGTTCCTTTCCTCGTCACCGTGGCGTCACGTCGATGCGCATCGTGTCATGCGCGAACTGGATCGGCAGCCCCTGGAGCCGGTACCGCTCGGCCAGCCGCGCAAGCTGGTCGTGGCCGAGGCCATCCATCTCCTCGATGTGGCTCAGCACCGCCTGCCGTGGGCGCAAGGCGCGGACCATCTCCAGCGTCTGCTCGAAACTCGCCTCCGTCGGCAGGACCGGGTGATCCGCCGGGATCCGTCGCTCGCCGGAGAACGGATCGTATTCGCACACCCCCATCGGCAGGACAGCGAGATCGACACCGGCCAGCGCCTGCGGGGGCGTCCACCCCACCAGCTCGTCCGGCGCGACCAGCACGCGCACCCCCGGCTCCTCGACGAGGAACGCGTAGACATAGGCCTCCGCCAGCCTGAAGGGCGTGATCGCGATGTCGCCGATCTCCACGCGCTGGCCATCGGGCACCACATGCACGCGGACGACGCCAAAGTCCTCCAGGTAGGCGAGGTGATCGCCGCTCGCCAGGTACGTCTGGAAATCCACGGCGACCTGCTCGGGCAGGTAGACGTCGGTGACGCGGTTCCGCGCCGGCCAGTGCCAAATGTCCCAGTTCAGCTGCTCGAAGACGCGCCGGCCCATGACGTGGTCCGGGTGCCAATGGGAGTAGAAGCAGGCGTCGACGCGGTCGATGCCCGAGCGGTTGAGCTGGGCGCGGATCTCCTCCGGCGTGTCGAACAGCACGTTCGCGCCGTGGATGAACGTCGCCGGCCCACCCCGCGCGTACGGGACGCCCTTGGCCCTCGCCTCCTCGCACACCGGGCAGTGACACCCCGGCCGCGGCGTCGGCACCGCGCCACCGCTCCCCACGATCTCGATCCGCACGTCGCAGGCCCCTTTCCTCACTCGAAATCGGTCATTCCGCCGGCACACCTATCGTCCGTTCGCAGGGGAAGGTCGGCCACAAGGGCCGACCGGACAGCTTGGTTCCCCACCCGAGCGCCGTACCCTTCGTCGCCCCTCGTACCCGCCCGCCACCGCCGTCACGGGCTACACTTTCAACGGAACGGGCGCCGCTGTCCAGCCGCGCCCATCGTCACCCATATCCACCCGCGCACAAGGAACCCGTCGATGATCACCCCTGATACCTTCACCGCCCTCGGCAAGCACCAGACCACGTTCACGAAGCTCGACGTATTCGAGCGGCCCGCCAACGTCGTCGAGGTCGTCCTCGCCGGCGAGGAGCTGACCGCCTTCTGCCCGATCACCCACCAGCCCGACTTCTACACCTACGAGGTCCGCTACCGGCCGGTGAACTGGTGCATCGAATCGAAGACGTTCAAGCTCCTGATCGGCTCGTTCCGCGACCAGGCCGCCTTCGCCGAGACGCTCGCCAGCGACATCGCGCAGCTCGTCCACGACGCGACCGGCGCCGAGACGGAGGTCACGCTCCAGCAGCAGGTTCGCGGCGGCGTCTCGATCATCGCCAAGGCCGCCCTCCCGGCCGCCGACGCCTCCAGGTGAGCCAGACGATGCGCAGGTACGAAGGCGCGTTCTACCTCGTCGGCTTCATCGCCTCGATCTGGCTCGCCAACTGGCTGCTGGGGCACTGGGGCACCGTCCGCTTCCCGGGCGGGCCGTGGCTGGTCCCGGTCTGGCCCGGCGAGCTGACCGCCTCCGGCAACACGATCTACGCGCCGTCCGGCGTGCTCGCGATCGGCATCGGCTTCACCCTGCGCGACCTCGTCCAGCGCCGGCTCGGCGTGCGGGTCGCGATCGTGGCGATCATCATCGGCGCCGCGCTCTCGGCCTCGCTCGACACGTCGCTCGCGCTCGCCTCGGGCGCCGCCTTCCTGCTGGCCGAGACGCTCGACCTCTTCGTCTACACCCCGCTCCAGCGCCGCAACCTCGTCGGCGCGGTGGTCGCCTCCAACGTCGTCGGCATCATCGCCGACAGCATCGTCTTTCTCTCGATCGCGTTCGGCTCGCTGGATCTGCTGAAGGGACAGGTCATCGGCAAGGCGTGGATGACGCTGCTGGCGATCCCCATCGTCTTCGGCATCCGCGAATGGGACCGCCGCCGCGGCATCCTGCCCTACGACGCCGCCCCGGCCGTCTCCCAGGCTGGGTGACGACCGCGCGGAGCGAGACGCGAAGGGGTCGCTCATGGGCGATTGCGTAGCCATCGAGCGACCAGCAGGGGCGATCAGCAGGGGCGATGCGGCCCCGTCGCTTGTCGTTCCCGGCGGGAACGCACCCGGGCGGGCCCGTGGCCGGGGCATTGAACCCGCTCAGGCACCCAATTGGGCACCCATCTCAAGCGCGTTCAAGGCCCTCTCGTCCCGCCGCGTCACCCCGCCGGCGTCGCAATCGGAGAGGCGACCGGCGTGGCCTGCACCGTGTAGCCCAGCTCGCTGCCGATCAGCTCGGCGCTTCGCAGCGCGAGCGCCACGATCGTCAGGGTCGGGTTGGCGGTCCCGACCGTCGGGAACAGCCCGCCCCCGGCCAGGAAGAGATTCGGGTGGTCGTGCGTCCTGCCATACGAGTCGGTCACCGACGTCGCCGGGTCATCGCCCATCCGGTGCGTCGCCAGCAAGTGTCCCGCGCCGCTGGGCCCGCTGTACGTGACCTCCGTCCCGCCGGCGTCCTCGAGAATCTGCCGGAACAGCGGCTTCGCCTGCTCCCAGCCGTTAAGCGTGTAGTCGCCGTGCGAGTAGATGATCTTCGGCCGCGGGAGGTCGATCTCGTCCAGGTGATCCCAGTCCGGGACGATCCGGTTCTCGGGGTCCGGCAGTTGCTCCAGCAGCGCCGCGACGAGCATCTGGTACGGCGCGGTGCGGCGCACGGCCTCGTACAGCTGCTTGCCCACCAGCCCCTTGCCGATCAGCCCATCCGCCACCGTCTGCGGGTTGCCGACGAAATGCCCGACCTCGAACCGGTAGGTCGCGAACTCGCCGCGCGTCTCGGCGGCCCGGATGTTGTCGCCGCCGGCGACGGAGTTCGGCCCCCGAGACCCGGCATACGGGAAGTCCGCGACCGCCGAGGCCAGCGCCCACGGATGATCGCAGAGGTTCCGCCCCACCTGGTCGCTGGAGTTGGCGACCCCGTTCGGCATCGCCTCGTTCTTCGACATCAGCAGCAGCTTCGGCGTCTCGATCGCGTTGGCGGCGATGACGTAGATCGTCCCGGTCACCGTCACGTCGTCGTTGTCCGGCGTCGTGTAGTGGACCCCGCTCACCTTGCCGTCGTCGCCGACATCGACCTGGAAGACGACGGCATTCTCGACGACGGTCGCGCCGGCGTGCTCCGCGAGGTCGATATGGTAGGTGGCGTCGTACTTCGCCTGGATCGGGCAGATCGGGATGCACGTCGCGTTGCCGCAGCACTGCGGGCGGCCCTGAAAACCATCCACCGAGTTCCGCGCCTGCGGATTGGCGACCACGGCGATGCCGTGCTTCGCCGCCGCGTCCCGGATGACATGGTCGCCCGACGCGATCGGGATCGCCGGCATCGGGAACGGCGCGCTGCGCGGCGACCCCGCGTCCTCGTCGCTGTCGCCCGCCACGCCGAGCTCGTGCTCGGCCTGCACGTACCATGGCTCGAGGTCGTCGTAGCCGATCGGCCAATCCACCCCGACCCCGAAGCGGGTCTGCAGCTCGAAATCGCTGGGCAGGAGCCGCGGGCAGGTGCCGAGCCA
Source organism: Thermomicrobiales bacterium (assembly GCA_035540335.1). Lineage (GTDB taxonomy): Bacteria > Chloroflexota > Chloroflexia > Thermomicrobiales > UBA6265 > UBA6265. The sequence goes on along the minus strand of DATLHE010000393.1, from coordinate 9,644 downwards.
ATGCCAGGTCGTGCCGCCGACCCGGCGCTCGTAGTCGCTGGAGAACTTCACCTTGCCGGCCTGCACGTAGTAGTGATCCGGGTCGTTCTGGGTGGGCTGCGGCGCCCACGCCGGGCTCTCGTAGGGGTAGAGCCCGCCTCGCAGGCGCGTCACCGCCGCGTCACGCTCGGTGCGCGGCCCCGCCTCCAGGAAGACGACGCTGGCGCCGGCGGCCGCCAGCCGCGCCCCGGCCACGGCGGCGGCGACGCCCGCCCCGACGAACACGACATCGTAGTCACTCATCGTAGGCTCCTCTCGCCGTCGCTAACCCGAGACCTCGACCTCGCTCGCCCAGTACCCGAACCCCTTGCAGAGCGTCGGCTGGGTGACGTACGGCACGGCGCTCCAGACCGGCAGGCCGAAGAAGATCTCCGCCCGGTTCGGCGCCGGCTTGCCGTCGAAGAAGCCCAGGTACCAGTAGCGGACGATGTCGTCGACCACCGTCCTGGCGTCATCGGACATCGCGTCGAGCGCCTGCTTCGTCGACGGATCGTCGATGCCGGCCAGCTCCTCGAAGCCGGAGACGCGCGCCGGGTCGCCGCTGATCAGCAACGCCAGCGGCTCCGCGGCATCCCGGTCCAGCTCCCCGCCGCCGACAAGTTGCTGCGACACGGCGTACAGGGCATCGACGTCGATCCGGAGGGTCGCCGCCGGGGAGGCGACCGGTGTCCCGGGCGCGGGGGTCGCGCCCTGCTGGTGCGCGTCCGCCGGCACGACGCCCGCGGCAAGCGGCACGGCCGCCGCGGCGGCGCCCACCAGGCGACGGCGCGTCAAGACCGGGGACGCTTCAACGGCAGCCGCTCCGACGATCGGCGCGGATGAACGATGCAATGCTCGACTCATCGCACATCTCCTCGTTCTTTCTGCCCGTGGCCAGGCGCCATGGGTCATTTCATCCTCATCCGCACGCATGCATGCCCCGTGCCGCGGGGTGTGGTCTCAGCCCGCCGGCTCTCTCTCCTCGCCCAGCCGCGCCAGCGCGTGCAGATCGTCCCGCGCGTGCTCATACAGGCTGCGGTAGACGCGGTAGACGTCGTCGTACCGCCGCCGCTCGCGCGGGCGCGGCTCGATGACCTCCGCCACGCTGACCCACGTGTCCGCGAGCGCCTCGATGCCGGGGACGATGCCCGTCGCCAGCCCCGCCAGGAACGCGTCGCCGTACGATGCCCCGATCGTGCGCGCCGGGACGACCTGCGGCAGCCCGACCGCATCGGAGACGATCTGCAGCCACAGCCGGCTGTTGGCGCCGCCGCCCACGGCGACGAGCCGCCGCGGCACCGCGCCCATCTCGCTCAGCGCCTCCACGTTGTGCCGCACGCCGAACGCAGTGCCCTCGAGCAGCGCCCGGTACATGTGGGCGCGTGTGTGCGACAGCGTCAGCCCGGCGAACACCCCGCGCGCTCGCGAGTCGTGGATGGGTGTCCGCTCCCCCGCGAAATACGGCAGGCAGACGAGCCCCTCCGCCCCGGCCGGGATGCTCTCCGCCAGCGCCGACAGGGCGGCGTACGCGTTCGGGCCGCCGTCCGCCTCCGCGCGCCGCTCGTCGGCGGCGAACTCGTCCCGGAACCAGCGGGTCAACGCGCCCGTCGTCGACATCCCGCCGGCCACGTCGTACACCCCCGGGAGCACATACCCGGTCGACCAGAACCGGGGATCGGGCTGCGGTCGGTCGGTCACGAGCAGGAAGAACATCGTCGTCCCGTACATGACCATCAGGTCGCCGGGCATCACCACGCCCACGCTGATCGCCTCGGCCGCGGCATCGACGGTCCCCGCCGTCACCGGCGTGCCCGGGGCCAACCCGGTCGCCGCCGCGGCCGCCTGGCCCACCGTGCCGACGACCTCCGTCGACCAGTGCAGCGCCGGCAGCTTCTCAATCTCGACGATCGGCTCCGCGAACCGCGCATCCCATTCCAGCGTCCGGATGTCGACGAGCGGGTTGAAATGCGCGCCGGTGTGGCGATCGATCACGTACTCGCCGGTCAGCCGGTGGATCAGGTACGAGCTGGCGGTCAGGATCTTGTGCGTCCGCGCGAACGTCTCGGGCTCCTTGTTCCGCAGCCACAGGATCTTGGGACCGATCGCCTGTGCGGTCAGCGCCATCCCGCCGAGCTCGAACAGCGCCTCCTCGCCGAACCGCTCGTTCAGCCAGTCGATCTCCGCCTGCGCCCGCGTGTCGATGCCGTAGAGCACGCCGGGGCGCAGCGGCCGCCCCGCCGCGTCCACCGGCAGCATGCAGGGTCCGATCGCGCTGACGGCGACCGCGCCGATGTCCGCCCCCTCGTACCGCCCTCCGGTCAGCGCCCGGCAGATCGCCACGAAACCATCCCACCAGACGGCATCGGCGTCCTGCTCGACCCATCCGGGCCGGGGCATGCTGATCCCATGCTCGACGATGTGGGTCGCCAGCACCTCGCCGTCCGGCGTGCAGAGCACCCCCTTGGCGCTATACGTCCCGATATCGACGCCGAGCAGCAGTTCGCCGGGCATGGTTGTGCTCCTTGATCCACGCGAAACGAAAGTCGGCGAACGTGCCGCGCCCGGCTCCGTACGGTCGGCCCTGACCGTCAGCCGACCAGCCCGTTCTCCGTGCCGCAGACATGCACCCGCACGCCCAACCCCTGCATCATGGCCACCTTGGCGGCCAGCGCCTCGTTGGCACGCGCGGCGTCCGGCGCGTACGCCACCTGGATGTGGTTGGCGCGGTGCCGCGCCATCAGCTGGTCGCGGCTCACCCCATAGAGGACGGCGTTCATCATCGGCCACGTCGGGTCGGTCGACTGCCAGCGGCGGTCGACCTCCTCCCGCGGCAGCGCCACCGCGGCGCCGCGTCCGATGTCCATGTGCAGCGCGTCGCCCTCGACGAAGACCCGGCTCCAGACGATCTCACCGGGCTTGCTGACGCCCTTCAGCGTGCCGCCGCCCTTCTGAAAGAACATCGGCGGCTGGCGCTCGCTCGTCGCGCCCCGGTACCCGCTGGCGAAATGGTTCGCCGGCGCCGCGCCGGAGATCATGAAGAGCCAGACGAAGGCGTCCAGCTCGCCGCCGGCGGCGTCCGGCCCCGCGTAGTGCTCGCCCCACCGGACGTCGTGCAGGGTCGTCTCCGGGTCGAGCCCCATCGCCGTCCAGACCCGGTTGGTCACCAGTGCATCGAGCCCGGCGCACTCATCGACCTCGTTGAAATGCGGCAGCGCCTGCCCGTCGTAGAGCACCTCGCCGGTCTCCGCATGCCGCACCGGCGGGCGGTCGACATTGTTCAGCAGCCCCTCGACCAGATCGGACGCGGGGGTGAGGTCCTTGAGGCCCTGCTGGTACTGGATCCCGATCGTCGCGCAGCCGAACGCGTCCGCCATCCGCACGGCCGCGATGTACATCCGGAACTGGTCGAGCAGCTGGCCGTCCGTCAGGTCCGTGGCGGGGTCCGGCCCCGTCACGAACGTCAGGCCCTTGTCGTCGAGCCAGCGGCGAACGGCCCGCGCCTCGGCGTCATCGACGGTGAGCATCGCCGCGTACAGGCTCGACTGGGACAGCCGCTCCTTGTATACGCCGGTGGGGTGCAGCAGGTGGTCGGGGACGATCGCGTTGAACATCCCCATGCAGCCCTCGTCGAAGACGCCCATGATCGCCTTGTCCCGGCGCAGCGTCGTGGCGAGCGATCCTCCGAGCGCGGCCGGCTCCTCCGGCAGCGCCAGCCCCTCCGCCTCGTGCACGTGGCTGAGGTCGGGGGACACCGTCCCCTCCCGCAGCCATGCGCGCAGTCCCGAGACGAAGACGTCGTCGGTGAAGTCCAGTGACCACAGCGTGCTGAACGTCACGCCCGCCTTGACCAGCGACCCGTTGAGGTTCAGCAGGCCGACGAGCCCCGGCCACTGCCCGCTCCAGTTGGCGACGGTCAGGATCGGCCCGCGATGCGTGATCAGGCCGGGCAGCACGTGATGGCTGTACTGCCATGCCCCGATCGCCACGACGAGCGGCGCCTCCGGATCGATCGTCCGGAAGATCTCCATCCCGTGCTTCTGGCTCGTGACGAACCCGTGCCCCAGCTCGGGGTCGGGCGGAAACGCGCGCCGCACGCTGGCGCCCAGATCGGCGCAGGCAGCGGCGAAGCGCTCCTCCAGCTCCTCCTGGGCGGGCCAGCATTGCTCGTTCGCGGCGTGACGCAGATCGCCGCTGGTGACGAGGACGATGTCCGTCGCCAGCGTGGCCCCGGATGCCGAGGCCTGTGACGTCGTCTGGGACTCGGATGGTGTCATGGTCCGCACGCCCTCCGTCGTTGATCGCTCCGCCGCGCCCGGGCGCGGCTCGTCCGCTCAGATCACCTCGAGCCGGTTCCGGTCGCCCAGCGCCGGGAACGGCGCGTGCGGCTCCGCCTGGTACCAGAACGCCGTCGACGCAATGTCGTCCTGCAGCGGCAGGTAGCGCGCCTGCCCCTCCAGCGGCGACCGCCACCCCAGCGCCTGGATCGTCACCCGCAGATCCTGCTGGAAGCGGATCGGGTCCTGCACATGCCAGCGGTACATCCCGAACCGCTGCTGGCTACGATAGAGCCCGTCCGGCCTGATCACCTGCGGCAGCCCGAGGAACGGCGTCGTGTACACGCCGTACTCGCCCTGCGGGTGCTCGAAGTTCCATGCCCCACCGAAGTAGTCCTCGGTGCCCGTCCCGGCGATCGTCGGCCAGTCGGCGTCGCCGTCCATGTAGAACTTGATCTCGCCCTCGCCCCACCAGCCGCGGTTGTTGACGCCCCACGCCAGGTAGGTCCCGACGTAGTGCCCCTGACCGCGCACGCCGTCGAGCAGCGTGTGGACCTCCTGGTAGGGCAGCGGGTTCGACCGTCGCCACTGGGCATGCAAGTACGCGCACTCCTCCGGCACGTCCGTCAACGCGTACGTAATCTGGTAGTAGAAGCCGCGACACTCCTCCGGGATGAGGTTCTCGATCGTGATCCGCGCCTTCTTGCGGAACGGCATCTCCCAGTAGCTGTTGAACCCGCCCGCCGGGTTGACGGCCACCGGCAGCGAAGCGATGTTGCAGCGCTCGCACCAGCCGTTGGCGAAGAAGTCGCCGACCGGCACCTCGACGGACGGCGACTCCTCGTCGTCCCAGTACATGCGCAGCACCAGCCGCCGCCACCACGTCGGGTGCACCGTCAGCCAGATGTGCTGGATCGCGCCCGGTCCGTCGATCTCGGCCAGCGTGACCGTCTCCCCGGCGGCGATGTTGACGCTCGGGGAGACCTTCCAGCCCTGCCCCAGCTCGCGCGCCGGGACGGCGCCGGTCCCCTCGGTGGCCCGACCCCCCGCGCCCTTGGCGCCCGTGAAGTTCTCGGCGCTGATCGAGCGCGTCTCCGCGCTCGACAACCGGCTCAGGTTCCCCAGGTGCATCCCCAGACCATTGAACGACGCCATCAGTGACACACGTCCTTTCCCTCACGAAGCGGGCTCGGCCGCCCGCCCCTCATCGTACGGGCGAACGCCATGTCCGCCCCATTGCGCCAGGAGGCGCCCCCTGCGTCTGTGGAACCGGCTCCAACGGTCGTAGGGGCCGTACCTCCGCAGGAGTGTCGGCCCGATGCCGCGCAGCAGCATATCTGTAACCGCATGCCCTGCTCCGACGAAGGTCGGCCACAAGGGCCGACCGTACGGTCTTTCCTTCAACTTCCCTACGACATCGCCGGCAGTTTCCCGCTCGACGCCCGAACCAGGAGCTCGAACGTGAAAACCACCGTCCGCGGCTGCGTCCGCCGCCCTTCGATCCGCTCGAACAGCAGCTCGATCGCCTGCGCTGCCATGCGCCGCACCGGCTGCGCCAGCGTGGTCAACGGCGGGTCGACGAACTCGGCCCAGACCGGATCGTCGAAGGCGACGAGCCCGATGTCCTCGCCGATCCGCCGGCCGCATCGCCGGATCGCCTTCATCGCGCCAATCGTCATCAGGTTGTTGGCGACCACCAGCCCGTCGATCTCCGGGTGCAGCTCCAGCAGCTCGCGCGTCGCGGCGAACGCCTCCTCGACCCGGAACGCCCCCTCGACCCAGAACGGCTCCTGCCCGACCTCCTCCGCCGCCGCCAGGTATCCGGCGAGGCGCTCCTGCCCCGTCTGGATGTCCGGCCGGCCGCCGATGAAGCCGACCTGGCGGCGTCCGGCGTCGCGCAGGTGGCGCACCGCGCGGCGCGAGGCATAGGCGTTGTCGGCGATCACCGCGTCGGCCAACGGGTCGTCCACCCCGCGGTCGAAGGCGACGATCGGCACGTCGCGCGCCAGCAGCTGCCCGATCATCGGGTCGGCGGCGTCGGCCGGGGCAAGGATCACGCCACGCACACGCTCGGCGGCGAGCATCTCCAGGTACGCCCGCTGCTTCGCCGGCGTCTCGTCAGTGTTGCAGAGCAGCACCCGGTAGCCATGGCGGAAGGCGGCGTCCTCGATGCCGCGCACGGCCTGGGTGAAGTGCGGGTTCTCGATCTCCGAGACGACGACGCCGATCGTCTCCGTCTGCTGGCGGCGAAGGTTGCGGGCCAGCCGGTTCGGCTTGTAGCCGAGGGCGCGCACGGCCTCCAGCACGCGCTCCCGCGAGGCCGCCGCCACCCCCGCGTCGCCGTTCAGCACGCGGGAGACGGTCGCCGACGAGACCCCTGCCTGTTGTGCGACGTCCTTGATCTTCGCCATCGCCCAATCCTGAAATCGATTTCACTCTATACGCAATCATACCTGTTTCGTGTCGACCGGGAAGTCTTGACAGGACCAAAAGAGGTTGGTAGCGTTGAAATCGATTTCACATCGGGTCGAAAAGCACTCGCGGCGAACGTGCCAGCGCTTCCGTGTCTGCACCACGTGAGCCACGCCAACAGGAGCATCCTGATGAGCTTGAAGCACCCCGAACCGCGCCCGTTCTCCCTCCTTCGTCCCACCTCAGGAATCTCGCGCCGCACGGTCCTCAAGGGCGCGACCGCCGTCGCCGCCTCGTCGATCACGATGCCCTATGTCTTCAGCCGGACGGCCGCGGCCACGGAGCTCACCTTCTGGCAGTTCTACGCGCCGGGCGGCGACGTCGCGCCCCAGGGCCAGTGGTTCGAGGACATGGTGAAATCGTGGAACGACCAGAACGACGTGAAGATCAAGCTCGAGCACATTCCCACGAGCGAGTACGTCAGCGGCTCCAAGCTGCAGACGGCTTTCGCCTCGGGGCAGGGCCCGGACATCTTCATCATTAGTCCGGGCGACTTCCTCCGGTATTACAACGGCGGCGTGCTGCGGGACCTCACCCCGCACATGGACAAGGCCGCGATCGACGACTTCTATCCGGACGTCATCGCCACCCGCAAGGTCGACGACAAGATCTTTGGCCTCCCGATGGAGGTCGAGCCGATGGCCTTCTACTACAGCCTCGACGCCTGGGAGGAGGCCGGCCTCTCCGACAGCGACATCCCCGCCACGTGGGAGGACCTGCTCGGCGTCGCCAAGACGCTGACCACCGGCGACCGCTTCGGTATCCTCTTCGAGACCGGTCCCGGCTACTACCAGAACTTCACCTGGTATCCGTTCCTCTGGATGGGTGGCGGCGAGATCGTCAACAAGGACGGCAAGACCAGCGGCATGAACTCCGAGGGAGCCATCCAGGCGCTGCAGCTCTGGAAGGACACGATCGACCAGGGTATTGCCCCTCGCAAGTCTCTGGGCAACGGTGCGGGGGAGATTGTGAGCAATCTGGCTTCGGACTATTGCGCCATCCAGAATCTGGGCATCTGGGGCATCTCGGACATGCGCGTGAATGCGCCGGACTACCGGTACGGCGTCTTCAAGCTGCCTCTTCCGCCGAACGGCACGTACACGACGGACCTCGGCGGCTGGGCCTTCGTGGCGAACGAGAAGGGTCAGGACCCCGAGACGGCGGCCGAGTTCTGCGTCTGGGCGGTTGGCTCGATGAGTGACGACTCGATCCAGCGCGGCGTCGACTGGTGCATCAAGGCCAAGAGTGACATGAGTCCTCGCAAATCCGTCCTCGACAAGGGAACCGCTGACGGCGGGTACAGCGAGGGTGCCATGAAGGTCTTCAAGGACGACATCTTCCCCGGCGGCCGCGGCGAGCCGCGCGTTCCACCCGAGGTCTACAAGTCGGTCTCCGACGCCATCCAGGCCTGTCAGCTCAGCGACGCGGATCCCAAGCAGGCCGCGGCGACGGCCGCGCAGCAGATCGAAAGTTTCCTCGCCTCCTACAAGGGCGCCCCGATCCTGTAATGGACCAGCTCCCCGCAGCCCGGACGGTGACGGCGGAGGTGGCGAACGCCACCCCCCGTCACCAACGGCTCTCCCGCAAGCATCAGGAGTGGCTCGCCGCCGCCCTTTTCCTGCTGCCGGACGCCCTCGGCCTCCTGGTCTTTCTCGGCGTGCCGATGGTGCTCGCGCTCAGCCTCGGCTTCTTCGACGTGAACGGCTTCGGTGAGTACCGGTTCATTGGGTTCAAGAATTACCAGGAGATGTTCAAGGACCCGCTGTTTCTCAAGAGCCTGCGCGTCACCGTCACCTATGTCGTGATCCTGGTTCCGGCAACGTATGCGGCGGGACTCGGTCTCGCCCTCCTCATGAAACAGCGTCTGCCCTTCATTGGCATCCTGCGCGCGATGTTCTTCCTGCCCTACGTCATCAGCCTGGTGGTCATCGGGCTGCTCTGGCAGTACATGCTGGTCGATCGCGTCGGTTTCGTGAACAAGATCCTCAGCCGGCTCGGTTTCGCCGGGCAATCGTGGCTTGGCGACCCGAACCTGGCGCTGGGCTCGCTGCTCGTGGTCACCGTCTGGTTCCTGATGGGGTACTACATGATCATCTTCCTCGCCGGCCTGCAGGAGATCCCGCGCGAGTACTACGAGGCGGCCCGCATCGACGGCGCCCCGCCGTGGCGGACGTTTCTCGACATCACACTGCCGCTCCTAAAGCCGACGAGCTTCTTCGTGCTGCTGATCTCGACGGTCTCGGCGGTCGCCGGCGGCCAGGGGTTCGATCTCGTCTACATCATGACGAAGGGTGGCCCGGCGAATTCCACCTCGCTCGTCATCTACTATATCTATCAACAGGCATTCCAGTACAGCCGATACGGCTACGCCGCCGCCATGGCCTCCTTCCTTGTCGTCGTCCTGCTGCTCCTGACCTTGATCCTGTTCCTGGTGACGAAGGGCGGACGCTTTGACTTCGACTGAGCGTGAGATCCCGTTCCACCACCCCCCCGCGACGACACGGCTTGTGCACAGGTATGCCAGTCGCGGCGTCCTCTTCGTGATCGCGCTCGCGCTCGGGTTGATCACGGTCTTCCCGATCCTCTGGATGCTTTCCAGCTCGCTCAAGACGCGACGCGATCAGTACGATTTCCGGCTCTGGCCGGAGAACCCGACGCTGGACAATTTTCGCTACGTCTTTTCCTCCCTGCCGTTCGAGCGCTACATGCTCAACAGCTTCGTCGTCAGCGTCACCGTCACCGTCGTCGCGCTCTTCTTCCACTCGATGGCGGGCTATGCGCTCGCCCGGCTCCGCTTCCCCGGCCGGGAGACGCTCTTCCTGCTCATCTTCTCGACGCTGCTCGTCTCGCTGCCGGTCATCCTCGTGCCGCTCTTCATCC
>DATLHE010000392.1:0-2868 GCA_035540335.1 Thermomicrobiales bacterium | reverse complement strand
GCTCAAGCCGAGCGCGAGCCGTGGCGACCTCTGCTTCGCGCCCGGCGAGGGGCAACGGGTGAAGTTCACCCGCCCCCACCGCTGGCTCGGCGGGTGGGAGCACGTCGACGCCGGGGTGGGCATGCGGGCCGTGCTCCGGCGCTTCCTCGCGACGTACGGGCCGGTCACGCGCGACGATGTCGCCCGCTGGCTAGGCATCACCTCCGCCCCGGCGGCCATGCGCCTGCTCGAATCGCTCGGCGACGAGCTGACCTGCGTCGCCATCGCGGGCACCGGCGACGCGCATTGGATGCTGGCCGCCGATCTGGACGAACTGCGCGGCTCGGCGCCCTCGACCGCTGTCCGCCTGCTGCCGGGCTTCGACCAGTACGTCGTCACCTCCCCGCGCGACCGCGAGGCGATCCTGCCGCAGGCGCACCGGGCGCAGATCCACCGGCCGCAGGGCTGGATCTCGCCGGTGCTCTGCATCGGCGGCGTCTTTCGCGGCGTCTGGAAGCACGAGCGCAAGGGGAGGAACGTCCGCATCGAAGTCGCCCCGTTCGGGAAGGTGACAAGGGCCGAGCAGCGGGGGATCGTGACGGAGGCGGAGCGTCTGGGCGCCTATCTCGACGCCACGCCGGACCTCACCATCCACGCCCCGGGCAAGGTGGCGTTGTTTTGATCAGGAGTCCCGGTCGACCAATCATAGCCCCGGGCTGAAATGCCCGGGGGCCTATCGCACTCCGATCACTTCGGGTCGGGCTCCTGGGCACAATGCATCCGCCCGATCGCCGCAACGCTTCCCCCGCAAACCTGCGACGTCGCCCGGGCGACGCACCGCCAGCCGACGAAAGGCCGCACAGATGATTACTCGTCTCGACGATTCGCAGCACCCCGAACAGACGCTCATCCCGCTCGGCCCGATCGTCCGATTGCAGGTCCAGGTCGACCCGCTGAAGTCCGGCGCCAAGCCGTTCCAGCGCTACGACCCCGGCAACATCCGGCCCGTCCCGGCGCTGGCGATCGGGCCGCACGGGGTCGTCGGGATCGACGCGGATGGCGAGCATATCGATGTCCATCACCGCGACCATCCCCGCTCCCGCTTCCGCGGCGAGAACGGGGTCTCGATCGGCTTCACGGCGCACTACCGGCGGATGCGCGACCGCTTCGGCGCGCACCTGACCGACGGCATCGCCGGGGAGAACATCCTGGTGGCGTGCGACGAGGTCGTCACGCTGGACGACCTCGCGGGCGGCATCGTTATCGGCGAGGGGGAGGCGGCCGTGGCGATCCACGAATGGGTCGTCGCCGCGCCGTGCGCGCCGTTCACGAAGTTCGGCCTCGATCTCCGCCACGATCGGAAGCCCGACCGGACGGTGACCGAGGCGCTGCGGTTCCTCGATAACGGGATGCGCGGCTTCTACGGCCGCCATGGGGACGAGCGCCCCGCTGTGGCGCGGATCGCGCTCGGAGCGATGGTCTACCGGCGGCGCTAGCGGCGCGCGGCGAGGCGCGTGCCGATGACCTCGTTGCGGGCCAGCCCCGGAAACCCGACCATCGCGTCCGCCGAGTAGGCCCCCGGCCCGGCGATGACCAGCGCCAGCGCGCCGCCGGCGAGCAGGAAGACGAGCTCGAAGCCGCCATTCGCGGCGAAGAAGCCATTCTCGACATGCACGATGAACAGCGCCGCGATCATGTCGATCACCAGCAGCACACCGGCGATCCGGGTCAGGAAGCCGGCGATCAGCATCGCGCCGCCGATCAACTCGACGAAGGTGACGATCACCGCCGTGATGTCCGGCAGCATGACGCCCATGCCGTCGAACCCCTGCTGGGTCGCGCTGATGCCGTTGTCGACCAGCTTCTGCCAGCCGTGCATGAAGAAGACGAGGCCGACGACGACCCGGAGCACGAGCAGCCCACTGGAGACGCCCGGATCCTGGGTGTCGAGCGACGAAGAACGGTCCCGCATTGCTGATCCCTCCTGGTGCAGCAATCGTAGATGGTTTCCCCATCGCCTCAGCCGGCGACGGAGCGAGGACGAGCCCTCGTATCCACACTAACGATTGGTAACAGGTTTTGGACGCCGGACCATGACCTATGGAGAGGAACCGAGGCCCGCGGGCTAGGCAGCCACCCCACCATCCGTAGCCCCGGACCTGGTGTCCGGACCGCAGGCCACCACTAGCCCCGACCTGAAATGATCGGCGCCGCCCGCCACGACGCCCGTTCATGCCTGGACGGCGGCTCTCCCCGGTAGCGCCGGGTCTTGTGCCCGGCGTTGGTTGCCACAGCGCGCCGTCGCGATGAAGCAACGGCGGCCCGAACCGGTAGCCCCGGGCCCGGGTGCCCGGCCCCGGCGTAGGGGCCGTACCCGCGTAGCGGTGTGGGCCCGCGACGCCGCAGGCGATGATCCGCGCAGCAGCAGCAATTGAAGACAGACGAGGGCCACAAGAGCCGGCGCTACCGGGGATCGGGCGTTCATCCATCGACACGCCGTGGTTGGGCGCCGACCCCGGACACAAGGTCCGGGGCTACGAACCGGGCTCGCGCTTCAGCTCCGGGTGGTCGGCCAGGTAGCGACGGATGGCCTCCGGGTAGAGCTCGCACTCGGCGGCGAAGACCCGCGCCGCCAGCGTCTGCGCCGTATCGCCCGGCACCACCGGCACCTCGGCCCGCAGCAGCGGTGGTCCCTCGTCGTAGGTGTCCGTGACGACGTGCACCGTCGCCCCGGAGACGACGTCCCCATTCTCCAGCACGGCCGCGTGGACCCGGTCGCCGTAGCGCCCCTTGCCCGCGGCGTAGGCCGCCGCGTCCGGCAGCAGCGCCGGGTGGATGTTCAGGATGCGCCCCTCCCAGCCGGGGAGGACGAGCATCTTGCGGAGAAAT
>DATLHE010000391.1:0-8623 GCA_035540335.1 Thermomicrobiales bacterium | reverse complement strand
TTCCTGCACGGGTACGAGGTCGCGATCACGCTCGTCCTCATCGGTCTGCTCGGCGCCGTCTTCATCAAGGGCTTCGGCGAGGCGATCGGCATCGCGATCGTGCTCGTCGGCGCCTACCTCATCCTCAACGTCATCGTCATCGGCAGCGGCATTATCGAGGTCGTCCAGCACCCGCATGCCATTCCCGACTGGCGGCACGCGCTGACGGTCGAGCACGGCAACCCACTGGCGATGATCGGCGCGGCGCTGCTCCTCTTCCCGAAGCTGGCGCTCGGCCTTTCGGGGTTCGAGACCGGTGTCGTCGTCATGCCGCTGGTCGAGGGTGACCCCACCGATCCGCCCGGCAGCGTCAAGGGCCGCATCCGCAACACCAAGAAGCTGCTCACGCTGGCCGCCGGCATCATGAGCGTGATGCTCATCACCAGCAGCCTCGTCACCACGCTGCTCATCCCGCACGAGCAGTTCGAGGAGGGGGGAGAGGCCAACGGCCGCGCCCTCGCCTATCTCGCGCACGAGCAGCTGGGCAACGCCTTCGGCACCGTCTACGACGTCAGCACGATCCTCATCCTCTGGTTCGCCGGCGCCTCGGCGATGGCCGGCCTGCTGAACATCGTGCCGCGCTATCTGCCGCGCTACGGCATGGCCCCCGACTGGGCCCGCGCCACGCGCCCGCTCACGCTCATCTTCACGGCGATCGGCTTCGTCGTGACCATCATCTTCCAGGCCGACGTCGACTCCCAGGCCGGCGCCTACGCCACCGGCGTCCTCGCCGTCATCACCTCCGCCACCATCGCGGTGACGCTGGACGCCCGCCGCAAGAAGCAGGGCCGCGCGATGGTGTGGTTCGGCTTCGTCGCGGCGATCTTCATCTACACGACGACGGTGACGATCGTCGGCAACATCGAAGGTCTCCAGATCGCCACCATCTTCATCGCCGCGATCATCGTCGTGTCGCTCACGTCGCGCGCACTCCGCTCCACGGAGCTGCGTTCAGGCGAGGTTGTCCTCGATCGGAAGGCCGCCGAACTCGTCGACGAGGCCGCCCGTGGCGGCCCGCTCCGCATCATCGCCAACCACCCGGACGACCGCACCCGCCGCGAGTACCTCCTCAAGGAGCGCGAGGAGCGCGCGGCAAGCCACATCCCGCCCGGCGACCCGGTCCTCTTCCTGGAGGTGACGATCAGCGACGCGTCAGAGTTCGAGCAGCCTGTCTTCGTTCACGGCCACAAGATCGGGAAATATGCTGTCCTGCGCACCGAGGCCCCATCCGTGGCGAACGCGATCGCGGCCATCCTGCTCGCCCTGCGCGACCGCACCGGCAAGCAGCCGCACATCTACTTCGGCTGGGTCGAGGGCAACCCGATGAAGTACCTGGCGCGCTTCATCCTCTTCGGCGAGGGCGACGTCGCCCCGGTCACCCGCGAGATCCTGCGCCGCGCCGAGCCCGACCGCAAGCGCCGCCCCGCCATCCACGTGGGGTAACGTGCCTGTTGCCAGCATGGCGAACGGCAAAAAGAACCGTCATTCAGAGCGAAGCGAAGAATCCCCGCGCGAAGCGCACGACGGCGAAGACCTCGATGATGAGTCCCGACGGGGGATCGCACCGATCCATTCTGGAAACTCCATGCCCCTGACCATCCGCTTCGTCCGCCACGGCGAGAGCCAGGCCAACCTCGATCGCGTCTTCGCCAACCGCGCGACGTTCGCCGCCGACCTGACGGCGACCGGCGTCGCCCAGGCCCAGGCGCTCGCCCGCGCGCTCGCCGGCGAGCTCGTCGTCCACGTCTACACCAGCCCCCTGCCGCGCGCCCGGCAGACGGCGGAGATCGTCGCCACGGCCCTCGGCGTGCCATGCACGACCGACGATGCCCTGCGTGAGTACGATGTGGGGGACTTCGAAGGCGCGCCCTACGGCGGCGAGCACGGCTGGCGCTGGGAACGCTACGAGCGCGTGGAGACCGCCTGGCGATCGGGCGACCTGGACGCACGTCACCCCGGCGGCGAGAGCCTGGCGGATGTCCGCGACCGCTTTCTGCCCTTCCTGGACCGGCTCGCCGCCCGCCGCGAATCCGGCGACGTCATCGCCGTCGGCCATGGAGGCCTCTACCGGGTCGTGTTGCCGCTCGTCCTGCCCGGCGTCACCCCCGCCTTCGCGCTGGCGCACCCGCTCGACCATGGCGACATGATCGTCGTCGAGCGGCATGGAGAGAACTGGCGCTGCGTGAGCTGGGCCGGCGCCTGATTCGATCACCTCTCGGTTATGACAGATCCCCGTAGCGGACTACCTGGCGGAGCCAATGTCGTCCACGCGGCCGGCACAGGACGACATTGCCCGAGGGCAAGCGCTCGCCCCGTGGGGCTCGGCCGGGTCGTCCGCTACGGAAGATCAACCGCGTCGCGATCGGCCGTCGCGCGTCAGCTCGTCGCCATCCGGTGGACCACCTGCCGGCAGACCTCGGCGTCGGCATAGGCGCGATGCCCGCCGGGCGCGATGCCGAATGCCGCCGCGGCCTTGTCCAGCTTGTGCCACTTCATGCCCCGGCCCGAGGCGTTCCGCTCCCCCGCGTAGTCGGCGTAGGCGCGCATCGCGCACTCCCACGCGCAGGTCGGGTGCGCCAGCTGGATCCGCGCGCAGCACTGCTCGACGATCCGCCGGTCGAAGTCCGCGTTGAAGACCACCACCCGCCGGTCCGCCAACAGGGGCAGCAGCACCGCGCCGACCTGCTCCCACGAGGGCGCGTCGATGACGTGATGGTCGTAGATGCCGTGGATGTTCGACGTGACGGCCGGGATCGGCTGCACCGGCCGGATCAGCGTGTCCAGCAGCACCCGTCCCTGACTGTCCACGACGCCGATGTCCACAATCTCCGCGCCGGCGTCGAACCCGGTCGTCTCCGTGTCGAGGAAGACCGTCGACCGGTCCTCGACCACCGCGAGTGCCCAGGCGATCGACCGCATGCGTGGATGATGGGGATGCAACGAAACCGACACCTGACCTGCCTCTTCTCGTCTCCACAATGACTATATTGTACGTACACTAAGCGAGCGCGCTGGGGTAGTCAAGGACATCGTCCCCGGCACGCCGCTGCCGCCCCGGACCTGGTGTCCGGGGCGGCAGCGGACCGTCACTCCGGATCTACTCGCTCGAACCGGCCCAGCCCCTCGTTCTCGAAGGCAATCGCCATCCCGTCCGGACCGATGGTGAACGTCGTCGGGTCGGGCACGGTCGTCGCCGTGCCCCAATCGAGCAGGAACGTCTCCCGGTTGAAATGACGCAGCGCCGCCGGCAACCGCGCTGGACCGGCCTCGATCCGCAACGTCTCACCCTCGGCGATCACCTCGGCCCGACCATGGAGCTCGTTCTCGT
The DNA here is from genome assembly GCA_035540335.1 of Thermomicrobiales bacterium. Classification (GTDB taxonomy): domain Bacteria; phylum Chloroflexota; class Chloroflexia; order Thermomicrobiales; family UBA6265; genus UBA6265. The sequence goes on along the minus strand of DATLHE010000391.1, from coordinate 5,256 downwards.
ATGTCCCGGCGAAATCCTCCAGGGGCACGCTGGGCGGCACCGGGTTCTCGGGCATGGGAACCGGCGTGAACAGCGCGTCGACGATCGCCGTGCGCGATTCGATCTCCGCCTGCATGTCGTACCCCGGGTCGCCCAGAAGCTGCCCCAGCACATGGGCGCGGATCGCCTCCGGCAGGAACGTCAGGTTCCGGTTCGCCAGCACCGCGACCCCGACGTTGAGCCGCGGGACGAGACAGACCACCGTTCGCACGCCGGCCAGCGCGCCACCCTTCTCCAGGATCTCCTCGCCGTGATAATGGAACGAGCCCCAGCCGAGCCCATAGCTGAACCCGGCGTGCTCATCGATCGGCGGTGCCTCGGTGAACGTCGTCTCCGCCACCATCGACGGTGCGAACATCGCGCGCACGGTCTCCGGCGCGATGACCTGCGTGCCCCGCGCCGCGCCGCCATCGAGCAGCATCTGCATCCAGCGCGCCATATCGTTGGCGGACGCGATCACCGAGCCCGCGGCGCCATGCACGCCGTGATCGTCGGGCGGGATGACGCTCATCTCTCCGTCGATGACCGCGTGATTGGCGGAGAAATTCCCGTCGGACGGCAGGTCGGCCAGCGATGCGCCGCTGCGGCTCATCCCCAGCGGCTCGAACAGCCGCTCGCGAACCGCCTCCTCCCACGGCGCGCCCGTCAGCCGCGTGACAACCTCGCCGGCGATGAAGAAACCGAGGTTGGAGTACGCCGCGACCTCGCGGAACGAACTCCCCGGTTCCACGAAGCGCAGCCGCCGCAGCATCTCGGCGCGGTCGTAGCCGAGATGCCCGAGCACATCGCCAGCGAACGCCGGCAGCCCCGAGCGGTGCGCCAGCACATCCCGCGAGGTGACGTGCTGGGTCGCGTACGCGTCCGCCAGCCGCAGCTCCGGCAACACGTCGACGATCGGCTTGTCCCAGCCGATCAGCCCCTCATCGACCAGCGTGCCGAGGACGAACGCGGTGATCGGCTTCGTGTTGGATGCGAGCTGGAAGACCGTGTCGGCGTCGACGACATCTTGCCCGCCGACCTCCCGCACGCCGTAACCGCCGACGAGCAGCGGCGCACCGTCCTGCACCACCGCGACCGCCGCACCCGGCACGTCATAGTGCCGGACGGCATCCGCGACGAACTGGTTGACCGCGGACATGTCGAGCCCTGGCGCGCTCGCGGGCGTCGCCGCGCCGGACTGCGCACCCAGCGCCGGTGAGGTCATGGCAGTAGCCGCCGTGACGGCGAGCGCCGCCCCGCTGGTGTACAGAAGATCGCGGCGCGTGAGGCGAGGCATGCGGATGGCTCCTTGGCAAGGTGCGGGTGACGTCCCAAACACGGTCCCACGCCACGCACGCGCGCCGAGCCGCCAAGAAGCCCTGCAATCGCTGCAGCATCGTCATCGCGTTCGATTGTCACGGATGTCATGGACCCAACTGCATATTACGACGCCAATTGGTGCGTGCCAAGCCAGTTAAGGCAATACGGGGCAAGGGGCCTCGAAAGGCGGCTGCCTATATCCCTCGCCCTAATCCTCCTTCGCCCGGCTGTCCCCCTTCACCGTCATGACCGGCCGCAGCGTGTGCACCACCTCCACCAGATCCGCCTGCCGCCCGATCACCACGTCGACGTCCTTGTACGCCCCCGGCGCCTCGTCGACGTACGACATCGATGCCTTCGAGTAGGTCCCCTCCAGCGACGCCGCGAACTCGGCCGCCGTGATCGCCTTCTTCGCCGCGTTCCGGCCCATGCGCCGTCCGGCCCCATGGGAGCAGGATCGAAAACTCTCGTCGTTGCCCAGCCCGCGCACGATATAGCTCTTCGCCCCCATGCTGCCGGGGATGATCCCCAACTGCCCCGCGTAGGCGCTTGTCGCCCCCTTGCGGTGGACCATCACCCGCTCCCCGCCGTGCTCCTCCAGCTGCGCGAAGTTGTGGTGGATGTTGATCGACGGCAGCGCATCCGGCGCGTCGTACGCGATTCCCTGCCGATCCAGCACCCTATAGAAGGCCCACAGCATCTTCTCGCCCATCTGCTCCCGGCTGGCGAGCGCGAAGTCCGTCGCCCATCCCATGTCTTCGACGTAGTCCTGCGCGATCCGGTCGTCCAGCGGCAACGACGCCAGATCCTTGGCGACCACCAGCCGGCGCCGCTCGGTGACCGCGATCGCCTGCCGGTTGTAGTAGTTGGCGATCTGCAAGCCCGTGTTCCGGCTGCCGGAGTGGACCATCAGCCAGATCCCGCCATCTTCGTCGACCTGCGCCTCCAGGAAGTGGTTCCCGCCGCCGAGCGTCCCGAGCTGAACGGCCGCCTTCTCGCGGATCAGGCGCTGCAGCGAGGACGCTCGCAGGCGCCGGTCGAGTGCGCCGAGCTTCTGCGGCGCCTTGTGCCACGAAAAGCCGGTCGGCACGTCCCGCGCCACCTGCCCGGCCCACTCGCGCCAGAAGCGCTGGCCCATGCGGCCGGGATCGAGCGGGATGCCGGTCTGGATCGCGTGGATCCCGCAGCCGATGTCGACGCCGACCGCGTTCGGGATCACCGCGTTCACCGTCGGCACCACGCTGCCGATCGTCACCCCGTACCCGACGTGGCAGTCAGGCATCACGGCAACGTGCGCGCCGATCTCGGGGTGATTCGCCGTGTTGACGAGCTGCTCCATCGCCCCCGGCTCGATCTCCTCCGGCGGCAGCCAGCTCTTGATCGGCGCCCGCAGCTCCGGCTTCTCGATCAGGGTGTACATGGAACGTCCTCTCACGTTACGTCACGGCCCCGTGCCACCATCCTGCATTCCTCGTGCCCATCCCTCTCATGCTGAGCGCTGCGATGCATCCTACGCGAAGCGGTGTGGCTCACTCCCAACGTTCTCTTGTTTGCCGCGCGCCCGACACCCCCTCATTCCGAGCGCAGCGAGGAACCCTACGCGAAGCGGTTTTCGCAACACGGGCCTTCCAACACGCCGGAACTTCGGCAACACACGTTGTCCAGAGCGATTGAGATGGCCCGCCGGGGCGAAAAGCGGAGCGACCCTTTGCTGCGCTCAGGATGAAGGTGGCTTGTTGGTTGATCTTCTTCAATCGAATCCGGCATCCACCGCCACATTCCACCCCACGCCCCGCCATTCCCGCATATCATGGCCGCCGTTGAACCGACGCACGACACAGGAGACTTCGGGTCCATGGTTGATGTTCTGATTACCGGCGCGCGCGTGATCGATGGCACCGGTAACCCCTGGTTCTACGGCGATGTCGCCATCACCGGAGAGCGCATCGAGCACATCGCCCCGCCGGGCACGATCGATCCCGCCACCGCCGCGACCGTCGTCGACGCCACCGGGCACGTCGTCGCCCCCGGCTTCATCGACATCCAGTCCCACTCGATCATCCCCTTCCTCGAGGACCGTCGCTCGCTCTCCAAGGTCACTCAGGGCGTGACGACAGAGATCCTCGGCGAGGGCTGGACCCCCGCCCCCTACGGCGGCAAGATCGCCGAGCCCTTCAACGGCGCGCTCGTCCACCGCCTGCCAGACGCCGCCGACGAGTGGGAGACCCGCGCGAGGTCCTGGACGCGCTTCGGCGACTGGCTTTCCGACCTCGAGGCTCGCACCGTCTCCGTCAACGTCGGCTCCTTCGTCGGCGGCAGCACAGTCCGCATGTACGGCATGGGCGAGGCGCTCGGCGACGCCGATGAGGCCGCCCTGACCGCAATGCGCGAGATGGTTGCCGGGTGCATGGAGGACGGCGCTTTCGGCATCGCCACCGCGCTCATCTACCCGCCCAACGCCTTCTCCAACACCGAGGAGCTCGTCGCCGTCATGGATGTGGTCGCCCAATACAACGGCGTCCATATCACGCACATCCGCTCCGAGGGCGACGAGTTCTACGAGGGCCTCGCCGAGGCGATCGAGATCGCCGACCGCACCGGCGTCAGCACCGAGATCTACCACCTCAAGGCGGCAGGCAAGCCGAACTGGCACAAGATGCCGGTCGTCATCGAGCGCATCAACGAGGCGCGTGCCCGCGGCCTCGACATCGGCGCCGACATGTATCCCTACGACGGCTCCGGCACCGGCCTCGCCGCCTGCCTGCCGCCCTGGGCCGACGCCGACGGCAAGCGCCAGGAGAACCTGCGCGACCCCGAGATGCGCGCGAAGATCCTCGCCGAGATGCGCAACCCGACCTCCCACTGGGAGAACCTCGGCGCCCGCTCCGGCCCGGAGAACGTCATCCTCGCCGAGCTCTCGCAGCCCGAGAACAAGCCCTTCCAGGGCAAGCGCCTGTCGGAGATCGCCGACGCCCTTGGCATGGACTGGCACGAGGCCGTTCTTCACCTGCTCGACACCGAGGGGCACAACATCTTCACGATGTACCTCGCCATGAGCGAGGAGAACCTGAAGCTCCAGTTCCAGCAGCCGTGGATCAAGTTCGGCACCGACGCCGGCGGCGTCGACCCCGAATGGGCGACCCGTCGTGGCCTCGTCCACCCGCGCGCCTACGGCACCTACCCGCGTATCCTCGGCCGCTACGTCCGCGAGAAGGGCTGGATGACGCTGGAGGACGCCGTCCGCAAGGCCAGCTCGGCCGTCGCCGATCGCCTCGGCCTGCGCGACCGCGGCCTTCTGCGCGAGGGCATGTACGCCGACGTCATCGTCTTCGACCCGGACACGGTCACCGACAACGCGACGTACACCGACCCGCACCACCTCTCGACCGGCATCCGCGACGTCTTCGTCAACGGCGGCGCCGTCCTCCGCGACGGCGCTCACACCGGCGCCTTCCCCGGCAAGCGCGTCAATGGCCCGGGGTACCGCGCGGGGCACTGAGCCAGCGGTAGGGGAGGGCCTTGTGCCCTCCCCTACCGCTGGCTCAAGGCGATGGCCGCGCGGAAACCAAGTGCGCATCGCGATCTTCGATCGCGGCGGGCGACCACAAGGGTGGCCCCACCGGGATACTGCCCGCCGAGGGATGATCGGGCGTCGGCATTCGTACGGGCGGACCATTGCCGAGCCCGCAGGCGAGAAGCGAAGGGCCCGCTCCGCTTCTCACCCTCCGGGTTCGGCCAAGCGAGCCCTTCATGTCCGCCCCATGAGGTCCGCAACGCGGTCCCGCACCCTCTATACTCCCCACCATGACAACACACGACGCGGAGCACATCCGCACCCCCAACTACGACATCAATACCTGGCTGGACGTCGCCGAGATCCTCGCCCCCGGCAACCGCAACGCCCGCTCCTTCCCGGAC
>DATLHE010000390.1:0-3937 GCA_035540335.1 Thermomicrobiales bacterium | reverse complement strand
GACCACGCCGGCGGCTGTTCCTAGCAGCGCGCCGGCATCTCTGTTGTAGGTCTCAATTATACCAGAAAACCGCATGGTTATGGGCTTTCACGCGAATTTGCGACCTCTAGCAACTCCCCTGGTGAATCGCTTTTGTTCCCTCAGTTTGGTCCTAAGCTCCTCGGCATCGAGTGGCGCCTGGTGGCCGCGGCGGCGGGCGCGGGCCTCGATCGCGGCGAGCTCATCCCGCGTCACGTACCAGACCGGCTGGCCTGGCCAACAGAAGACGTCGTGGACGACCCCGGTCTCGTGCGGATTGCGGGTCAGGCCAGCCTGCGGCGGTGTGTCGCGCTGTGTCATCGGGCCGCCCATCCCTTCCGATTGCGCTCCCGCAGCGCCTTGCTGGCCCGGTTGTAGCTCCGCTGGTAGCAGCGCGACGTGCAGTAGCGGCGCGGGTGTTCCTGCCCCGCCCGGCGCTTGAACGTTTCGCCGCATTCCGGGCAGGTCGCCGTCTCCACCGCCACATCCACCGGCGTCACCCGGCGGAACCGCGTGCGCAGCGCCTCCACGTCGTGCTCGGCGTCGACGGCGCGGCGGATGGACGGGCAGCGGAACGACGACGCGCTGTGCGGCTCTGTGAGGGTCGGTGTGGCGTGCAAGGTCTCCGTCATCGTCTGCATGGGGTTCCTCTCGTCTCCGGGCAAGCTAATGCGGTTTAGTTGCGAAATTTCGCGATGGTCGATCATGCGGCATCCCGTTCCTGTGTGCGCTGCACGGCCGCCAGCCGCATCGCCACCTGCGTCGCCATCGTCGCCAGCGCCCACCACCGCGCCGGATCCGGCCCGAGGTCGAGGCAGCACGAGGGCCCGGCGGGGTCGATGTCCTCCAGCGTGATCGTGGCGAAGGCGGTGCCGTCCGAGCAGACGTCGAGCGAGACGCGCAGCTCGGTCGTGGCGTCGATGTGCGACGCGCAGAAGACGGGGGCGTCGGGGTCAGTGGGTGTCATCGCGTCTCTCCCGTGATCGCGTCAAGGGCGGCCGTGAGGGCGTTGCTCATGCATCGCCGCTCTCCCGCCGTCCAGTCGACGTCCGGCGGCGTCAGGTAGGACGCCGCAAGCCCCGCCTCCACCGCCGCCTCGCTCGTCAGCCGCTCGCGGATGAGCGCGAGGATGTCCAGAGTGGCTTCGGCGACGTTATCCAGTTCGCCTTCGCGCTCGATCGCCCGAATGATGATGGTGTCGATCTGGTCAAGCATGTTCATCGCGTCTCTCCCGTGGTGCGGGCCTTGAGGGTATTGAGCATCCCTTGCTCGTAGGCGGTCAGCTTCGGCTTACGCTCGTAGTGCTCCACGGCGGCCGTGGCATCGTCGCGGTAGCCCATCTCCAGCGCGGCTCGTGCGTGGCGCTGGCCGAGGCGGTACATGCGGGCGTCGCCGCTCGCGGCGGGGTCGGGGGTGGGATCGGTGCTCATGCGGTTGCTCCCAGGATGAGGTCGACTTCGAGCCGGAGCAGTTCGTCGAGGCGAGCGTCCACCTGCTCACGGCTCAATGTCTCGCCGAGGTACTTGTGCGCGTAGAATCCGGCGACGTAGGGCTTGAACCACTCACTGTGCTCCGCCATGACCCACGGGCGATCGAGATAGACCCGGCCCTGAACACTCAGGTGGCACTTCTGGCAGAGCGGCAGCAGGTTCCTCCACGCGCTATTGCTCGGGTTGATGTCGGCGTGATGGACGGTCAGCGTGTGCCCGGAGGCCGGGTCGTGCGGGTGGTCGCAGCGCACGCAGCGCCAGCCGGCACGCTCCTTGACGTCATGGGCGATCTGCTTCCAGTTCGGCGGGTAGACACCGGTTGACTTGCGACTCATGCTGTCAGTCTCCGCTCGTCGTCCGTCGCCGGACGGATGATGAATTCCACATAGCCCCGCTTGTCGGGATCGCGGCGCTGGAAGGCGCGGCTCGTCAGGAACTGCTTGTCGTCGAAGCCGAGCGCCGCGCACATCCCGTCGATTGAATGCTTGAGCGAGTTGAGCGCGTTGTCCGAGTCGCGCCGGCGGCCGCCCTTGCCCCACGCGATCACCGCGTCGAGGACCGGCTGCGCCGGCAGGCACCAGTCGGGGGCGGCGCGGATGGCGGCGCGGGCCGCGTGCATCGTGAGCGCCCGCGCGCCCTGCTGGTCGGGGTGCTTGCCGCGCCAGTGGACGCGCGAGTTGGGGCTGAGGCTGGCCGGCGGCGTCCAGTCGACGCGGATCACGAGCGTGTCGCTCATGCCGGCGTCTTCCGCACGCGCTCGAGAATCAGGTCGATCAGCCCCATGTGCCGGTGCGCCCGGACATCCTCCCCCAGCGCGTAATCCACCAGGCCGCGCCGCGCCTCTTGCAAGACCCGAATCTCCGCCGGGTCGCCGTCCTGCTCGATGCTCTCCAGTCGCGCAGTAAGGGAGTCCACGATGCTGGAAAGCGTCGGGATATGTGCCGTGGTCATGCGCGTTCTCCCGAGTGTTGGTCGATCTCGTAGTACCGACCCGACTTCACATCGAATCCGAAACTCGCCTTGCCGTTATGTCCGAATGCCTTGAAGCGCGTTTTTTGGATCAGCACATCGACCGGCGACGATTCCGACGTGCGGTCGTGGCGGTAGACGGAGAGCATCGCGTCGGCCTTGTTGAACCAGTTGGCCGACCCGCTGATTTCGTAGGGCTCGATGGGTTTCTCGGCGTTGAGCCGGTCGGGTTTGGTGGGGTGGGCGGCGACCCACATGTGCGTGCGGTGCATCTGCCCGAACGCCCGGATGCGGGCGAGGCTGAGGCCGATGTGCTCCGACTCGCCCATGCCGGCCAATCGCATCGCCTCGACCTCTGTCCACGGGTCGATGACGACGCCCTTGACGCCATGCCGCAGCACGCAGACTCGAGCTAGCTCGAGGATGGCCGTGAGGGTGCGATCCTCCGGCGCCTGCAGGATGAAGTGCTGATTGACCCAGCCGATCGCCTCTTGGAAGTCCTCGTACGTCACCTTCTCGACCGGCAGGCCGAGCCGCAGCATGACCAGCGCCTCGAAGAACTCCGCGGCCGGCGTCTGCTCCGGGGAGAACACCACGAACGACCAGGATGGATCGTTCTTCGCAACGTGGGTCAGCATCGCCGCGAGGAACGCGGACTTGCCCGACCCCGGCGTCCCGGTGACGATCGTCAGATGCCCCTCCCCGACGCGGTAGAGCTCGTTGAACGTCTTCCATTGCGGGATCTCGACGCCGCGCCGCTGACGGCCGTGACGGTTGCGCCAGATGTCGTCCTGCACGTCGTTGGCGTAGATCAGGCCGTTGATCGGCACCGGCTTGGCATCCGCGACCGCTTGCATGAGCGCCTGCGCGCCGTGCTGCATCAGCGTGTCGTTCGCGTCCTTGGCCCCGGCCGGCCAGGTCACGATGAAGCACTTCTCCGGGCCGATCCGCCGGACCAGCTCGTCGGCCAGCACCTTGCCCGGATCGTCGGTGTCCACGGCGATGATGACCCGCTTCGCGGCGTCGAAGATCGCGTGCGCCGACGCCATGCACGCCAGCTTGCCGTCGGCCTTCTGGCCGGGGTTCGGCGCACCGTTCGGCACCGAGAGCGCGGTATCGATGCCGACGCTCATCAGCGCCAGCACGTCCATCTCGCCCTCGGTGATGAGCACGTCCGTGGCGCCGTGGCACGAGTCGAGGTTGTAGAACACCGGCTCGGTGTCCTTGCTCGACCAGAACCGCTTGTCGGTGATGCCACGGTACTTGACGTGGATGGTGTCGCCGGCGCGGGTGTAGGGGAACGCCAACGCGGTGTCCTTGGCGTCGGAGTAGACGCCCATCTGCACCGCGAGATCCGGGTCGATGCCCCGCTCGGTGAAGAAGCGCCGGCCGTTGGGTTTCAGTTGCGCGTTGTCCGGCGGCGGCGCCGGCTTGGTATAGACCGGCGTCGGCGGCAGGTC
>DATLHE010000389.1:0-6043 GCA_035540335.1 Thermomicrobiales bacterium | reverse complement strand
GGCACCAGCTCCATGCTGCGCATCGATGGGGATCCCTCGACTGCGCTCGGGATGACAGGGAGCGGAGTGCCGGTAGAGACGTACCGGTCGGGAGCGCACGCCGGCCACAGGTGCGGCACAAGACCCGGGGCTACCGGGAGGACTGGTCGATCCAGCATCGAATGCCGTTGTGGTGAACGACCCCGGCCACCCAGGGCCGGGGCTACTGGGTGGTGATCCAGTAGAAGGGGGCGCTGAAGTGGCGGCGGATGGTCGCCTCGTCCTGGCGGCTGAGCGGCGTCAGCGCGTCGTAGCGGGGGGCGCTGACCAGTTCCTCGTGGGTGATCTCGACCACGACGCCGTCGTCCGTGATCGTGACGCGCTCGGCGGGGATCGCGATGCGATGCCGCCCGACGCCGAACAGGCCGCCGGAGCGACTGACGATGTACCGGGGCACGATGTCGTTGGTCCCGCCGCCGTTGCGCGCCACCTGGCCTGGACGATCGGCGATCGGCTCGAACAGCAGCTCGTCGACGTTGCCGATCGTCTCCCCGTAGTGGGAGAGCGCCGTGCGTCCACGCAGGTCCCACGATCCGCTTTGCAGATTCGGCTCGTCCGTCAGGCGCCGGAGCGGTGAGATAGCGTCGGCGACGACGACGGAGCCTCCGCCCTGCGGGCCGGTCATGAGCAGGTGGGCCGCCTGAGAGGAGATCGACTGCTCGGTGCGCGTGAGGCCAATATAGACGGCCGTGTTGCGCGAAAAGATCTGATGCGCGGCGCGAAGCGTCTCGACGTTGTCCGAGGTCACCGCGATGAGCGGCGAGCCGGCGACGACGCGGTGCTCGACATAGGTCGCTTCATCCCGCTCGAACCCGAACGCGAGGAGGGCGCGCGTGAGCTGGCGGGTCGGCACGCTGCGGCGCTGCGCGGGATCGAGATCCTGGTCGTCCTTCTGCTGCCGGGCGTCGCGGATGGTTGCGAGGACGACGCCGATCGGCCCGGCGGCGAGGTAGGTCGCGCGGTCGGGGAGCACGAGCGAGGCGAGGCCCTGGAGCCAGCTGCCGACAACGTCGAGGGCGCTGGCGGCGACGACGCGGGAGAGGACGGCGCGGTAGGGCGTGGTGGCGTCCGGGTCGAGGACGCGCTCGCGGAGGATGACCGAGATCTGGTCGGCGGGCAACTTGGCTCGCCGCATCGTCATGAGCGTGTGCTCGGCCTCGATGGTGTCGTCGAAGAGCGCGATCACGGTGTGGAGCGAGCGCTCGGTGTCGTGTTGGACGTCGTCGTGGAAAGCGGGCGGTTGCATGAATCTCATCGTCCCGGTCCCGGGTGGGCGTCGAGTGCCTCGTGCGCGGCTTCGGCGAGCGCCTCGGGCTGCCGTTGCAGCGACGCCTGCCGCTTGCTGGGCGGCTCGAACGGTGTGTCGAAGTGGCGGGAGGAGAGCGGGGCGACGTCCAGCGTGCGGAGCTCCGAGGCGATGAAGTCGTCGCGCAGGCGCAAGAGGTTGCCGACGAGGACCTGGCAGGCCGCGCCGATCGGGATCGCCAGCAGCGCGCCCAGCGGCCCGGCGAGCACGCCGCCGATCAGCACCGCCAGCACGACGGTAAGCGGGTTCATGCCGACGGCGTTCTTCATGATGCGCGGCACGAGGAAGGCGCCTTCCAGCTGCTGCAGGAGGGTGGCGAAGACGATCACCAGCAGTGCCTTCTCCGGGGAGTCGGCGAGGGCGATCAGCGCGGCGACGCCGCCGCCGATGATCGGGCCGATGAACGGCACCGCCTCGGTCAGCCCGGCGAAGATCGCGAGCGCGAGCCAGAACCGAAGGTCGATCGCGTAGTAGAAGATGCCGGAGAGGGTGCCGATGACGAGCATCAGGATGAGCTGACCGCGTGTCCAGCCGCCGATGCGGTACTCGATCTCGTCCCAGATCGCGTGGGCGCGGGCCCGGCGCGAGAAGGGGAAGAGGCCGAGGATGACGCGCTTGACGGTCGCCTTCTCGGTCATCCAGTAGAACGCGACGATCATGAGCGAGATGATCGTGAAGATGACACCGAAGGCCGAGGTCACGACGCCGACCGCCTGGTCCTGCCCGATCTCGGGGCTATTGCGGACGCGGTGGTAGGTTTCTTCGATTCGGAGCAACGCGCGGTAGCCCTGCTGGCGAATGAGGTTGTTGTGGTTGTTGAGGGCTTGCTGGCGCAGGTTCTCGAAGATGTCCGGCACGGCGGCGTCGAAGGCCGTGACCTGGTGCACGAGCAGCGGCACGATGATGTAGAGCGCGAAACCGATCACCGCGAACAGCGCGAGATAGACGACCATGATCGCCTGGCCGCGCCGCAGCCCGGCGCGGCGGAGCCGGAAGACGAGCGGCTCGATGGCGGCGGCGAAGATAATGCCGAGCGCGAGGAGGACCAGGATCGAGCGTATTTGCAGAATGACCCACGCCAAGCCCACGATGGCGAGTACCGCGATCGTGCTGACGATGACCCGGGAAAGGGACGGCTGGGGTGACACCGGAATCCTGCCTACTCGCCGTGGGATGGCTCAGAACCACGAACGGTTCTCCGGGCGCCCCCGCGAGGGGACCCCGAAGAACCGGCAATGGACGACGTGACTCGGACCCGTCAGGGCTTGTTGACGTACTTACCGGCGTCGTCCGGCGTTGTCAACAACTCCGATTTAAGATCCTCATACCCCTTGCGGCCCATGAGCGCATAGGTCGCGTTCTTGCCGGCCTCGACGCCCGGCTGCCCGAACGGGTTCACGCCGTACAGCGCGCCCGCCATGACGGTCTGCAGCTCCATCATGTAGAAGAACTCGCCGATCGCGAAGGCGTCGATCGCCGGTGTCGTGATCGTGATGTTCGGTCGCTGCGCCTCCGTCAGCGCCCACGCGGTGGCGAGGCGCTCGCGGTCGAGCAGCTGTCCCAGCTCGCCGCCGGTGAAGTAGGCGAAGTCGGGGATCGACTCCGGCGGGTTCGGGATCTGGACCTGGTCGCGGTACTCGCCGACCGCGATGAGCTGGATCAGCTTGTCGTTCGGGCCCTCGGTGTAGAGCTGGATCTGCGAGTGCTGGTCGATCGCGCCGAGCGCCTTGATCGGCGTCTGGCCGGCGTAGACGACCTCGTTGTCGACCGACAGCTTCTTGCCGAGGCTCTCCGCCCAGAGCTGGCGGAACCAGTCCGACACGCCGAAGAGCGCGTCGGCGTAGGGCATCGTCACGAGCATCGACTTGCCGTGCTTCTGGTCGGAGATGACCGACAGCGCGGCCAGCAGGTAGGCGGGGTTCTCGCGGATGTCGCTGCTCACGGCGCGCTCGCGCATCGCGGCGGCGCCCGCCAGCAACTCGTGAATATCGACGCCCGCCAGCGCGGCCGGGATGAGGCCGACGGCGCTGAGGACGGTCTGCCGGCCGTCGACGCCCGGCGGCACCGGGAACGTGCGGTAGCCCTCCTGGTCGGCCAGCTGCCGCAGGAGACCGGACTCCGGGTCGGTGGTGGCGATGATCTGCTTCGCGGCCTGGTCCTTGCCGACCGCCTGGATCAGCGCGTCGCGCACGACCAGGAAGTTCGCGGCGGTCTCCGCTGTCTGGCCGGACTTGCTGACGACGTTGACGAGCGTCCGGGTGAGGTCGACGGTGTCGAGCGTGGCGCGGACCTTCTCCGGGTCCGGGTTGTCGAGCACGAAGAAGCGCGGGCCGACGCGCTGGTCGTCCGGCAGCAGGTTGCGATAGGGGTGGGCGAGGGCCTGGATGGTGGCGATGGCGCCGAGCGAGGAGCCGCCGATGCCGATCAGGATGAAGTCGCGATAGGTCTGGCGCGCTTCTTCGGCGAAGGCGATGATCTCGTCGGCCAGCGCGGTGTTGTCGGGCAGGTTCTGCCAGCGCTGGACGTCGTTGGCGTGCTCCTGGTTGATGCGCTCGTGCTGGGAGCGCACGACGTCCGCGAGCGCGTCGAGCTCGCGTTCGGAGACACCATGCTCCGCGCCCACGGCGCTGGCGGTCGCGTTGCGGTAGTCAATGACCAGTCGGGACGTCTTCGACGAATCGGCCACCAGGTATCCTTTCGATTCCGCGTTCTCTCGTACAATGCCAAGGCACACGCAGTGTGTCGCCCGCATCCATGATGGTAGCACCTGGCGCATCGGCTGGCGCGCAGGGGCGTCGTCCGCGTGCGTGTGTGGATCTGGCTCGCGCTCTGAGCGATGTTGAAGGAGGAAATCACCCGTGACGGATCAGAAGACTTTGGCTCCGGCGACGACCGACGCGCAGGCGTTGACCCAATCCGCCCGTGAGCATGTGTGGGCGCATTCGCTCTCCTGGCAGGACGTCGCCGAGCAGGACGGCCTGAAGATCTTCGCGCGGGGCAAGGATTCGACGCTGTGGGATATCCACGGCAAGGAGTACCTCGACGGCATCTCTGGGCTGTGGGTGGTGAACGCGGGGCATGGCCGCGAGGAGATCGCCGCCGCGATGGGCGAGCAGGCCGCGAAGCTGGCCTACGTCTCATCCACGTCGTTCACGAGTGAGCCCACCGCCCGCCTGGCGCAGAAGCTCGCCGAGATCACACCGGGCGACCTCTCGCGCGCCTATTTCTGCTCCGGCGGCTCCGAGGCGGTCGAGACGGCGGTCAAGATCGCCAAGCAGGTCCAGGCGATGCGCGGCTTTCCGCGCCGCTACAAGATCATCGCCCGCCGCGGCTCCTACCACGGCATGACCCATGGCGCGATGAGCCTGACGGCGACGCGCGAGGAGAAGTACTTCGGCCCGTTCATGTACGGCGTGTCGCACGTGCCGGCCCCGAACCGCTATCGCAACGACTTCGGCCTCGAGGGCGAGGACGGCGAGATCATGGCGGCGAAGTACGTCGAGCAGGAGATCATCAACCAGGGGCCGGAGACGGTCGCGGCGGTGATCGGCGAGCCGATCTCGAGCGCGGCGGGCGTGCACGTGCCGTCGCCGACGTACTGGAAGATGCTGCGCGAGATCTGCGACCGCCACGGCGTGCTTCTGATCGCCGACGAGGTGATCAACGGCTTTGGCCGCACGGGCACGATGTTCGCTACCGAGCAACTGGGCTTCGTGCCCGACATCATGACGATCGCGAAGGGGCTCACCTCCGGCTACATGCCGATGGGCGCGGCGATCGTCGGACCGAAGGTGTTCGAGGTCTTCGAGGAGCAGAAGACGGTGCCGATGGGCCACCTGCTGACCTTCGGCGGGCACCCGGTCGCGGCGGCGGCGGCGCTGCGGAACCTGCAGATCTTCGAGGATGAGCAGCTGGTGCAGCGGTCGGCCGAGATGGGCGTCTACCTGCGGGAGCGGCTCGAGGAGTTGCGCAACCACCCGAGCGTGGGCGACGTGCGCGGCGTCGGGCTGCTGCAGGCGATCGAGGTCGTCCATGACAAGGCGAAGAAGACGCCGTTCGACAAGAATTCGACGTTCTGCAAGCGGCTGGGCGAGCTGGTGACCGAGAAGGGGCTGATCACACGGACGTGGAACATCGTCCACTTCGCGCCGCCGCTGGTGGTGACGAAGGACGAGATCGACCGGATGGTGACGATTGTCGACGAGGCGCTGACCGAGGTCGAGAACGAGCTCCCGGGCGAGCTGGCGGGCTAGATCGGTTTTGGAACCGGGGCGGCGAAGGCTGCCAAATATCGGATTCCATTGGCAGTATGGCAGTGTGGCAACCTTGCCACACTGCCATACTGTTTGTGTAGGGAGATGGTGGCCTCATTCGGAGGTGCGCACACCCTGCGGGGTGCGCCGCTACGGCGCACGAAAGGTCAGCTCGGCCGGAAAGCGGCAGCGGGCCTGCCACACGGGAGAGTGTTGTGGCGCACGGAAATGGGAGGGCATTGAACGCGCTCACCCACCGTCCGGTTCACCCACCTGGGGCGCGTTCAATGCCCTCCCTTACGAAGTGTGTGCACATGGTTGCGGTCCCCGGCTGCAGAGGTCGGCCACCGCCCGCAGCTGCGGCCCGCAGGGGCAGGGCCGACCGTATGGGGGCGAGGCCCGGGCGCAGCAAGAGACAGGGCCGCTCGTACGAGGCGTACGCGGA
>DATLHE010000388.1:0-3646 GCA_035540335.1 Thermomicrobiales bacterium | reverse complement strand
GGCGATCGGGAAGGCGATGATCTCGGCGCGGCGCAGGTCGCGCTGGCTCGCCGTCTCGATGTCCGCGTAGAACGACGGGCCGCCCGCGACGACGATGTCCAGATCCGGTTGATCGACGATGAGGGCCTCGATCTCGCCGGCCTCGCGCTGGGCCTGCTCTGGTGGCAGGCTCAGGCCGACGATCGCGTATGCAAGCGTGTTGCTTGGCGCGATAAGCGTGGGGTCGAGGGCGGGCGTGACGACGTCCTGAACATAGGGCAGGTCGTGGATATGCGCCAGCGAGGCGTCGATCCGCTGCTTGAACGCCGGGTTGTTGGCCGGCAGCGAGTCGCTGGTGTAGATGACCGCAAGCTGCGAGGGGCTGAAGCCGAGCTCACGCTCGAGCAGATCGATGGCCCGCGCCCCCTCGGAAGTATTGGAGGAGAAGCCGCCGACCTTGAGCGGCTCCTCGATCCGCCCCAACACCGGCAACACGCAGGCGATCAGCACCAGCCACGCCGCCACGACGACCCACGGGCGCCGAAAGGCGAAGCGTCCCAGGAATTCAAGCACGTCGACGCGCCTCGATCATCCGTCCCTGTGCCCGCTCAGGCATCCGTGAACGAGCGGAACGTTCCGTCGGCATCGCGCACCGCGACGAGCGTGCCGATGATCGCGGAGGGATTGAGCGGCCCGTAGATGTGCGGAAAGATCTGGTCCGGATCGTCATAGCGGACGGGGGAGACGATGTTGGCCACGTCGAGGATCAGGGCCAGGTACCCGCGCGGGTCGTCCTTGTAATAGCGGTTGCCGACCGCGGCGAGCTCTTCGAGGCCGTTGGTCGTGTGGATAAAGCCGTCCATTGCGAAGGCCGGCGGGGTGTACTCATCTCCCTGCTGTTTCGCCTGCCACTCCTCGACCGGCACGAGATGATATGTCACGCCGGCGGCGCGACTCTCCTCTGGCGTTGCGTAGTGCATGAGCAACTCCTCCGTTTGGGCACGAGCGGCGTTCGGGCCTGGCGGCGCCGACTGTTGCCGTGATTGTACTTGGCGATCACTGATTTTCCGGGCCGGTTGCGCATTCGTGCCTTCCGCGCGCAAGATTCCCCGAATGGGCGTTGGCGGTGGCGTGGAGGGTCGAGGCAGGGTGCGAGTGGGGGTGATCGGGAATCCGGGCGCGGGTGCGCCGGGCGCCATGCACGTGCTGCCCGAGGTCGAGGCATTCGCCCGGAGGTATGCGGACCGGGTCCGCGTCGCCACGCCCGCCCCGGGCGAGCGTCTCGAGACGTTGGCGGCCACGATCGCCGACGAGGTCGACCAGATCATCGTCGTTGGTGGCGACGGGACGCTCAACGGGGTCGTCAACGGCGTGCTCGCGTCGGCGCGGCCCGACGTCACGCTCGCCCTCCTGCCGGCCGGGAGGGGCAAGGACTCGGCTCGATCGCTACCGTCGCTGACGAGGGCCGACCTCGAACGGGTGCCGGCAGAATGGACCTGTCGGCAGATCGATGCCGGCCGTGTCACGACGCCCACCGGCGAACCCCGGCACTTCATCAACATCGCCAGCCTTGGCCTCGGCGCGACGTCGGCCCGCATCGCCGCCCGCCTTCCCCGGCTGCCGGGAACGACCTGCTACCTTCTTGGCGCGGCCGCGGGGCTGGTGGGTGACCCGGCGGTGGACGTGCACCTGCGCTTCGACGATGCGCCAGACGTCTCCCTCAACGGGTGCCGGCTCATCGCCGTGGCGAATGGCCGATACTTTGGCGGCGGCCTGCACATCGCGCCGATGGCCGCCGCCGACGACGGCCTGCTCGATGTGGTGACCGTCGCCGGCGCCAGCCGCGCCGAAATCCTGCGCAACCTGCCGCGCGTCTTTACAGGAGCCCACATGACCCACCCGGCCGTCCGGCATTGGAGAACGACCCACCTCACGATCGAGGCCGACCCGGGGATCGGCGTCGAAACCGACGGTGAGGTCCTCGACGGCACGCCGGCGAGATTCGAGGTGGTCCCGCGCGCGATCCGCTGGGCGGTGCCGGCATGACGCTCTCGCTCACCCGCTCCGCCGCGGACTGGCGGCGCATCCTGAAGGCACGCAACATCCGACCGACCCGGTCCATGGGCCAGAACTTCCTGATCGAGCCGGAGGTCGTCGCCATGATCGCCGATGCGGCGGGCATCGAGCCCGGCGATCTGGTGATCGAGATCGGCGCGGGCATGGGCATTCTCACGCGCGAGCTGCTGTCGCACGGGGCAACGGTCGTCGGCGTGGAGCTCGACCGCGACCTGGCCGGGTTCCTGAAGGATGACCTAGGCGGTGTCGAGACGTTCTCGCTCGTCGAGCGCGATGCCCGTTATGTCGAGATTGATCAGATCACCCATGGCCGCTCCTACCAGCTCGCGGCGAACCTGCCCTACAGTATGGCAACGGTGATCATCCGGCATTTCATGGAGTCGCCCACCCCGCCGACGCGGATGACGGTGATGGTGCAGCGCGAGGTGGCGGAGCGGATGACCGCCGGCCCCCCCGACATGTCGCTGCTCGGGCTGGCGACGGACCTCTACGCGGAGGCCGAGATCGCGTTCATCGTGCCACCCGACGTCTTCCTGCCGCCGCCGAAGGTGGAATCCGCCGTCGTCGCGCTCGATGTGCGCGAGGAGCTGCGCGGCGACGAGCCGACGCGGGACCGCATGTTCGAGCTGGCGACGATGGCGTTCCAGCGCAAGCGAAAGACGATCGGCAATGGACTGGCAATGGGGCTTGATTGCTCCAAGGGCGAGCTCGAAGCGACCTTGCAGCAGGCCGGCATCGACCCGATGCGCCGGCCGCAGACCCTGACCGTCGACGAGTGGCTGACGATCGCGCGGAGCCTGCCGGCATGATCCGCTGGTCGGCGGCGCGTGTGCTGGCACCCGCCAAGATCAACCTCGGGCTTGAGATTCTCGGTCGACGCCCCGACGGCTTCCATGAGATTCGCTCGGTGCTGGCGATGGTGGACCTGGTCGACGAGATCACCATCACGCATGTGCCTGGGCGCAGCCAGCCGGATCTTCGGGGCGTGCCGGGCGTCGCGGTGGACGACAACCTGATCGCCCGGGCGGTCATGCTCTTCTCACGCTTTACAGATACGCCGCGCGGGTATGACATCCGCGTCGTCAAGCGCATTCCGGCTCCGGCTGGCCTCGGCAGCGCCAGCTCGGACGCCGCCGCCACACTGCTGGCGCTGAACGACATGCACGGGCGCCCGGTGAACTTCGACCAGATGCACGCGCTCGCGGCGATGCTCGGCAGCGATGTGCCATTCTTCCTCGGGGCGCCAGTCGCCGCGGTGCGCGGGCGCGGTACCGACCTGCTGCCCCTGCCCACCATCTCCGGACACGTACTCATCGCCACCCCTCGCATCGCGCTGGACGCCAAGACAACTCGCCTGTATGGGCTGCTGGCGCCCGACGACTTCAGCGACGGGTCCACGATCCACCAACTGACCGCCGCCATCATCAACGGCGACCCGATTGATCCGGCTTGTCTCGGCAACGCGTTCGAGCGGCCGCTCCGGGCGCTGGCGCCCGCCACGAGGATTCTGGTCGACCAGATGCGGCTGGCCGGGTGCTCGCACGTCGCCCTGAGTGGTGCCGGGCCGGCTCACTACGCCCTCTTTCAAGAC
>DATLHE010000387.1:0-8961 GCA_035540335.1 Thermomicrobiales bacterium | reverse complement strand
GCCAGATCAGCAGCGAGATGGTCGGGGCCAGCACGGTGCTGAGCATGTACATGACGAACTCGGCGCGGTAGATGAGCGCCATCGACAGGTCGATGACGACCAGCCGCCGGATGATGCGGAGGGATTGGGCGGTGGTCATGGGGTCGCCCAATATCGTGATGTGCCCTGGACCGTCGTTTTGTAGACCCGGAGCTTGTATCCGGGGTGCGCTCGCGGGCGGCCCCGTCGAGACCGGAAACCACACTCATCCCTGTAGCGCCGGGTCTTGTGCCCGGCGTCGCGACCGGGTATCAGGCGGCGGATTCTCGATCTTCGATCGATTGCCGCAGGTGCAGGACGAAGGGCTCGCCCGGCCGAACCTGAAAGGTGAGAAGCGGAGCGAGCCCTTCGCTTCTCGCTTCGCTCGGCCGGGAGCCTGCGGCCATCCGCCCGTACAGAATGGGAACGCGCGCCCCAGTGTCGTCCGCCACCCATCCGCGCCTGCGGCGCGGTGCGCTTCGCGCGGGGATCCTTCGCTGTGCTCAGGATGACGGTTTCCTGGTGGCACCCCGGAATGGGAGACCGCGCTGATGCGAGCGCCGCTTCGCGTAGGGTTCATCATGGGCGATTGCGAAGCAATCGAGCGGATGCAACCCCTTGCTTCGCTCTGAATGAGGGCGATTTCTCGCGGCGGGACTTCACGAGACATGCGACACCTCTCGCCCGCGCGTGAAGAGCTCGCGGATGATCTCCTCGACGTCCGCGTCGGCGACGCCGAGATCGAGCAGCGTGCCGAGGCGCGGCAGCGCCTCCAGCACGTCGCTCAGGCACTCCCGCGAGACCTCGAGACCGAAGGTGCGGCCGTCGTCCTCCGCCTCGCGGTCGTCCGGGCCGACGCCGAGCCGGTCCAGCGCCGAAAGATCGCGCACGGGCTCGGCGTAGGTGACGCGGATCAGCTTGCGCGGCTGGACGTCGCGCACCAGCTCCGGCAGGCCGCCGTCGTATTCGATGCGCCCGTGGTTGATGATCATCACCCGATTGCAGAGCGCCTCGATGTCGTCCATGTCGTGGCTGGTGATGAGGATCGTCGTTCCTCGCGCCTGGTTGATCTCCGCCAGGAAGGCGCGGACGCGCGCCTTGGCGACGACGTCGAGGCCGATCGTCGGCTCGTCGAGGAAGACGATCTCCGGCCGGTGGAGCAGGGCCGCCATCAGCTCCAGCTTCATCCGCTCGCCGAGCGAGAGCTTGCGCACCTGGACCGTGAGCAGGTTCTCGACCTCCAGCAGCGCCGCCAGCTCGTCCACGCTGGCGCGGAAGGCCGCGTCGGTGAGGCCGTACATGTCCTTGTGGAGGAGCAGCGAGTCCATCGCCGGGACATCCCACCAGAGCATCGACTTCTGGCCCATGACGAGGGCGATGCGGCGGAGATACTCGACGTCGCGCTCGGACGGCGCGAAGCCGAGGACGTCGAGGTGGCCGGACGTCGGGTAGAGGAGCCCGGAGAGCATCTTCAGGGTGGTCGTCTTGCCGGCGCCGTTGGGGCCAAGCAGCCCGACGACCTCGCCGGCGCGGACGGTGAGGTCGATGGCGTCGACGGCGAGACGGGTCTCGGTCGTGCGGCGGACGACGCCGCGCAGCGCGGCAAGGAGGCCGGAGCCCTGCTGGTGAAAGGTGTAGGTCTTGGTCAGCGCGGTCGCGGTGATGACCGCGCCCCGATCCGCGGACACGGAATGGTCCTGCTGCATGCATCCCTCGCGTTCACATTCGCGTCGAATCGGGAAGTCTGCGTCATCAGGTCGCGCGCCGGAGAGGGCGCACGATGCCCGCGCTCCGGGCCCGTCGCGGGAGCGCGAGCCACCGGCCGCGATGCGGCGGTGGACCTAATGAAGGAGGTTGGTACAGCAGATCGGCGCCATCAGGACCTCGGGTTGCGGATGGTCTCCGCGCGGCTGGGGTTCCATGGTAGCAGATCGGCGTGGGGGGCTAGACGAGCCCCTGGGTGTGGGCGAAGACGATCGCCGCGGCGCGGTCGCGCAGGTCGAGCTTGGCGAGCAGGTTGCCGAGGTGGCTCTTGACCGTCGCCTCGCTGATGAAGAGCGTCTCCGCGACCTCGGCGTTCGTCGCGCCGGTGGCGACCTGCCGGAGCACGTCCCGCTCGCGTGGGGTGAGCTGGCCGATCGCGTCGTTGTCGCGCTGCCGGCTGCCGGCGGTGCGACGGTAGGCGTCGAGGACGTGGCCCGCGATCTGGGGATCCAGCCAGGAGCCGCCCCCGGCGACCGTCGTGGTCGCCCGCACGATTTCCTCGCCGGGCGCGTCCTTGAGGATGAACCCGGCGGCGCCGGCGCCGAGCGCGGCGGCGACCGTCTCGTCGTCGTCGAAGGTCGTGAGAATGAGGACGGGCGGTGCATCGGGGCGGACGCGGAGGCGGCGCGTGGCCTCCGCGCCGTCCATCCGGCGCATCCGGACATCCATCACGACCACGTCCGGCGCGAGGCGCGCGACGGCGTCGAGCACCTGATCGCCGTCGTCGCACTCGCCGGCGATCGTGATGGTCTCCTCGGGCTCCAGGATGAGCCGCAACCCGGCACGGACGAGCGGCTGGTCGTCCACCAGCAAGACGCGAATCATGCGTGTTCTCTCCTCGGGAGGTGGGCCCGGACCAGCCACCGGTCGTTCTCGACACCGGCGGTGAGCTCGCCGTCGACCGCGCTCGCGCGCTCCCGCATGCCGGTGACGCCGGAGCCGTATCCGGAGACCGTATGCCCGGGCGGGAGCGGGTTCGCGACGAACAGGCACACGTGGTCCACCTCGGGCGAAACCTCGATCGACACCGGCCCGGACCCGTGGCGGGCGGCGTTCGTGAGCGCCTCCTGCAGGATGCGGTAGAGCACGGCATGGGCGGCCGGGGTGAGATCGCCCGGGTCGAGCCTGACCGACGCCGTGACGTCCAGCCCGGACGCCTCCCATGAGGTAATGAGCGTGTCGAGGTCCTCATACCCCGGCTGGGCAGCCGCACGATCGGCGGCGGCGTCGCCCCGGAGGATGCGCACCATCGCGCGGATATCGGTCATGCTTTCGCGGCCGTGGCGCTCGGCCTCCTCGAGGGCCTGGGCTGCCGTCGCCAGATCCTTACGCCCGACCGCCATGCGGGCGGCGGTGATGTGCAGCATCGTGACGGCAAGGGTGTGGGCGACGACGTCATGGACGTCGCGCGCGACCTGCCGTTGCCGCTCGGATGCCTCCTGTCGCACCTGGGCCTCCCGGGCGACGGCCACCGCGGCATTCGCCTTGTTGCTGAACCGGATGGCATAGCCCGCAGTGATGCAGAGCGCGACGGCGACGTGCCAGGTGACGATCTCGGTGCCGGTGACGTCCTTGCCGGCGGCCAGGGCGGCGAGGAGCGGGATGCCGACGACCGCCCAGGCGGCGATCACGATGCCGGCCGCGAGGCGGGCGGGTGCGATCGCGACGGCGAGGATCGTCAGGAGCAGGGGCGGGAACGCCAGCGCGGGATAGGCGATGTCGCTGCCCGGCCCCATCACGGGCAGGAACCAGTGGCCGGCGCCGAGCAGCGCGATCGGGAGCAGGAAGACGACGATCGGCTGCCAATGCGGCCCCTCGTCGCCCTTGAAGAGCCAGAACCCCCATGGCGCGATCGCCAGCAAGATCAGGAGAATGCCGAATGGCCGGATACCATCCCGCGGCTCAAAGATGGCCAGGACCAGGGCGATTGTGAGGACCCCGATCGCCAGCAGCGGCACGCCGCGGTTCATGACCTTCGAGGGCTGGGTGTCCAGCCCGGCGCGCCGGATCTCTTCGTCCCAGCGATGCGCGGCGCTGTCCGTGATCGGGCGTTGCCGCAGCCGGTCGGCGATCTCGTTGAATGGCAGGGGGCGAGCGGGCATCACGATGTCCTGCGTCAGTCGTCTGCGTCCGGTCGATAGAGCCCTTGCGCCGCGGCGACCAGCGACATGGCCGGCGCGAGCAACGCCACCCCTGCGGGGAAGTGCAGCCAGTGTAGCCGGATGACCCCCTCATGGGAGAGGACGCCGAGGATGGCGACAACGATGATACCGACCAGCAGATGGATGAATTCGCCGATCATCGTGCGTCCGGCCGGGGTTCCGCGACGGGTGACTGTCGCGACGATGAGCCCGCCAAGCGTCAGCAGGAACAGCGCGTAGGCGTTGGTGCGGTGCGCATCCATGCCCATCGAGTGGCCGGAGAAGAGCAGGCCGATGAAGAACGGCTGCAGGAAGATCATCAGTGTGATCAGCCGGGCGACGATGACCCAGCCCTGGATCGCGGGCGAGGAGCGTTCTGCCGTGGGCGTGATGGCTACCATGTGACGCTCCTGTCGGCGGACTGCGGGTCGCGGATGATCTCGAGTGGGCTGAACCCGAATCCGTAGGTGGAGAGCCGGCTGCCCGGCGTGACGCGGATGATGACCTGTCCCGGTTTGCGGAGGTCCTTTTTCGAGCTGATGCGCCGGAACGCCCCGCTTTCGGCGAGGCGCCGGATGGCCGGGTCATCCAGCGGCACCACTTCGGCGGTGCCCTGGAGCTGGATGCTGTAGGGCGGAAAGAAGGGCACCTTGCGGACCGGGACGCTGAGGGCGACACGTGGGTTCTGGCGGATGTTCCGGACCTTGATCGAGTGCTCGTGGACGACGATGTAGAACCGGTCGTCGATGAGCGCGTAGCGGATGCCGACCACGTGCGGGCGCCCCTGCTCCGACGAGGTGGCGAGCGTCGCGAACGACGCCTTGGCCAGCTCGCGCTTCGCGCTGGCACGATGAACGGCGGGATCGAAGGGTTTGGCGGCGTTGGACATGGTCTCGGTCCTCTCTGGTCGAGCGAGTGGTCAACGCCTCAATGGTGGGCTCGCGGCCGCGCCGGCACATCGGACTCGCGGGCGAATCGCGCCTGCTACCGGGGGAGGAGGGAGCTACGACCCGAGGAGGATGCCTGGGCGGCCGCGTCGTCGCGCGCGGAGCTCAAGGGCCACGAGGACGATTGCCTGCGCCATGACCAGGGTGCTGACGACGGCGGCGACGGTGCCATCGGCGCCCGCCGAGCCGGCGACGATGTTGTAGGTGCCGTGCCAGACCGCGACGATGAGGATGCTGCCGGAGTGGTTGACGAGCCAGGTCAGGACGACCGCGCCGCAGGCCATGGCGAAGAGGAAGCCGGCGAGCATGCCGGGTCCGCCCTCCCCGAAGCCGTCGACCATGAAGAAGAGCGGCGCGTGCCAGAACGCCCAGAGGACGGCGAGGATGAGCGTCGCTGCCAGCGGGGAGCATTTCTGCTGCAGGCGGAGGATGGCGAACCCGCGCCAGCCGGTCTCCTCGCCGAACCCGTTGATTAGCACGACGAGCACCCAGACACTGATGACGCCGATGGCGGGGAGGCCGTTCATCTCGTCGAACGCCGACCAGTCGGGCCAGGAGCCGTCGACGATCCGGGCGACCGGGGTGGCAACGGCGAGGAAGGCGAGCGGGCTGATGGCGGCCGCCCACCAACGTGCGTCGACGCGCCAGCGGGTCATCCGGGAGAACAGGTCTCGCAGGCCGGGACGGCCGTCGACGTGTGCTGTCGTGATGAGCGCGGCGAGCATCGGCCCCAGCAGCCCGGGCATGTGCGAGGGTGAGGTGTCGGCGTGGTGGACGGTCTGCCCCAGCAGCGCGAGCGGGGTCCACGCCGCCCACGAGAGCGCGTAGGCGAGTGCGAAGAAGGTGACGATCGGGGCGGTCCCGAGCGCGGCCCCGCGCGCCCGGGAGGGAAGCGTCGTGCTGCTCATCGCCGGCTCCTCTCGCTCAGCGTGCCGGGTAGGTCGCCGGGAGGATGACGTCGAGCAGGATGCGGTGCAGATCGTCGGCGTGCTCGAAGGCGACCGCGTGGCCGGCGTTCTCGTAGGTGACCATCTGCTTGTCCGGCGCATCGAGCATCGCGAACCACTCGTTGGCCAGCTCGCGGCGGCCGCGCAGCTCGTGCTTGCCGTCGAAGAGATAGATCGGCACGTCGAGCGTTGGCACGTCGGCCCGGAAGTCGATCTCCTGCAGCTGCGGGTACATGACGGAAGACATGTCGAGGAGGCCGCGGAAGAGGTTGACCTTGTCGATGGGCGCGTATTCGCTGCCCATCATGCCCCAGAAGCCGACGCCGGATTGCTCGCCGCGGTCGATATAGCTCTGCGGCGGGTCGTACTCGCCCTCGATCTTCTCGTAGTTGGTGAGGACGTAGGCGTAGTCGAGGATGCTGCCGTAGGGAGGCGGGCCGAAGCCGCGCAGGGTCTTCGCGAGGCCGGTGTCGCCGTGCTCGTCGGCGTAGGCGAGGAGGTCGTCATAGATCATCTGGTCGGTGACGCGCTGGCTGACCATCTGGCCGCTGCCGATGAGCGCGTAGTAGAGGTCGGGCCGCTGCTGGGCGGCGAGGACGCCGAGGGTGGAGCCCCACGACTCGCCAAGGACGTAGATCTTCTGCTCGTCGAACCGGTCGCGCAGATACTCGGTGAGCTCGATGGTGTCCGCGATCGCGCGGTCGAGCGTGAGGGTGTTGGCGTCGAGCGCGGGATACGACTTGCCGGTGCCGCGCTGGTCCCAGCCGACGATGAGGAAGTCCTGGGTCAGGGGCTCGAGGATCGCCCGCGAGAAGGCGAGGTCGCTCTGGCCGGGGCCGCCGCTGAGGTAGAGGAGCACGGGCAGGTCGGGGCTGGCGCCGCGGATTTCGACCCACTGGTCGTGGCCGCCGAGGGTGACCTTCGTCAGCTCGGACACGCTGCCAGGGATCTCGTTGCCGTTCGCGTCGATGACCGGCGCGACGCTGGGCGGGAGGGCAATCCAGACGGCGAGGGCGATGAGGCTGACGGTGGTGAGGGCGCCGATGGCGCGGCGGGCGACGAAGCCGATGCCGTGGCGCTCATGCGTCGCTGTCAGCCGGCGGGCGAGTGCGGCGCCCCAGGCGACGCCGAGGATCATCGGCAGGAGGCCGAGGATGCCGTAGACGCCGCGGCCGACGAGGAACGCCAGGATGCCGAAGGTGGTGCCCGGGTGGATGCCGTCGACGGTCGGGCCGGTCTCCCCGAGGCGGATCAGCTCGAAGGCGGCGACATGGGCGACCGGGGCGAGGAGCATCGCCCAGCGCGAGCGCAGGACGAAGCCGGCGGCGATGCCGGTGACGGCGCCAGTGACCATCAGCATCAGCGCCTGGGCGGTCGTGACCGGGCCGCGCGGCATGACGAGACCGACGAGGAGGCCGGTGAGGGCCGCGATGCCGGCCGCGGCGGCGATCCGCGTTTCGGCGCGGGCCCAGAGGGCGGTCAGGGCCGGGGCGACGCTTGCCGGAGGGGAGAGGGGCGTGGAGACGGGGTGCTTGTGGGTTGCCATTCGGGAGCTCCTTTCCCTGGCGCTGGTGTCGGATGGCAGCGCTCGGAGTGGCCCATCCGCACCGTAGGGCACGGGGCGTCAGGAAGTCGTTACGGGGGTCCGGTGGACGTGGCAATCGCGCATCGTTCCGGGGGCGGTTGACTTTGGGAGCGTCGATCCCCAGAATGGCGATGTTCGGGTCTGTCTCGAGCACGTTTCTTCAATGACGGGAGGCGCCACCATGTCCATCATCACGCGCGGCGTGCGCCAGACGTCTTCCCCGGTGGGTGCCTAGCCGTCCAAGCGAGGGCCGGCACAAGCCACGGCCCATACGTGGCCCCGGATTCCCCACGTCTCCGTTGCACGCCAGATGACCTTCGCCTGACCGGGTGTTCCGGCGGGCGGTTCGTCGTGCTGTGCGTTGCGCACCGGAGATGACTCCCGCGTGTTGACCTCACTTTTCTGGCGGCCGCGCTGGCCCGCCAAGCCGATCCCGGTCTACCTGCTGTTCAGCGGTGGGGCGGAGATGCTCTTTACGCTGACGTTCACGCTCAACCTGGTCTACCAGGCGACGATCGTCGGGCTGAACCCGATGCAGATGGTGCTCGTTGGCACGCTGCTGGAGGTGGTCTGCTTCGTGTTCGAGGTGCCGACCGGGATCGTGGCGGACGTCTACAGCCGCCGCCTGTCGATCCTGATCGGCGTGTTCCTGATCGGGACCGGGTTCATCATCGAGGGCTCGATTCCACATTTCGCGGCCGTGCTGGCGTGCCAGGTCTTCTGGGGGATCGGCGCGACCTTCCTGAGCGGGGCGGTCGAGGCGTGGATCACCGACGAGGTGGGTGACGAGCACGTCGGGCCGGTGTTCCTGCGCGGGACACAGCTCGGGCTGATCGGGACGGTGCTCGGCATCGTTGGCGCGACGGCGCTGGGGTGGCGCTCGGTGCAGATCCCGGTCGTCGCGGGCGGGGTCGGCTTCCTGCTGCTCGGCGTGGTGCTGACGCTGGTCATGCCGGAGCACGGTTTTTCCCGGTCCCGGCCCAAGCGCACGGAGCGCGGCTCGACCGGGCGCATGGCGGAGATGCTGGGCACCTTCCGCGAGGGGCTCGGTCTGGCGCGCCGGCGGCCGGTGGTGGGGTGGCTGCTCGCGGCGAGCCTCTTCCTCGGGCTCTCGAGCGAGGCGTTCGACCGGCTGTGGACGGTGCACGTGCTGGAGAACCTCGAGCGGCCGGCGGCGTTCGGGATGGACAACGTCGCGCTGTGGTTCGGGGCGATCAGCCTCGTGGGCACGCTGTTTGGGCTGCTGGGATCGGAGATCGTGCGGCGGCTGCATCCGGAGTCGCTGCATGCCGGAGCGCCGGTGCGGCTGCTGATCGCGATGGCGACGATGAGCGTGCTCGCGACGATCGGGTTCGCGCTGGCGCCGGTGACATGGATCGCGCTGCCGCTGCTGTGGGTGCGCGGCGTGGCGGGGACGATCGCGGGGCCGGTGCAGGCGGCGTGGATGAACCGCCACCTGGAGTCGTCGGTGCGGGCGACGGTTCTCTCGATGGAGGGGCAGAGCAACGCGATCGGGCAGATCGTGGGCGGGCCGCCACTGGGGTACGTCGGCAACCGGG
>DATLHE010000386.1:0-27673 GCA_035540335.1 Thermomicrobiales bacterium | reverse complement strand
GTTCGGGATGGTTTCCGGGGTGTTGGTGGCGGTCGGTGCCTCAGTCGGCGGCGGCGCCGTGGGCGGCGCCGGGGTCGGGGTGGGCTCACCCGATGGGCAGTAGGGACTGCCCTCGGCGTCGACGGGCGCCGGAATAAAGTCGTCCGGATGGTCGACGTGGCCGTCGTAGGCGCCGTCGTCGGAGACGAGGTTGGGGATGTACGGGTTGGAAGCGGAACCTGTGGCGTGGCAGATGAGAATCTTGTCGCTCGCATCGGGGATGACGAGGATCCTGTCGCCTTCTTCGGGGACGATGAGGACCTCGTCGTCCGGGACGATCCAGACGCCGGCGTCCGGCGGTACCGCGGTCGGCTCGGTAGGGGACACCTCGGCGCCATCCCAGACGCCGGCGTCCGCTTCGTCCTGCGGTGGCACCGCGGTCGGCTCTGCAGCCGGCACTGTCTCGGCGGGAGCTTCCTCGGTGGGAGTCTCGGCGAGCCACACGCCAGCGTCCACCTCAGGCGGTGGCGTGGGCTCCTCCTGCGCCTCGACGAACGCCGGCAGGGCGCCAAGCGCCACGACGATCAGCAGCGGGCCAAGACACCTCGGGAGCGGTGGCCGTAGGCGCATCTCACCCTTCTCTCTCGGGTTCCGTGGCCGGGGCGGCTCGAGAGCGGGTCGCCAGGCGGCAACGCGGATGCGATGGCCGGGGGAGTCCAGTCGGGTACTCGCCCGGAAACATGCCCGTCAGGATCGCGATGAAGGGGTTCCTCAGGAGGAGGCGTGGAGCGGTTCCAGCTTCCCGGCTCGTCTGTGTGCCCGGAGGGTAGAACGCTTGCGGTCGCCGGTCTGGACCCGGTGGGTTAGTTGCTTATCTGACTATGCATTGTCCACCGAATGCTTCTTCTGTCAAGTGGACCGTGTCGAGCCATGCGGCAGGCGAGCGTGGCGCGGGCATCTCTGACGCTGGTCAGGGCCGGACCCCGCGCGGGGTTTAGTTGGACGCTCCCCATGCCCTGGCTCCGTGCTCGCGCGTTGCCTTGGGTGGCATGTTCCGGTAGTATCCGAATCAGATCGCTAACCCATCTCCGCGACGCGCGCGTTGTCGACATCTCCCCGCTGCCCGGGCGGTCCGCGGATGTGTCGACCGCAGGTGGCGGTCGCGTCATCCCCTGACGCCGCAGGATGCCGTCTGCGATCGCTGGTCGGCCGCTCGAAACGAAGGAGCCACTGGTATGCCTCGATTCGATGACCACGTATCCCCCCGTCCGATCGCCTCCTACCGCTCACCGTCGCTCTCCCGCCGCGATGTTCTCACCGGCGTGGCCGGTGTCGCGGGCGCGGCGGCGGTCGGGGCGACGGCGCGCCGGGCGACGGCCCAGGATTCGGGGTGGCAGGGCGAGATCATCTTCTACGCCCAGGCCTACACGCCGAACTCCAAACTGCCGGACGCCAACCAGCTCACGGCGTTCCAGGAGGTCGCCGACCAGTACCAGGCGGATCACCCGGGCATCACGATCCGCTTCATCGACGAGCAGATCAACGACTACCTGCAGACCGTGCGCGTCAAGGCCTCCGGCGGCGAGCTGTGGGATATCTTCTGGGCGCAGCACGGCGACCTGAACGGGACGCTGCCCAAGGGCATCGCGCGCGACCTCAAGGCCGACTTCGACGCGCCGAACCCCTACATCGAGGGCAACACGGCCTGGAAGGAGGCGATGAACCCGACCGTGCTCGCCGGGACGATGGCGCCCTCCGGCGCGTTCTACAACGTCAACGGCGACTTCGTCGGCACCGCCTTCTTCTACAACACGGCGCTGTTCGAGAAGGCCGGCATCACCGCCGCGCCGACGACCTGGCCGGAGCTCTTCGATGCCTGCCAGAAGCTCGCGGACGCGGGCATCACCGTCTGCGCCGGCTTCTCCGACCCCTCGTGGTTCGGGCGCCACTTCCTCTCCGACTTCTACTCCCCGGAGTACGACACCATCGTCGGCTGCGACGGCGCGCCGGGCATGTCGCCGCAGGACGAGGCCGCGGCGATCAAGAGCGGGCTGCTCTCGACCGACGACCCGCGCTTCATGGGCTGGTGGCCCTTCTTCAAGAAGTTCACGGACTACTGGTCACAGGAGTACCTGACGCAGACGAGGGACGTGGCCGACGAGCCGGTGCACCGCGACTTCGCGGCCGGCAAGACCGCCATGCTCTACACGGGCAGCTGGCTGCCGCGGCAGCTGAAGACGATCGGCTTCGACTTCGAGCTCGACTCCTTCAGCTTCCCGACGCTGACGAAGGACGACATCGAGTACGCGACCGGCGTCGATGTGGCGGCGGTGGTCGGCGGCCCGAACGCCGCCTACCAGTACGCGATGGCCACGAAGGAGTCGAACAAGACGATGGACGAGGGCAAGGAGGCCGCCGTCCTCGACTTCCTGCATTACATCGGCACGCCGGAGGTCATTGAGAAGGTCGTCAACGAGCTTGGCAGCTTCGCGCCGACCTGGCCGGGCACCAAGCCGGTCGCCGGCCTGGAGACCTTCGTCGAGCAGGCGAACACCGGGCTCAAGGTGGTGCAGATCGGCAACTCCAGCGCGAAGCTGGCGCCAAGCCTGGAGCGCATCTTCGGGCTCTACCTGACGGGGAACTCGGACGACAGCGCGGCCGCCAGCCAGGTGCAGGCCGAGCTCGACCGCGCCATCCAGGACTTCGAGCGGTCGAACCCGGACGTCGATCTCGACTCCTGCGCGACCTGATCGCGCACCGTCGACGGGGAACACCCGCGGCGTGACAGGCGTGTCGTGGCGGAGCATCATCGTCCCCTTGCCACGGCACGCCGGCGCGCATCGCGCGCAGGGGGCAGACGATGGCGACCACCGGCGCCACGATCAAGGAGGCGGGTCACGGCGGGATCCTGAGCGCCAGGAGCCGCGATCGCCTACGCCGTTATCTCGCGGCCTATGTATTCCTTGTTCCCACCTTCGTGTTCATCGGGTATTTCCTGTACTACCCGGCGTACAGGGCGCTGACCGGCGGTTTCACCTTCTGGGATGGTTTCAACGCGCCGGAGTACATCGGGCTCGATAACTTCCGGCGCGCCGCCGAGGACCAGATCCTCCGCATCGCGACGAAGAACAACCTGATCTGGGCCGCGATCGAGATTACGCTCGCGATCATCCCCTCGTTCACCGTCGCCGCCCTGATCTTCCACGTGAAGCGGGACGGCCTGCGCTATCTCTACCGGACGCTCTTCGTCGTCCCGATCATCATCCCCGCCATCGTGACGATCCTCCTCTGGCGCTACTACTACCAGGGCGACGGGCTCATCAACGTGCTGCTGGAGCGCGTCGGGCTCGACCGCCTCACCCACTTCTGGATCGCCGATCCCGGCACCGCCCTCTACGCGCTGGCGCTGATGGGCTTCCCGTGGGTCAACGCCTTCAACATGCTCATCTTCTTCGCGGGGCTGCAGAATATCCCGACCGAGATCATGGAGGCGGCCGAGCTCGACGGCGCGACCGGGATGCGGCGGCTGTGGACGATCGAGATCCCGATGGTGCTCGCGCAGTTCAAGCTGCTGCTGATCCTCGCGATCATCACCAGCGGCCAGAACATCGTCACGCCCCTCGTCATGACCCAGGGCGGGCCCGGCTACTCGACCTACACCGTCTCCTACTACATGTACGAGACGGCGGTGGAGTACGGCGAGTTCGGCTACAGCATGGCAATCGCCCTGCTGCTCTTCGTCTTCATCCTCGTCCTGACGGCGATCAACCAGCGATTCATCCGCGATTAGGCCGCGATCCCAGGGGGATATCCGCATGGCGCGTCTCTCGCTCGTCACCCGGCATACGGTCCTGATCGTGCTCGCGCTCCTGGCGCTCTTCCCGATCGGGTTCTTGCTCATCAACTCGGTCAAGACCGAGCTGGCGTACTCGCGCGATCCGCTGGCGCTGCCGGAGACGTTCGAGTGGCACCACTACTCCGAGGCGTTCGACCTCATCGTCCGCCCGATCCTCAACTCGGTGGTGATCGTGGCGATCAGCGTGCTCGGCATCGTCACCTTCGCCGCGATGAGCGCCTACGCCTTCACCTTTATGTCGTTCCCGTTGCGCCGGTTGCTGTTCGCGCTCGTCTTCGTGCTGCTGCTGATCCCCGGCGTGCTGACGTTGATCCCGCTCTACCTGCAGATCAAGCGGCTCGACATCTTCGGGCTCTCGAACAGCTGGGGCGGGCTGATCCTGCCCTACATCGCCGCCGGCCAGGCGTTCTCGATCTTCGTCCTGCGGACGTTCTTCGGCGGCATCTCGAAAGACCTGATCGACGCGGCGCGCGTCGATGGCGCGAGCGAGTGGCACATCTTCGGCAAGATCGTCGTGCCGCTGTCGGTGCCGGTGCTCGTCAGCGTGATCGTGGTCAACATCGTGCCGCTCTGGAACGACTACCTGCTGCCGTCGCTGCTGCTGAGCGAGAAGTACCGGACGCTGACGATCGCGCTGGTGAGCCTGCAGGGGAACGCGCTGTCGCACTCGTCGTCGCAGTTCGGGACGCTGATGGCCGCGTACGTCATCGCCTGCGTGCCGCTGGCGATCGTCTTCGCGTTCCTGATGCGCTACTACGTGCAGGGCCTGACGAGCGGCGCGCTGAAGTTGTAGGGATCGTGATGGATCAACCGGTCCAGGGACGGGGAGGGAACACACATCATGACGGGCGGGGACCAGCCGCACACACCGACCGACGATCAGACGGACGCGCTCTTCGCGTCGTTCCGGCAGGCCGACCCGGCGTTCTCGCCGGTGCCGCTCTGGTGGTGGAGCGGGGAGCCGCTCGACCCGGCGCGGCTGCGCTGGCAACTGGAGCGCTACCGCGAGGGCGGCGTCTGGAACCTGGTCGTCATCGACCTGGCGCCGACCGGGCCGCTCTATGGCAACCCGGCCGACGACCCGCCGTTCATGAGCGAGCGCTGGTGGGAGATTTTTCGCGGCGTGTGCGCCGACGCCCGCGAGCTCGGGATGCGCATCTGGTTCTACGACCAGATCGGCTTCTCCGGCGCGAACATCCAGGGGCAGATCATCGGCCGCCACCCGGAGTTCGCCGGGACGACGCTGGAGCGCGTGAGCGAGATCGTCGATGGCGGCGCGGCGCTCCACTGCCCGAGCAACGGAACGCCGCTCATCGCCACCGTCACCCGGCTCGACGCGGACGAACGCCCGACGGGCGGGCCCGAAGTCGTGCCGATCGATGGCGACGCGGTGCGCTGGGTCGGGGCCGGGCGCGTGCGCCTGAGCCTCTTTTACACGGTGCCGCGCGGTTTCGACTATGCCAGCCCGGCGGCGTGCGCGGCGCTGATCGACACGATCCACGGCGAGTTCGAGCGCCGCGCCGGGGAGTTCTTCGGCGACGTCATCGTCGGCTCCTTCCAGGACGAGCTGCCGCCGATGCCCCGCTGGAGCGCGACGTTCGCGGAAACCTTCCGCGGGATGCACGGCTATGACCTCCTGCCCGTGCTCGAGGCGCTGTGGGAGGACCTCGGCGGGACGGAGCGGCGCGTCCGGCGCGACTACCACGCGACGCGCGCCGCCCTCGCCGAGGAGGCTTTCTTCACGCCGCTGTTCGCCTGGCACGACGCGCGGGACCTGCTCTTCGGCGTCGACCAGCAGAACCCGGCACGGGCCGGCGACCCGAAGGGCACGGTCAGCATCTACGCCGACTACATGCGTACCCACCGCTGGTTCGGCGCGCCCGGCTCCGACCACCACGGCGAGGCGAAGATTCACTCGTCGCTGGCGCATCTCTACGGGCGCGAGCGCGTCTGGCTGGAGGCATTCCACACGTCAGGCTGGGGCGGCACGCTCGAGGAGACGTTCGACTGGCTCGTGCCGTGGCTGCGCGGCGGCGCCAACCTCTACGACCCGCACGCCACCTACTACAGCACGCGGGGCGGCTGGTTCGAGTGGGCGCCGCCAGGGACAGACTGGCGGCAGCCCTACTGGCGGCACTACCGCGTCTTCGCCGACGCCGTGGCCCGCCTCTGCCGCCTGCTGAGCCGAGGCCGGCACGTCTGCGACATCGGCCTGCTCTTCCCGACGGCGACGGTGCAGGCCGGCGTCGGGCTCGACGGCGCGAGCTCGCCGGACGCGGAGCGCGCCCACGAGCGCTATCACGACCTCGTCGGCAGCATGGTCTGGTTCAACCAGCGGACCGGCGCGCTCGACGCGCTCGGGATCGACTACGACGTGCTCGACGACGACTCCGTGGCCCGGGCGGCCATCGACCAGGGCCGGCTGGCGATCGCGGACGAGTATTTCCGGACCGTCATCCTGCCGGCGTGCACCGTGCTGGAGCGCGACGTCGCGCGGGCGCTGCTGGCGTTCCTCGACGCGGGCGGCGAGGTCATCGCCCTCGACATCTTGCCCGAATCGCTCGCCGGGGCAGATGATGACGAGGGGCTGATCGATCGCCTGCGGGCGCGGCTGACGGTCCACGCCGTGGACGATCTGGGACGCATCCTTGGCGCATCTCCGGCGCCCGTGACCGCCGGGGTGCCGACGCTGGCGCGCGTCGTCGGCGATGCGACGGTCGTCTTCGTGCCCGCGGCGTTCCCGGGCGCGAGCCACGTCTCCGGCTGGCCGGTCGCGACGATCGACTTCGACCGCTCGCGCTACGCGGAGGCGACGACCGTCCGCGTTCGCGATGTGACGGGCGCGCCGGATCTCTGGGATCCCTTCACCGGCACCCGCCGCGCCTGCCCGGAGACCGCCTGGCGGCCAGTCGACGGCGGCGTGGAGGTGGACGTCGCCTTCGTCGACGGTCCCTGCGCGGTGCTCGTCTGGGGCGCAGGCGCGGCGGCGGAGGCGCTCGCGCCGGGCGCGGTGACCCCGCTGCTGGAGATCGACGAGACGTGGGACGTCGAGCTGGCGCCGACGCTCGACAACCGCTGGGGTGACTTCACCTTCCCGCCGAGCGACGGTCCGTTTCCGGTCGAGCGGTGGACGTTCGGGCATCGTGGGGATGGGGACGATCACTGGCAGCCCGTCGTCGCCACGTTCGGCCCGCGCGCGTGGTGGCTCGGGCCGGGGCACCCGGAGGCGCTGATCGCCGGCGCGGCCGGAGCCGAGTGGCAAGAAGCGGGCTGGTCGATGTCGCGCGGCATCCACAAGGACCCGCTGCACCGGAACGTGCTCGGCCCCTCGGGGCACGTGCCCGAGGAGTTCCTGCACTTCGGGGACGTCCCCGCCGGGCAGGCCGTGCGCCTGCGCACCACGTTGATCGTGGACGGCGACGCCGTGGTGACCGGCTGGCTGGTCGTCGGCGCGGCCGCCCACAAGCGCGTCTGGCTCGACGCCCACGAGGTTTCCATCGACGACGCGGAGAACGCGCGCTACCAGACCGCGGCGCCGGTACGCCTGCCGCCGGGGGCGCACACGCTCGACCTGCTGTTGACCGTCGAGCAGACGGGCGTGCTGCGCGCCTCGTTCGCCGTCACGACCGACCTCGCGACGTTCCGGCGACCCGAGAGGATCGCCGCCGCGGGCGACAGCGTGCCGGAGACGACGCTGCGCTTCGAGTCCACGATCGTGACCGAGCGGCAATCGACGTCGGCGGTCGTCCAGGTCGGCGTCAACGGGCCGGCACGGATCGTCGTCGACGGCACGGAGGTCGGGCGGCAGGGCGGGTTCCTGCCCTACGGCGACTACACCTCGACGCACCCCTACGACATCACGGAATTACTGACGCCCGGGGAGCACACGCTCGCGGTCGAGGTCAACGACATCGGCAGCGCCGTCGCGTTGCAGGTCGACGGCGTCGTCCGCGCGGGCGATGGCGAGCAGTGGGTGATGACCGGCGACGGCTGGACGGTGTCGCGCGATGGCCAGCCGGTGCCAGTCCGGATCGAGTGCCGGCCGAAGGGCGATCCGGCGCTGGCGAACTGGCGACAGCGACCGCACCCCCTCCCCGGCGCAAGCTGGCTGGAGGGGCCCGGGGGCGACGACGGATCGGTCCTGCCGATTGCCTGCGCGGCAAGCACGTCGTCCCCAGTCGAGTGGCTCCGCTGCCTCGTGCCGCCCGGCGCGACGCGCGTCGAGATCCCGCTGATCGGCAACGCGACGGCGTCGCTCGACGGCGCCACGCTCGGCCGCGTCCCGGACGCGAGCGGCGCGCCGTGGTGCCTCGACCTGCCTGGAGCGGAGAAACCGCGGCGCGAGCTCCAGCTCCGCGTCGAGACCCAGCCGGGGTTTGCGGGCGGGGCGATCCTCGCCGGACCACTGCGCTTCACCTGCGGCCCCGGCCGCATGGCGCTCGGCGACTGGCAGGAGCTCGGCCTCGCCGACTACAGCGGCATGGTGCGCTACCGGCAGACCGTGGCGCTGCCGATGGTGTCCGGCGGGGAGCGGCTCGTCCTCGATCTGGGCGACGTGCGCGGGACGGCGGAGGTCACCGTCAACGGTGAGCCGATGGGCGTCCGCGTGCTGGCGCCCTACCGGTTCGACATCACCGGTGCCCTGTCCAGCGACCGCGCGGAGATCGAGATCCTCGTCGCCAACACACTCGGCCCCTACATGGCCGCCGCCAGCCCGACGCCGTTCGTCTTCGACGGGCAGACCATCTCGGGCCTCTTCGGCCCGGTCCGCGTCGAACGGCTCGAAGCCTGATCTCGGCCGGGTCCGCCCGAACGACGTGTGTCGCGGTCCGCCCTACGGCAACCCGTCCGGTGGGACCTCCCGCGCCAGCCGGGCGGGGGTGAGCTCGGCTTCCACGTCCGCGCGCGACATCAGTCCGCGCTCGACCACCATGCCGGCGATCGATTCCCCGGTCGCCAGGCCCCGCTTCGCCAGCTTCGCGGCCGCCTCGTAGCCGATGATCGGCACCAGCGCCGTCACGACCCCGACCGAGGTCGCCACCATCCCCTGCAGGCGCCCGGTGTTCGCCGTGATCCCGTCGATGCACCGCTCGCGCAGGGTGGCCATCACGCTGGTCATCCATTGCAGGCTCTGGAAGAGGGAGTGCGCCACCACCGGCAGGAAGGCGTTGAGCTGCAGCTGGCCGGCCTGCGCCGCCATCGTGACGACCTGGTCGGCGCCCGCCACCGCGAACGCCACCTGGTTCACCGATTCCGGGATGACCGGGTTGACCTTGCCCGGCATGATGCTCGACCCGGCCTGGACGGCCGGCAGGTGGATCTCGCCCAGCCCGGCCTGGGGCCCGGAGGCGAGGAGCCGCAGGTCGTTCGCGATCTTGCAGAGCTTCATCGCCGAGGTCTTCAGGACGCCGGACAGCTTCAGGAAGACGCCGACATCGCTGGTCGCCGCCACCAGGTTCCGCGCCGTCATCAGCTCGTAGCCGACGATCTCGCTCAGGTGGCGCCGGGCCGCCTCCGCGTACTCGGGGTCCGATGCAATGCCGGTACCGATCGCGGTTGCGCCGAGGTTGATCTCCGCCAGGTAGGGGAAGATGGCCTCGAGCTCGGAATGCTCCTCCTCCAGCGTTGTCGCGAAGCCGGAGAACTCCTGCCCGAGCGTCATCGGCACCGCGTCCTGCAGCTGGGTTCGCCCGACCTTGAGGATGCCGGCGAACTCGCGCCCCTTCGCGGCGAACGCATCCTCCAGCAGCTGCAGCTCGTCGAGCAGCCGGGCCAGCGCGATCCGCAGGCCGAGCTTGAAGGCGGTCGGGTAGGTGTCGTTGGTGCTCTGGCTGCGGTTGACGTCGTCGAGGGGGTGAAGATGCAGGTAGTCGCCCCGGGCATGGCCGCCAAGCTCGAGGGCGCGGTTGGCGATCACCTCGTTGACGTTCATGTTGGTCGAGGTGCCCGCCCCGCCCTGGAGGATATCGACGACGAACTCCTCGCGGAGCGCACCCTGCCGGATCTCCCCGGCCGCGGCGTCGATCAGGTCGGCGTGCTCCCGGCTCAGCGCCCCGATCCCGGCGTTCGCCCGCGCGGCGGCCTGCTTGACGCAGGCGTAGCCGGTGATCAGGTCCGGGTAGATCGAGATGGGCGTGCCGGAGATCGGGAAATTGTGCAGGGCGCGGGCGGTGTGGATGCCCCAGTAGGCGTCGGCGGGGATCTCCAACTCCCCGAGTGAATCGTGCTCGATCCGCGTCCGATCGAGGTCGTACCGGCGCGTCTGCGGGAGCGCCTCGAACATCCGCGCGATGCTGTCGTGTGTCTCCATGCTGGATCTGCCTCCGCCAATCCGGCGCATCCCCGCGCCGATCGAATACACGTCGCTGTGCTGGGCAGCATTGGCATGCAATGTCACACGGAACCGGCGAGTTGTCCACGGTGTGGCGGGGAGCGCCGCGCGGAGGGGCGGAATTGGCTGCGTATCGGAAGCGCATCGCGCATGGGAGGGCTTCGTACGGGCGGACATTGAGTCCGCCCGTACGCGCATCGGCGGGAGGCCCCAAGGGCCGCTCTTTAGGACGCGAACTGCGGCAAGTAATCGGCGTGGGCGGCGAAGAGCTCGTCCGTCATCGCCCGGATCTGGTCGAGCGTCAGCAGCGCGCTCGTCAGCGGGTCGAGCATCACCGCGTGGTAGACGTGGTCCCGGCTGCTCGTCAGCGCCGCCTGGACGGCGAGCTCCTGCACGTTGACGTTGGTGCGGTTGACGGCCGCGCACTGCGGCGGCAGTGATCCGACATGCGCCGGCTGCACGCCGTTGCCGTCGACCAGGCAGGCGACCTCGACGCAGCAGCCGGCCGGCAGATTGTCAATCAGGCCGTGGTTCGGCACGTTGCCGTAGATGACCGCAGGCTCGTTCGTCTCCATGGCGTTGACGATCACCGCGCCGTACTCGACC
This sequence comes from Thermomicrobiales bacterium, assembly GCA_035540335.1. GTDB lineage: Bacteria > Chloroflexota > Chloroflexia > Thermomicrobiales > UBA6265 > UBA6265. Next base: position 16,901 of record DATLHE010000386.1, on the reverse strand, counting down.
GAGGGCGCGAGCTCCGCCTTGAGCCGGTTGAGCAGCGCCCGGTTCTGGTCGCCGGCGTCGCGGGCGCTGCAGATCTCGTAGTAGTCCCAGCGGTTGGCGATGAACCGCCGCGTCAGCTCCGGGGATTTACGGAAATAGGGCAGGTACTCGCTGGCGTGGTGGCTCGACTCGGTGTGGAAGTACCCGAAGGCGTCCATGATCGCCGTCCGCACGCGCTCGGTGCCGCCCTCGTAGTCGGAATCGCCGCGGCCGGCGTCGCTGTGGTCGCCGGTGTCGCGGTCCAGCGCGCCCACGCGCCCGCCGCCGAGATGACGCCGCGTCATCGTCTCGCGCAGCCGGGGGTAGAGGTCCTCGTCGCGCGTCCGGAACTCGAGGAACCACGCCTGATGGTTGATCCCGGCGCAGGTGAACAGCACATCCTCGTACGGGACGTCGAGCTGCCGGGCGAGCATGCGTGAGGTGCCCTGCACGCTGTGGCAGAGCCCGACCGTCGTGATGCCAAGCTCGCTCAGGTACCAGCAGGCCATCGCCATCGGGTTGGCGTAGTTGATGAGCAGCGCGGCGGGGCACAGCTCGCGCATGTCGCGCGCGATGTCCGCGTAGGCCTGCGCCGAGCGCAGGAAGCGGAAGACGCCGCCGGGTCCGAGCGTGTCGCCGACGGTCTGGTCCACCCCGTACGCGCGGGGAATCTGGACGTCGTGGGCGTAGGCGTCGAGGCCGCCGACCTGGAAGGTGACGATGACGTAGCCGGCGCCGTCGAGCGCGGCCCGGCGATCGTCGGTGACCTCGAACGTCGCCGGGAAGCCGTGGTGAGCGGCGAGCTCGCGGGCGCAGGCGGCGGTCTCCCTCGCGCGGCCGAGGTCGATGTCCATCAACGCGAATGTGGCGTCGCGGAGCGCCGGGAAGCTGAGCAGATCTCCGATGAGCCGCAGCGGGAAGACGGTTCCGCCGGCGCCGATGATCGCGATTTTGGCCATGTCACCTCCATTGCGTGCAGATGCATTTCCGTAGCGAAGGCCTCGCCCGGCCGAGCGCCACAGCGCGAGAAGCGGGGCGGGCCTTTGCCTGCGGCTCGGCCGTGTCCGCCCGTACGGGCCGCCCCCTCCCCTACGACGACAAGGGCTCGGGCCGCTCGGCGGTCGTCGTCAGGCAGACGCGTTCACCCCGCGCGGCGGAATCGAGCGTCGCCTGCATGACGTCCAGCACGTGCTGGGCGAGCTTGCCGCTGGCGCGGGGCGTCCCGCCCTCGCGCAGGGCGCGGGCGAGATCGGCGACGCCGAGGCCGCGGCTGTTCTCCGTATAGCCATGGGTGATCGGCAATTCCTCCCACGCCTCTGACCCGGCCGGCAGCAGCGAGATCGGCCCGCCGAAGGTGTTCGGGTCCGGCAGGCGGAGCGTCCCCTCGGAGCCGTAGACGACGAACGCCGCGTGGGTCGTGTCCCAGAGGTCGAAGGTCGTCGTCAGCGTGCCGATAACGCCGCTCTGCAGCCCGAGATTGGCGACGATGTGCGTGGGGGTCTGGACGGCGAAAGTCTCGCCGTAACGCTGCTGGCTGGTGATCGTCCGCTCCGGGAAGCTGGCGCGGGCGAGCGAGGTCACCTCGCGCACCGGTCCGAGCAGCATCGCGAGCGCGGTCACGTAGTACGGGCCCATGTCGAACATCGGGCCAACGCCGGCCTGGTAGTAGAACTCCGGGTTGGGATGCCAGTGCTCGTGGCCGTGGGTGATCATCGTCGCCCGGAAGGCGACCGGCTCGCCGATGATGCCGCCGTCGAGCAGCTCCCGCGCGGTCTGGAGCCCGCCGCCGAGGAAGGTATCCGGCGCGCAGCCGACGAGCAGCCCCTTGGCGGCGGCCTCCGCCAGCAACTGCTCGCTTTCGGCGCGCTCCATCGTCAGCGGCTTCTCGTTGTAGATCGACTTCCCGGCGCGGACGGCGGCGAAGGCGACCTCCGCGTGCGCCTGCGGGATCGTCAGGTTGACGACGACCTCGATCTCCGGGTGCGCGAGGAGGTCGTCGATCGTGAGCGCGGCGATGCCATACTTCGCGGCCTGGGCCCGCGCGCGCTCCGCCACGAGGTCGGCGACGCCGACGACGCGGACGGCGTCGAACAGTGACGCCAGGTTGGTCAGGTAGATGTCCGAGATGTATCCGGCGCCGATGACGCCCACGCCGACCGGTTGATCGCTCACGAACGTATCTCCTTCGAGCAGTGCTGTCGTGTGGCAAAGGGCCGCCACAAGGGCGGCCCGTACGGGAGGGCCTTGTGCCCTCCCTCCATCCCCGGGCACGAGGCCCAGGGCTATCGGAATGACGTCGGGTCCCCTACTCCGTCAGCGGCGCCGGGCGCGCGACGGTGCTCTCGACGGTGACGTGGTTGCCGGTCTCGCCGGATTCCAGCACCGCGTGCATGACGTCCAGCACGTGATAGCCGAGCTCGCCGCTGGCGCGGGCCGGCTCGCCGGTCCGCATCGCCCGGGCGAGGTCGGCGGCGCCGAGGCCGCGGCTGTTCTCCGTGTTCGGCATCGTCACCGGCAGATCTTCCCACGCGTTGTCGCGCGAGCCGCCCTTGAGCAGCGAGATCGGCCCGCCGAAGGTGTTCGGGTCGGGCAGGCGCAGCGTGCCCTCGGAGCCGTAGACGACCAGCGTCGCGTAGTCCGTCTCCCAGACGTCGAACGAGGCGGTCAGTGAGCCGATGACGCCGCTCTCGAACTCCACCGCGGAGACGATGTGCGTCGGCGTGTTGACCGGGACCTTCTCGCCCAGCTTCGGCCCGTTGCCGATCGTGCGCTCGGGGAAGCTGGCCCGCGAGAGCGACGACACCTGCTTGAAGGGGCCCATCAGCGCGGTCAGCGCGGTGACGTAGTAGACGCCGACGTCGAAGAGCGGTCCGGCGCCCGGCTGGAAGAAGAAGTAGGGGTCCGGGTGCCAGGCTTCCATGCCGTGGCCCATCATCGCCGCCGCGATCGCGACCGGCTCGCCGATCACGCCCTTGTCGAGCAGCTGGCGGGCCGTCTGCAGCCCGCCGCCGAGGAAGGTGTCCGGCGCGGCGCCGACGTGCAGCCCCTTGGCGGCGGCCGTCTCCAGAAGCTTCTTGCCGTCCTTGCGGGTGATCGCCAGCGGCTTCTCGTTGTAGGCGGACTTCCCGGCCGCGAGCGCCTGGAAGGCGATGTCGGCGTGGGCGGCGGGGATCGTCAGGTTCACCACGAGCTCGATGTCGGGGTGGGCCATGAGCTCGTCGACGGTGAGCGCCTCGACGTCGAACTCCCTGGCGCGAGCCTCGGCGCGCTCCGGCATCATGTCCGCGATGCCGACCACCCGGGTGGACTCGAACCGGGTCGAGAGGTTCTTCAGGTAGATCTCGGAGATGACGCCCGCGCCGACGATGCCGACGCCGACCGGCTTGATGGATCCGCTGCTCATGCCTTCGTTCCCCTGCTTCCCTGGATGTCCCGTCGCAATGTGCCCGCATCGCGCGATGCGGGCGTTCCACGCGTCATGATGCCCGCTGGTGGCAGCCGTGACAATGGCGCCGGGGCGGCTTTTCGCCCGCCGCGATCGTCGGTATCCTCTCCCAAACGCATGCGACGGTTCGCCGCATTGTATGGAAGAGGGATGTGACCGTGCCATTGAAGCTGATTCACGTGGGCGTCGGCGGCTGGGGGATGGACTGGGAGATCAACGCCCTTCCCCCGATCCGGGAGCAGGTTGAGCGCGTCGCCATCGTCGACGCCTACGAGCCGATCCTCGAGAACGCGAAGACGAAGCTCAAGCTGAAGGACAGCCAGGCGTTCGCGACGCTGGACGAGGCGATGAACGCCGTCGACGCCGACGCCGTGCTCATCACGGCGCCGATGGAGGCGCACGTGCCGCTGGCGATCCAGGCGATGCGCGCCGGCAAGCATGTGCTGGTCGAGAAGCCCTTCGCCGGGTCGGTCGAGGAGGCCCAGGAGGCGGTGCGGGTCGCCGACGAGACCGGCATGGTCCTCCAGGTGAGCCAGAACTACCGCTTCTACCCCGCGCCGCGCACGGTCGCGAAGCTCATCGCCGCCCGGGAGCTCGGCGACGTCGGCACGGTGCACCTCGATTTCCGCCAGTGGGCCAACGACCGTGAGCCGGGCACGAACCGCCACTACCGGTTCGTCCACCCGCTGCTGTTCGATATGTCGATCCACCACTTCGACCTCATGCGCCTCGTGCTCGGCAAGGAGCCGGTGCGCGTCTACGCGCAGCAGACCGACCCGAGGTGGAGCAAGTTCGTCGAGGAGGCTTCCGCCTCGGTGATCGTCACCTTCGAGGACGACACGGTGGTGAGCTACCGCGGCAGCTGGGTCAGCTCCGGCGCGCCGACCTACTGGGCCGGCGACTGGCACATGGAGTGTGAGCGGGGCGAGATCGTCTGGACCAGCCGCCGGGGCGGCGACCACGGCACAGACGGCGACCGGGTGACGCTGCGCCCGCGCACGGGCAAGGCGACCGACGCGCCGCTGGAGAGGATGCCGGTCTGGGGCCGCTCGGCGAGCCTGCTGGCGCTGATCGAGGCGATCGAGACGGGGGTCGAGCCGGAGAACTCCGGCCGCCGCAACCTTGGCAGCCTCGCGCTGATGGAGGCCGCCGCCAGATCCCTCGCCTCCGGCCAGGCGGAGGCCGTCGCCGTCCCGGAGCTCGAGCGAGCGTAAGGCCATCGAGGCTCCCCCGCCGGGCGTCTCACGAATGCGCGGGGGCACCCGTTCTCACCTATGATGGAACTGTCCATCATCCGGCGAGACAGGGTGACGATCGGCCCATGGAGCTCCTCGAACGCGACCTCTATCTGGAAGAGCTTCACGCGAGCCTGCGCCGTGTCGTCCACGGCGGGGGCGAGCTGATCTTTCTCGGCGGGGAGGCCGGCATCGGCAAGTCATCGCTGATCGCGAGGTTCGTCGCCGAGGCGCAGTCGCAGGCCCGGACGGTCGTCGTCTCCTGCGACGGCCTGGCGATGTCGGGGCCGCTCGGGCCCCTGTTCGACCTGGCGGAGGTCCTCGGTCCGGAGGTCGAGCAGCTGCTGGCGGAGCAGGCGCCTCGCGATGAGCTCTTCCGCGCCGTGCTGCGTGCCTTCCGCTCCGCGCGCGGGCCGATCGTGGTGATCGGCGAGGATGCGCACTGGGCCGACGAGGCCACGCTGGAGCTGATCCGCTTCCTCGGACGGCGCATCGCCGGCACGCGGGCGCTGTTCGTCGTCGCCTACCGCAACGACGAGCTGGGTCCACATCACCCGCTGCGGCGCGTGCTCGGTGATCTGGTGAACGCGCCGGGAGTGCGTCGCCTCGACCTGCCCCATCTCTCGCTGGACGCCGTCACGACGCTCGTCGCCGGCATCGGGATCGACCCAGTCGAGCTCCACGCGCGCACCGGTGGCAACCCCTTTTTCGTGACGGAGACCATCGAGTCCGGCGCCACGGGAGTGCCGGCGACCGTGCGGGACGCGGTGCTGGCGCGGGCGTCCCGGGTGTCGCCGACGGGCCGCGCGGTCCTGGACGCCGCGGCGGTGATCGGGATGACGGTCGACCCCCGCCTGCTGGCGGCCGTGATCGGTGGCCCGGTCGAGGACGACGTCGACGAATGTCTCGCCGTGGGCATGCTGCTGCCAGCGGGCCAGGCGGTCGCGTTCCGGCATGCAATCAGCCGCGAGGCCATCTACGACAGCATGTCGCCGCCCCGCCGTCGCGCCTTGCATCAGCGGGTGCTGGCGGCGATGCGGGACGACCCCGTCTTGGCGCAGGATACGGCGTTGCTCGCGTTCCACGCGGAGGAAGCGGGCGACGGCGAGGCGGCGCTTGCCTTCGCCACCGCCGCGGCCCGGCAGGCGGCGGCATTCGGGTCGCACCGGGAGGCCGCCGCACAATACGGACGGGCGCTTCGTTTCGCTGCGCGCCTGCCGGTGGAGGAGCGATTGCCGCTGATGGAGGCGCAGTCGTACGAGTGCTACCTCACCGGCGACGTGCAGGAGGCGATCCGGATCCGGCATGAGGTCGTGGACCTGTACCGGGCCGCCGGGGACACCGTGCGCCAGGGCGACAACACGCGCTGGCTGTCCCGGCTGTACTGGTTCTCGGGGCAGGTCGGGGCGGCGCATCGCTACGCCGAGGAGGCGCATGCGATGTTGGAAAGGCTGCCTCCCGGGCCGGAGCTCGCGATGTCGTGCAGCAACCTGTCGCAGCTGCGGATGTTGGCGCGGGACCTGCCCGCCGCGATCGCGTGGGGCGAGCAGGCGATCGCGCTGGCGACGGAGCTCGGCGACGACCGGATTCTGGCGCATGCGATGACCAACGTCGGTACCGCCCGCTACTCGCTAGGCGACGATGCCGGTCGGGAGATGCTTGAGCAGGCGGTCGCGCTTGCCCGCCGCATCGGCGCCGAGGACGACGTGTCGCGGGCCCTGACCAACCTCGCATGGACCTCCTGGACACGGGGCAACCTGCGCCGGGCCGAAGAGTATCTCGAGGCGGGCATCGCCTTTACCGGCGAGCGGGACCTCGTCGCCATGGAGCTCTACCTGCGCGCCACCCGGGCGGCGATCCGGGTCGATCAGGGTCGCTGGCACGAGGCTCGCTCCGAGGCCGAGACGATCGTCCGCCTGCCGGTGGGCCCCACGGGCGCGCGGCTCGTCTCGCTGACGTGCCTCGGGCGCATCCGCGCCATCCTTCGGGAAGACCCCGCCGTCGCGCTAGACGAGGCGTGGGCGCTCGCTCAACTCACCGGTGAGCTGCAGCGGCTCGGGCCGGTCGTCGCCGCGCGGGCGGAGGCGGCGTGGCTGAACGGTGACCTGGCGCCGGTCGTCGACGAACTGCGGGCGGTGTTTGCCAGGGCACTCGCCCGCGAGGACCGCTGGGTCGCCGGCGAGCTCGGCCTGTGGTTGCACCGTGCGGGCGTGGCGGTCGATCCGGAGGCGGTGGCGGAGCCGTTCGCGCTCGAGATTGCGGGCGGGGTTGCCGCCGCGGCGCGGGCATGGGACGAGCTGGGCTATCCGCTGGCCGCGGCGCGGGCGCGGGCCTCGTCCGGCGCGGAGGGCGATCTGCGGACGGCCTTCGAGGCATTCGAGCGGATGGATGCGCGAGCCGATGCGGCGCGGGCCGCCCGGCTGCTGCGCGAGATGGGCGCCCGGCACATCCCGCGCGGCTCGAGGCCCGCGACCCGCGCGAACCCGGAGCACCTGACCACGCGCGAGCTCGACGTGCTCGGCCTCCTGGCTGCCGGCGCCTCCAACCGCGAGATCGCCGGCCGCCTTTATCTCTCCCCAAAGACCGTCGGGCACCACGTGTCCGCGATCCTCGCCAAGCTCGACGTGGCGACCCGGGGCGACGCCGTCCGGCGCGCCCAGGCGCTCGGTCTCACCCAACCTAGGGATGACGCTCTCCCAAAATAGGGCGCCCCGCCCCATGTGGCGCCGACCCCCGTGCCTCAGGATGGCTCCAGATGGATGAGCGATCCATCTGGAGTCGTTGGACGGGAGCGAACCGACATGCATCCGCACCTCTACGAACTTGATTACGTCAATGCGGTCATTGCGCAGAATCACCACGCCGCCCGCCGGGCCGAGCAGCGGCGTTCACTCCGGGATGACGGTCTGAACGGCAGGGCAGCGATGATCGCACGCATGCGCGCCGCCGTCATCTCCATGCTGGCCGGTCCGGGCGGCACCATGGATCCGGCGCGAGCCCCGGACCCCGAGCCGGAGCCGAACCGGGGGTGAACTGCGCAGTACCGGCCGACGCCACTGTAGGGAAGGGCTCGCTTCGCTTCTCGCCTGCGGCTCGGCCGGGGACGTGAACGCGCATTGGCACCGTGAATCCCAGCGCTTGAGTGCGCGTTCAATGTCCTCCCAGCGCGACCGGCCGCGCCGGTATGGCCCTGCGGGCCATCGGGTCGACACTGCTTCGCAGGTACGGCCCCTACGACGGAAGGAGCGGCCATGGACGTAGGGGCGGTACCCCGAAGGGTGTCGGCCCGCTTGGAAAGCGGCCGCGTCGGAGGGTCATCGCGGTGAGACCGTGGCTCCCGTCATCTCGCGGACTGCAGGAGCGATTTGATGTCGGCGACCGGGCCGAGATGCGCCAGCTTGTCGGGGTTGACGATCGAGTTGATGCCCGTGATCTGGCCGCCGTCGATGTCGAGCGCCCACACGCCGATCAGCCGCTGCTCCCCGTCGAGCAAGAACGCTCCCGGGCCGCCGTTGACCTCGACGGGCCGCAGCGACACGCCTGGAACGCGGGCCACCGTGCGGAGCCCCTTGATCAGCGTGCGCGCGACACGGTCGCGCCCGCGCAGCGAGCGCGCAAGCGTCGGAACCTTGCCACCGCCATCGCCCGTCAGCGCCACGTCGTGAGCGAGCAGCGCCTCGAGCCCGGCGAGATCGCCGTGCTCGGCGGCCGCGAAGAACCGCCGTCCCAGCTCGTCGCGCTGCTCGCGCGTCGTTTGGAAGCGGGGCCGGCGCTGCTCGACTTGGCGTCTGGCGCGGCTGGCGAGCTGGCGCACATTGTCCTCGCTCTTGCCGACGATCGCCGTGATCTCCGGATACCCGTAGTCAAACACATCGTGAAGCAGCAGCACCGCGCGCTGCTCGGGCGAGAGGCTCTCCAGCAGTACCAGCATGGCCATCGAGAGCGAATCGGCCGTCTCGGCGCGACGGGCCGGATCATCGTGGCCACCGGTGATGATCGGCTCCGGCAACCACTCGCCGGCATAGCGCTCGCGGCGCGCGCGCGCGGAATTCAGCTCGTTGATCGCCAGCCGGGTGGTCACGGTGGCGACGAACGAGCGCGGCGATGCGATCGCCTCGCCGGCATCGAGCGCCTGATGCACCCGCAGCAGCGCTTCCTGCACCACGTCCTCGGCCTCGGAGACGCTGCCGAGCATCCGGTAGGCGATCGCGAATGCGCCCGGTCGCAGCTCGTCAAGCAGTTGCTCGCGATCGGTCATGCCGCTCACCTCCGTCGCCCCCGTGACAAACGCGCTCACCATCAACTCCTTCATAGAGTATTCTCTTCACCCCATATGACGAGACGACAGCCCCGGCTGTGACGTCTTCGGACACTCGGGCACGGGAACGAGGGCGCGGGCGTGGCGGATCGTCAGCGCGGCGTCCTGGTGAGTGGTTGAACGACTGGATCACGCCCTCGGGCGCTGGATGCCGGGCCACGTCGGACCCGGCATCCAGACGACACCGCGCCGGTCAGACGAAGGACTCGGGGCCGAAGCGGCCCCACGCCACGAAGACAGCCAGGGCGAGATAGGCCGAGGTCAACAGCACGAGCCTGGGCTGGCCCATGCGGCGATGGACGATGGTCGCGCCGATCATGAGCAGTACCCAGCAAACGGCGGTCACCGGCACCATGACCGGCGCGATGTCGACCACGGCGGGCAGGATCAGGCCAACCGCGGCCAGGAGCTCGAGCACCCCGAGCGTCTTGACGAAGCCGACGCTGGCCTTCGGGGTCCAGCTGGCCGGATGGGCGTCCAGCTTCGCCTTGGGCAGGAACGTCTTGCTGATGCCGCCGGCCAGGGCGACTGCCGCCAGCAGCCCGGCGGCGATCCACAACGTGAGGTTCATCATCAATTCCTTTATCGACGCCGCTAGTCGGCGGCGACCGCCTCGTTCGCGTCGATCGTGAACGGGGTCGGCGGGTAGCGGAAGGCGATGCTGAGCCGGTTCGCGGCGTTGATCGCGGTCACCGCCCACGTCAGGTCCGCCAGCTCCCTCTCGCTGAACTGCTCGCGGGCCTGCGCGAAGACGTCATCGGGAACCTCGCGGTTCTCGAGCGTCGTCACCGCCTCAGTCCACGCCAGCGCCGCGCGCTCGCGGTCGGTGAACCAGTCGGTCTCGCGCCAGGCGGGCAGCACCGCCAGCCGGTCCTCCCGCTCGCCCGCCTCCCGCAGCGCCTTCGCGTGCATGGCCAGGCAGTTGGCGCAGCCGTTGATCTGGGAGGCGCGCATGCTCGTCAGCTCGAGCAGGTTGTGGTCCAGACCGCTTTCCCGCAGGTAGTGATGGATTGTCATCGCCTGCTGAATGACACCCTGCAGCGCGGTCTTGTCGGTGAGTCGAAACGTCATGGTGTGCTCCTTGCCGGTCCTCGTCGTGAGGCTGCCGGTTGTGACGAACATCCGACGGGGGTTGCCCACGTCTGAAGGGGAGACAAGGCACCATCCGGGTTTGTGACAGCAACCCGGCATCACGGCACGATGGCCGCGCGGAAACCACCGGCCCGGGCGGCGATCGATCAACCCGGTGAAACGATCGGGACTGGTTGTGCGCGAGGTGGGGACGATTCTGTAGCGCGGAGCCTTTGCCTCCCGCCAGGTGGTAGGGGAGGCCCTTGTGGCCTCCCCTACCACTTGGCGGGAACCCAAGCATCTCTCCCTTACCGCGTCGCCCAGAGCAACCCGCGCTCGACGATCGTCCGCGCCTCGGGGACGTCGAAGTCGGCGGCGACGTGGCCGAGCGACGAGTAGAACACCTTGCCCTTGCCGTAGCGTCGCTTCCAGACCACCGGCATGACCGTGCCCTCGATCCACGGCGCGTGCTCGCCGGAGAAGGTCGTCGTCGCCAGCACCTCGTTCCCCGGGTCGACGTGGAGGAAATACTGCTCGGAGTGCATCGCGAAGTCGCCGAGGCCCTCCACGATCGGGTCGTCCGGCTTCGTGATCTGCACCATGTAGTCGATGATGTTTCCCGGGTGCGCCACCCATTGCCCGCCGACCGCGAACTGGTACTCCGTGTTCATGCGAAACGCGTCCGCCATCCCGCCGTGCCAGCCGCCGAGACCGGTGCCGTTGCGGATCGCGTGCAGCAGCCCGTGCTCCTGCTCCTTCGTGATCGTGCTCTGGGTGTAAACGGGCACGAGGAGGTCGGTCAGCGCCATCCGCGCCCGGTCGAGCAGGACGTCCAGCGAGGTCTCGACGTCGACCTCGTAGCCGTGACCGCGGAGGATCTCCGCGAAGATCGCCGTCGCATTCTCCGGCTCGTGGCCTTCCCAGCCGCCCCAGATGAAGAGGGCGCGTTTCGCTTGCGTCTCGCTCATGCGTGCTGCTCCTTCATGGCTATCGTCGCGGGGTCGAAGAGGTCCGGCCGCTCGCAGGTCGTCGAGAGCTTCACCGTGTGGCCGATGGCGCCGGCGTCCTGCGTCACCTGCATCAGCTCCAGCATGTGGTTCGCCAGCGTCGCGCTGGCACGGGGGTGCCCGCCCTCGCGCACGCAGCGGGCGAGATCGGCCAGGCCGAGCCCGCGATCCTGCCCGGCGAAGCCGCGGTCGAGCGGTACCTCCTCCCAGGCGCCGGTCTCGCGCCGGTAGAGCCGGACCGGGCCGTCGAAGCGGTTCGGGTCCGGCATGCTCAGCGTGCCTTCGGACCCGTAGATCTCGATCTTCGGCCGCTCCGTCGCCCAGACGTCGTAGGTCGCCGTGAACGAGGCGACCGGCCCGGAGGCGAAGCCGAACACCGCGTTGATGAACGTCGGCGTCTCGACCGTGATCGTCTGCCCGGCGAGCGGCTGCGACGAGATCGTGCGCGTCGGGAAGCTGATCCGCGCGTTGCCCGCCACGGTCCGCACCGGCCCGAGCAGCGCGACAAGCGCCGTCAGGTAGTACGGGCCGAGGTTGAAGACCGGCCCTCCCCCGTGCTGGTAGCTGAACGCCGGGTTCGGATGCCAGTGCTCGTTGCCGTGCGAGGCGAAGCAGGCCGCCGCGCCGACAGGCTCGCCGATCGCGCCCTCGTTCAGCAGCCGCAGCGAGGTCTGGATGCCCGCGCCGAGGAAGGTGTCCGGCGCGCCGCCAAGCAGCACCCCCTGCTCCACGGCCAGAGCGGCGAGCTCGTCGCCCTCCGCCGGGGAGATGGCGAGCGGCTTCTCGGTGTAGACGTGCTTGCCGGCCAGCAGCGCGGCGCGGGTGACGTCGTAGTGCGCGGACGGGCTGGTGAGGTTGAGGACGACCTCGACCTCGTCGTCGTCCAGCAGGGCATCGACGGTCAGTGCCTTCGGCACGTCGTACGCCCTGGCCTGCGCCTGCGCGCGGGCGCTGTCGAGATCGGCGACGGAGACGACCTCCAGCGCGGCGAAGCGGGTCGTGCAGTTGCGCAGGTAGACGTCGCTGATGTTGCCGCAGCCGACAATGCCGACGCGAACCGGGTCCCGTGAACTGGTCATGCTCTTCCCTTGCGTCATCCGTCCACCTCGGATCGGTCCAGCAGGATCGGAAAGCTGGTGAGACGGTCGGCCTCGAGCTGGTGCAGGGCGTACCCTGGTGGCGTCGTGGGATCGATCAGGGCCGTCGTGCCCTCCGTGTAGGCCCAGGGAAGCTGTCCGTAGGAGTGGACACCGGGCGCGACGAACAGTGGACGCCCTGCGAACAGGGTCGCCGCCGCCGCATGCGTGTGCCCGCAGAGGACGCCGATCACGTGCGGGTGGCCACGGATCGCATCTTCGAGCACCGCCGGGTTGTCGAGCCGGAGCCCGTCGATCACCGGGTGCCCGAACGGGAGAGGCGGATGATGCATCACGATCACGACGCCCGGTGTTGGTCGTTCCAGCTCGCTCGCCAGCCAGGCGGCCGTTGCGTCGTCGAGGTGCCCGTGGTACGCATCCGCCACCCGGGAGTTGACCAGCAGGAAGGACACGTCGCCGGCATCGAGACGGGAGTTGCCGTGGTCCGCCGCGATCCCCAGCCCGGCCAGGAACCGGTCGAAGGCCTCGCCGTCGCTGTTGCCGGCGCAGTACCCAACCGGTCCCAGCGGCGAGAGCAGGTCGTGCACGAACTGGTACTCGGCCAGCGCGGCCTCCGGCGACTCGCCGAACGCCGAGCTCTCGACGATATCCCCACTGACGATGAGGACGTCGACGCGCTCCGGGAGCGCGGCGATCTGCTCGGCGATCCGCCGCAGGCGGTTCCGGGTCGTGCCGGTGCCGTCGAGATGGAGGTCGCTGAGCTGGGCGCACGTCAGGGGCATGGCCATTCTGGCTGCCTTTCGCGGGTCGGCGTGATCGGCCTCACCCTCCGCAGACGCGGACGACGAGATCGTAGATGAAGCGCGTGCCGAAGCCGATGTCGTCGACGTGGACCCGCTCGTTATGTCCATGCACCAGCGTGTCGTAGAGCGGCACTCGCTCCGTCGGCAGGATCGGGAAGAAGCCGTAGACCTTGATCCCTGGCACCAGCCCGGCATCCGTGCCGCCCGAGATCAGCGACGGCACCACCGTCGCGTCCGGCTGCAGCGCCGCCATCGTCGCCTTGATCGCCTCGAAGAACGACGACGCCGGGTCCGCCTCGATGCCGGACTCCTGCGTGTCATAGAGGAAGGTGATCTCGGCGACGTCGCCGACCGCTTCCTGGACGGCGGCGCGGAAGTCCTCCGGGTCGGCGCCGGGCAGGATGCGCCCGTCGATCTCGACGATCACCTCCGAAGGGATGACGTTGATCTGCTTGCCGCCGTGGATGATCGTCGGCACCGCCGTGTTGCGGGTGATCGCGCGGAAGTGCGCCTTCTCCGTCTCCGGCAGCGGCAGCTTGGCGAGCTCGGTCCACGACGGCGACCCCTGCGCCAGCAGCGCCTTGATCGCGTCGTTCGTCGCGCCGTCGAGCGCCTCGCCGACCCCTTCGAGGAAGTGCCGGATCGACGTCGTGAGGACGGTCGGCGGCTCCCAGGCGTGCAGGCGCTTCATCGCCTCGCCCAGCTTCTCCATCGCCGTGTTGGCCTGCGGCACCGAGGCGTGCCCCGGCTCGCCACGGACCGTCATCTTCAGCCGCGCGCCGCCCTTCTCGCCCACCTGGCAGGTGTAGAACAGCTTCTCCCCGATATCGATCGGGGTGCCTCCCCCCTCGTTGATCGCGAACTCGGCGTCGATCAGGTCCTGGTGGTTCTTCCAGACCCAGTCCGCGCCGAAGGCGCCGCCGGCCTCCTCATCGGCGAAGGCGACGAAGATGACGTCACGCGTCAGCGCGACGCCGGCCCGCTTGAGGGCGATGAACGCCGCCAGCTCGGCGGCGACCTGCCCCTTCATGTCGACCGCGCCTCGGCCCCAGACGTAGCCCTCGATCAGCTCGCCGCCGAAGGGGTCGCGCTCCCACTTGTCGCGCTCGACGGTCACGACGTCGATGTGCCCCATCAGCAGGACCGGCCGCGCGGCCGGGTTCTCCGCCCGCAGGCGGGCGACGACGCTGGCGCGGCCCGGCGCGGATTCGAGGATCTCGGCGTCGATCCCCTCGTCCGCCAGCGCGCCGGCGATGTACTCGGCGGCGATCCGCTCGTTGCCTGGCGGGCTCTGGGTATCGCAGCGCAGCAGGTTCTGCAGGTGGAAGACGGCCGCATCCTGCAGCGAGCGGGCCTGCGCGGCGTCGGCGCGGCGCGTGGTGGCGTCTGGGCTCATGTCGTGCTCCTCGATGATCGGCGGATGGTCGTGATGTCGTACCGGTGATCGTATCGGGGCGGGCAGCGTTGGGCAATCCCGGCGCGGGCCACAGGCGTAGGTCAGGGTGACCGGGGCGGACGGGGCACGACTGCCCGGCGTGGCGCCGCGCGTCCGGATGGCCGTGGTAGGCTGACAGCGACAGGCGCGGGCCGGATCAGCGGTCCGCCGGTACCCCCAACAGATCACGGATATGCCGTTCATGAACAGGAATTCAAGGTCCTTGCTCCTCCTCGGGATCAGCCTCGTGGCCGTGGTCGCGGTGGCTGGCTTCTCGTGGTTCTTCTGGCTGCGGCCGGAGCCCTACGAGTTCAAGGGCGGCTTCTACAACCCGCCGAACCCGGCGGCCTCGCTCGGCGACGTCGTCGACCAGAACGGGCAGCCGTTCTCGCTGGAGGCCCAGCGCGGCAAGGTCGTCATGCTCTACTTCGGCTACACCCACTGCCCGGACGCCTGCCCCGCCACGCTCAACGAGTTCATGGAGGTCAAGGAGCGCCTCGGCGACGATGCCGACCAGGTCGTCTTCGCAATGGTGACCGTCGACCCCGAGCGCGACACGCCGGAGCGCCTTGCCGAATACCTCGACTTCTTCGACTCCAGCTTCTACGGCCTCAGCACCAACGCGGACGAGACGCGGACGGTCGCCCGCGACTGGAACGTCACCTACCAGAAGCGCGAGGTCGACTCCGCGACCGGCTACCTGGTCGATCACGCCACCTCGTCGTACGTCGTCGACCAGCAGGGCAACCTCCGCCTGACCTACCCGGTCGGGTTCGACACCGGCGACATGACATCCGACATAGAGCACCTCATCGACGAGGGTGCGTAGGCCGCGCCGCCGCGGCGCAGGGAGCAGTCAACGATGAGGACCGGGTTCACGCGGACCGTGGCGGCGCTGGCCGCCCTTCTGGTGATGGGCGGGGCATTCGGCCTCGCGGCCGCCCACGAGGGGCACGACCACGGCGCGGCGACGCCAGCCGCCTCCCCGGCGGCGAACGCCGACACGCTCTCGACCGGCGTCGTCTACCTGACGATCGCCAACGACGGCGCCGACGCGGACCGCCTGACCGGCGCGTCGACGGACATGGCGACCGTCGTCGAGATTCACGAGATGAAGGACGAGAACGGCGTCGGCGTCATGCGGCCGGTGGAGGGCGGCGTCGAGATCCCGGCCGGCGGCGAGGCCGTGCTGGAGCCGAGCGGCGTCCACCTGATGCTGATCGGCCTCACCGAGAGCCTCTACCCCGACACCATCTACGACCTGACGCTGACCTTCGAGCACGCCGGCGATGTGACCATCACCGTGCCGGTCCAGTACGACGCGCCCGAAGGCGACAGTGCCGAGGTCCAGGCCGGCGACCTCACGATCAGCGGCGCGTGGTCCCGCCCCGCCCCGAAGCTGGACGGCGGCGCGACGCCGGAGGCGTCACCGGCGACGCATCACGGCCACTAGCGAGCGGGGGTGGCGGCAATGGCGGAACCGCACGAAGACATGGCTCCGGCGCCCCGGCGCTCGCGCGGGCGTCTGCTGCTGCTCAGCGGCGGGCTGGCGGCGCTCCTGATCGTCGTCGCGCTCGGCGGCCTCTCCCTGTTCTGGCGCCCGGCAGAGACCGGGGGGGTGGTCTTCGTCATCCCGGAGGGCGCGGCCGACCTGCTGGAGCGGCCGACGATCGACTCGGCGATCGCGATCCCGACCGACATCCGGTTCGGCCCCGGCGAGACGGCGCGCATCACCGTCCGCAACGACGACAGCACCATGAACCGCGCCGGCCCGTGGCTCATCGGTCCGGGGCAGACCTACACCGCCCGCTTCGACGAGCCCGGCACCTACCAGTTCGACTGCTCCGTCGACCCCGCCGAATCCGTCACCGTCACCGTGACGGACTGACCGTCCGGTCATTCCCGTCCCGAAAACGTGCCTCATTCAGAGCGAAGCGATGAACCCCACGCGAAGCGGTGTTCGCAGGAACCGCTCTCCGTAGGGAAAGGCTCGCCCGGCCGAGGCGAAGCCGAGCAGCGGAGCGAGCCCTTGGCCGGGGGATTGAACGCGCTCAGCTACCCAAACGTCCACCCGCGTCGGCGCGTTCAATGCCCTCCCGCCCTCACCACCTGTCATCCGCCCCTTGCGCTTCCGCAATCCACCCCTATCATGCACCCAAGCATCATCCGCACCCATACGCCAAGGGAGAGACCGCCGTGCCCGCCATGAGATGGAACGAGCTGACGCGCCAGGAGCTCGGCGCCTTGCTGCCGGACGCCGTCGTCGTCCTGCCGACCGCCGCCACCGAGCAGCACGGCCCGCACCTCGCCACCGGCCATGACACGTTCACCGTCGTCGAGATCGCCGAGCGTGCCGCGGAGCGGGCCGGAGACGCCGCGACCGTCATCGTCGCCCCGGCGCTCTGCTTTGGCTCGTCCGACCACCATCTTCCCTTCGGCGGCACGCTCTCGCTGCGCACCGAGACCTACCTG
>DATLHE010000385.1:0-2540 GCA_035540335.1 Thermomicrobiales bacterium | reverse complement strand
ACGTACACCTATGAGCGACGTGAGAAGTGGCGCAATCTAGGCGATTTCAGGCGGTGCCGCGAATCCCCTATGCGCTACCAAAAGCCCCGGTTTCCCTGCAACCATAGGGAAACCGGGGCTTTCTTGTGCGCGTGCGTGCATTCCGTGCGGGGATTGGGCGCCGTGCGGGGCGAAAACGGGCGAAATCGGCGAGGAATGTTGTCGCGTGCTACACCTTGACGCGGTAGTCCTTGAGCATCTTCCCGACCTTCTCAGACCCGCGCACATGTGCCTGCCGCCAGACCGGGCCTGAATACTTGCCGAATAAGGGCTTTTCCTCGGAGTAGTAGGCGAAGTGCCCCCGGACGATGTGCGCAATCCGCTCGGATGAGACGCGCACCGGGGTGTCCTCCGTGTTGCCGTTGCTCGCCTTGAGGGGCTGAATGGTGAGCGTCTTGAATTTGGTGAGCGGTGCCCCCAGCTTCTTCTCCTGCTTCCTGGCAACCTTGACAGGCGGCATTCCCCCATCGGCAACGACCACGTTCTTGCAGTGCATCAAGCCAATGGAGAACATGCCGATGTTGAGCGAGTTCATGAGCAACTGCATGGATATGCCATGTTGGGCGGCGTTTCCGGTATCCCATGCCGGCCAGAAGGCGAAGGCGGGGTACTTCCCATCGCGTGCATTGACGATTTGGCCGCGCTCATTCAGCAGCATCATCGTGTTCGCAACGGATCCGACCCGCTTGCGCTCCGACACCCTGGCGATGAACCCCTCCACGAGCCACACGGGATCACCGGGGAAGGTCTGGGCGGCCACAGGACGCCCCTTCTCGGAGGTGTTGAACTGGATCGCCCGCCGTGCCGTTGCGTCGAACTCGTCCCAGCGGGCATCGATATTTCCCTCAAGGCGACGCGTGGACATGCGCCAGATGACGCCCTCGCCATCAAATCCGACGAAGGGGAGCCATTCCATCCAGAGATGGGGGAACGGTGGCAAGGCGCTCGGTGCGTCATCGATGAGCACCTTCCCCTCGAAGTTCGCATCGATCATGCGCGCCACCGACGTGACGTCGACCACGACATCGGCAGCCACAACGGACCTCACCTCGGCGGGCAACAGCCGGGACACGGCGTCGTACAGTTTCACGCCGCACCTCCAAGGATCGTCAGAACAGGGCAGGGGAAAGTACACTGAGGATGCATCGAAGATCTCCCTTCGGTGTCACGCCGGCGGATGTTCACAGCATCGCGCCGGCACTCTTGTGCCTACCTCAATTATACCAAAGAATCAGCCATCCCCGTCCTTTTCGGCGTCGTCCGCATCCTGGAACAGTCGTTTTCCCAGCGATTCTGCCGACTCTCGTTGCAGCTCGGCAGTGACGTGTTGGTACCGATCAATGGTCATCTGCACACTTCCGTGTCCAAGGCGGTCCGAGACCACCTTGATGTGCGTCCCGGCCTCCAACTCCAGAGATGCGCTCGAGTGCCTCAGGTCGTGGATGCGGATCACCGGCACGCCGGCGGCCGCGCAGAACTGCTGGTGCTTGTAGCGCCAGGTGTTCTGCCCCAGCCACATGCCGTCGCCGCGATCGAACACGAGGTCCAGGTCGTGCCAGCCCGACGCGCGCAGCCGCCGCCGGTTCTGCAACGCGCGGTGTGATTTGATGATGGCGACCACCGGCTCCGGCAGCGCCACGGCCCGCCCGCGCCGCGTCTTCGTGCGGTGCCCGATCGTCTCCCGGCCGGCCGCGTCCTTGGTCATCGTGCGGTTGACGATGATCCGGGCGCGCGCCAGATCGACGTCGGCCCACGGCAGTGCCCGCAGCTCGCCGGGGCGCATCCCCGTGGCGAGCGCGACGTGGTAGAGCGCGCCGTACAGCTCGTCGTCGCGGACCACCGCCAGCAGCCGCCGCGCCTCGTCGGCGGTCCACGTCTGGACCCGCAGCTGCTCGATGCCGGGGCGGCGGATGCCCTCGGCCAGATTGCGCTCGATGATCCCCAGCACGGCGGCGTCGCGTAGGACGCTGTGGAGGACGGCCACCGCCGCGTGCACCGTGGCCGGCTTGTACCCGTCGGCGGTGAGGCGGTCGATCCAGCGCTGCACGTCGAGCGTGGTGAGGTCGATCAGGCGCCGGCTGCCGAGGTAGGGGCTGATCATCTTCCGCGCCCGGTCGCGGTACGTCAGGATCGTCCGCTCGCTGAGGCGCGTCGACGAGCGCGTCAGCATCTCGGCGAGCAGGGCGTCGACGGTCAGCTCGGCCGGCGTCAGCGGCCGCCGCCGGCGCGTCACCCGGTCGCGCGAGCGCAGCCACGCCTCGGCCTCGTCGAGCGTCGGGAACGTCTTGGCGCGGATCCGCACCGCGCCGCTGGCATCGGCCTCCGGCCATCTCGCTTGAAAACGGGTCGTGCCGTCGCGCGCGGGGCGGGCGGTGACGAACCCGGCGCCGCGCCTGGTCTCGCGTGTCATCCGGTGCCCCCTCTCCCAAATGGCGTAGGACGCGCATGGGCCGAATGGTTTACTGCACGCCACAAATGCACCCCGTAGAATCTATCTACCG
>DATLHE010000384.1:0-20168 GCA_035540335.1 Thermomicrobiales bacterium | reverse complement strand
TCTCGGGCCGACGCTGGCCGACCTGCGAGATGCCCTCGGTGACCGGCAGGCGACCGTCGCCCGGGAACTGACGAAGCTGCACGAGGAACTGGTCGCGGACAGCCTCACCGTGCTTGCGGAGAGGTATGCGGACCGTGAGGTGAGGGGCGAGATCGTGATCGTCGTCGGCGAGGCAGAGGAGGCCGCGGGGGAAGCGAGCGACGTCCGCGCGCTCGTCCGGCGGCTGCTCGCCGACGGGCTCAAGCCGAGCCGCGCCGCCCGCGAGGCCGCCGCGATCGCCGGCATCGCCAGCGACGAGGCCTACGCAATCGTGCGCGAGGTGGCGGCGGGGTAGCGCGAGTCCAACCGCCGACCTTGGTAGGGGGCGGACCGTGTGTCGACCCTTCAGGCCGCCCGCGCAACCGAAGGTTGCGTTCACGTGCCAGCCGGCCACAAGAGCCGGCGCTACAGGGACGTTGTTGTTGCCTACAACGGCTGGAACCCGAGCTTGCGGTGATGCATCCGGATGCTCTGCAGGATCCCGACCAGCACCATGAACGTCCACAGCGAGGACACGCCGGCGCTCACGAACGGCAGCGTGATGCCGGCCACCGGCATCAGGCCGACGTTCATGCCGATGTTCAGCAACGCCTGGAAAAAGAGCACGCCGGTCGTCGTCACCGCGATCGCCTGCCCGAAATGGTCCTTCGCGATCTCCGCCACCTTCAGGCAGCGCCACAGCAGGATGATCTGCGCCACGAGCAGGCCGATCATGCCGACGAAGCCGAACATGCCGCTGGCGTGCGCGAAGATGAAGTCCGACTCCGCCACGTCGAGCAGGTTCAGCGTGCTCTGCGTGCCGCCCCGGATGCCCTCGCCGAACCAGCCGCCGGCGCCGATGCTGATGCGCGCCTGGCGAATCTGGTAGCCCGCGCCGAGCGGGTCGATGTCCGGGTTGAACGAAACCTCGAATCTCGTCTTCTGGTACGCCTCGAGCACGAAATTCCACGCGAACCACGCCACCAGCGGCGCCGCCACGATGATCGCGATGATGTAGAGACGCCGTGTCCGGGCGGCGAACAGCGACGCCAGCCACAGCGAGACATAGACCATCGTCTGCCCGAGGTCCGGCCCGACGAGGATCAGCGCCGCCGGCAGCGCGACGATCAGCCCGGCGATGATGAAGTTCCCGAACCGTTTCATCTCATCGCCCTGCGAGGCGATGAACGACGAGAGCGCCAGGATCGTCGTGATCTTGGTGAACTCCGATGGCTGCACCAGCGTGAAGCCGATGTTGAACCAGTTCTGCGCGCCGGCGATGGTCACGCCCAGCGGGCTCTGCACGGCGATCAGGAGCAGGATGCCGAACCCGTAGAGCGCCCAGGTGACCGATTGCAGGTAGCGGTAGTCGATCGAGGCGAAGAGGAACATCAGCGCCAGGCCGATGACGCCGTAGAGCGCCTGCTTGGTGCCCTCGTTGTTGGATAGCAGGGGCGGCAGGCCGACCGCGCTCCAGATCGCGATGATGCCGAACCCCATCAGGACGACGACCGTGATGAACATCATCGGATCGAAGTCGCGCCAGCGGTCGCTGCTCACGCTGTACGCGGGCACGGACATCCGATGGTTATGCCGGGATGCAAGCATGAAGGAGAGTCCTTGGCGGGGAGCGACGGCGGTCCCCGGTCGGTGGGCTAGAGGACGGAAACCTGGTTGATCGTGATCCTGAACGAGCGATCCAGCAGCTCGGCGGCGCGCCGGCACATCTGCATGCGCGGCAGGAACAGCTCGAAGTATTCCATAACCGACGCCATGCCGGTGTCGATCTCCAGCTCCAACGTGATCGTGTTCGAGTCGCCGTTCACCCGCAGGAACGATGACGTCGTCGCGTAGTTCACCCGGTCGTGATCGTCGAAATCGGATGGATTCGTGATGCGCACCCGCGAGCGGTGCACGTCCGACTTGTCGGCCAGGACCAGCGCGGCCGAGACGGGATGGACGGGCTCGCCGAGCCTGCCGTGATCGTCGCCATGCGACCCTATCGCGCTCATCACGACGATGACGTCCTCCGGCGCCATCCCCAGCCGGGTCAGGATCGTGTGCGCCAGCAGCGCGCTCGACGTCGCGTGGCCGTGCCGCGAGATCACGTTGCCGATGTCGTGCATGTACCCGGCGATCTGCGCCAGCTCCTCGTGGCGCAGGTCGTAGCCGAGCCGGTGCATGACGTTGCGCGCGATGTTGGCGACCAGCCCGACGTGCCGGAAGCCATGTTCCGTGAAGCCCAGCACGCCGAGGTTGCGATTCGCGGCCGCGATCATCGCCTGCACCTCGGGGTCGTCCCGGACGACCTCGAAGGCGAGGCTGGAGTGGGTGCGTTCGGCCTCCGTGATCGAGTCGGGATCGATCGTCGTCGCCCCGTACTTCGGATCGTCAGCGGAGGTGTTGTCGGAGATGTCGGTACGTGTGGTCATGATGCTCCTGCGCCGTGAATCGGTGGTCCTGTTCGAATAGGAATGGATCGATTTTACCCCCGCCGGCGTTCTTCATAGTGGAAGCGGTTCATGGTTCCCGAATGTGGCGCACCGTACATAACGGAAGGCGCCGGACAGCGTACACTATGCGTATACGCACATCCGGACCACGACGGAGCGCAGCGATGTTTCCTCTCAATGACGCGTTGGATGCCATTCTGCTGGGCGGCTTCCTGTTTGGGCTGATCTTTACGGTCGGCGTGTTGCTCCTGGGCGTCGCCGATCTCGGCGCGGACCACGGGGCCGGCCATGGCCACGGCGCGGACGGCGGCGACCATGGCTTCTTCCACGGAATGTTCAACGTCAGCTCGATCCTGGCGTTCATCACGTGGTTCGGTGGCTTCGGCTACGTCGCCCGCAACGGGCTCGGCCTCTGGGCGCCGCTGGCGATCCTGATTGCCCTGCTTGGCGGGTTCGCGGCCGCCGCGGTGGTCGCGGTGTTCATTCGCATGGTGCTGCGCGACTCCGGCGAGGACATGGATCCGAGGGCCTGGGAGCAGGTCGGCGTCCTCGCGCGGGTGACCTCGTCGATTCGCCCGAACGGCTTTGGCGAGATCGTCTACGAGCAGCACGGCACGCGCCAGGTTGCCTCGGCGAAAGGCTCGTCGGAGCGGCCGATCCCGCGTGATACGGAGGTGGTCATCCTCCGGGTCGAGCGGGGCGTCGCGATCGTCGAGCCGTTCGAGGAGTTGCTGCACAACCGGCCGACGTCCGTCGCGAGCTGACGACAGCGTCATCGGACGGACGACGCGACGCTCCCGGGGGAATACCGCCGATGTGGATGGTGGTGGAGATCATCGAGGGGCTGGCCGACCTCTTCGCCGGCGCAGGGGCGAAGGCCCGACGGCGTGAAGCGATCCAGGCCGATCGGATGCCTGTCTGGATGCAGGAGCAGGCAGCACGCGAGGACAGCGTGCACCGCTCGCCGTCAGGCATATCGACAGAGTGAGAGCAGCGGGCATCGATGCCCGAAGCAAAGGAAAGATTGCTGCGGTGATGCAGGCGATCTGAACGGAAGGACTATTCATGGATCTTATTTCCTTACTGGTAACCGTCGTGCTGCTGGTGGTGATCCTGTTGCTGATCATCGCGCTGGTGGCGCGGCTGTATCGCAAGGTGGGACCGAACCAGGCGCTCATCGTCTACGGCTTCGGCGGCACGAAGGTTGTCAAGGGCAGCGGCAAGGTCATCTGGCCGATGATCCAGCAGAGCCGTGAGCTCTCGCTGGAGCTGATGAGCTTCGACGTCGCGCCGACGCAGGACCTCTACACCAACCAGGGTGTCGCGGTGAACGTCGAGGCCGTCGCCCAGATCAAGGTCAAGTCGGACCCGGTCAGCATCCTGACGGCCGCGGAGCAGTTTCTCAGCAAGGACGCGCAGCAGCGGCAAGATCTCATCCGGCTCGTCATGGAAGGCCACCTCCGGGGCATCGTTGGCCAGTTGACGGTCGAGGCGATCGTCAAGGAACCGGAGATGGTCGCCGACCGGATGCGCGCCAACGTCGCCGAGGACATGTCGAAGATGGGCCTCGAGGTAGTGTCGTTCACCATCCGCGAGGTCAAGGACTCCAACGAGTACATCCTCAACATGGGTAAGCCGGACGTCGCCAATGTGAAGCGAACGGCCGATATCGCCATGGCCGAGGCGGATCGCGACATCGCGATCCGGCGTGCGCAGGCGATGCGCGAAGCGAAGATCGCCGAGGCCGCCGCCGAGCAGGAGAAGGTCACCGCCGAGTCGATGAGCCAGACCAAGCAGGCCGAGGCCGTGCGCGACCTTGAGATGAAGCGCGCCGAGTATGACCGGTCGGTGCAGGAGCAGCGGGCGCAGGCCGACAAGGCCTACGAGATCCAGGCGAACGTCCAGCAGCAGAAGATCATGGCCGAGCAGGTGCGCATCGAGCAGGTCCGCAAGGAAGGCGAGATCGCGGTCCAGGAGGCCGAGATCACTCGCCGCGAGAAGGAGCTGATCGCGACCGTTCTCCGCGCTGCGGAGGTCGAAAAGCAGCGGATCGAGACGCTTGCCGAGGCCGAGCGGCAGCGGCAGGTGCTCCGCGCCCAGGCGGCCGCCGAGACGACCCGGCTCGAAGGTGAGGCCCAGGCCAACATCGTTCGCGTGCAAGGTATAGCCGAGGCGGAGATCATCCAGGCCAAGGGCCAGGCCGAGGCGAACGCGATGCAGATCAAGGCGGCCGCGTTCCAGGAGTACAACCAGGCCGCCGTGCTCGACAAGCTGCTCTCGCAGATGCCAGAAGTGGTCCGAGCAATCTCCGAGCCGCTTACGAAGGTCGACAAGATCACCGTCATCTCGACTGGCGGCGATGGAGCCAACGGCGGGACCGGCGTGAACCGGATCGCCGGGGACATGACCTCGCTCGTGGCCCAGGTGCCGGCCCTGCTGGAGTCGCTGACCGGCGTGAAGCTGGAGGATCTCCTCAAGCACGTGCCGGAGACCGGCGAGAACTACCGCCGCAGCGGCGATGGCGTCGCGCCGGCCCGCCGCCCGGAGAAGAAGACCCCGCCGACGCCGGTCGTGGATGCCGAGCCGGTCGCCAACGAGGAAGCCGAACCCACGAAGGCCGCCTCCGGCGCGGCCACGAACGGGACGACATCCGGGCAATAGACCGGCATTGCCGACCGCGCTATCCTATGAGCGGTGCCATCTCGCGATGGCGCCGCTCGTTCTTTTATGGTCCTGCGGGCGCTCGTGGCGCTCCGGCAGGCGTTTCTGACGTCACTCCGGGCCACCAGGATCCGGCGGTGGCGTAGAAAGAGTTCTCAAGTCCTATGGCGGATGAGCTCAACGCGCGAGTCCCGGGTGGAGACGCGCAGGTGCTTCGCGCCGAAGCGCTTGGCGAGCCCGGACACCGGCGTTTTCGCATGCTCGCCGCGATCGACGGCGAGACCCACATCCTCTGGATGGAAAAACAGCAGATGCAGGCGCTCGGGCTGGCGCTGGAACAGCTCCTGGAGCAACTCCCGGATGCGCCAACGCTGTTCGCCGGCGACTTGCTGGGCGGGCTGCTCGACGAGGACACGCACAACCAGTTCCGCGTCGGCCGCATCGAGATTGCCTTCGACGAGCGCCTCGAGCGCATCATCATCGCGGTCCACGATATCGAGCAGGAGGAGACGGAGGAGTCACCCACGCTCGCGGTGCGCATCTCGCGTGATCAGGCGCGGTCCCTCAGCGCCGAGGCGGCCACCATCGTCGCCCGCGGCCGCCCCCGTTGCCCGATGTGCGGCTCGCCGATGGACCCCGAGGGACACGTCTGCCCGCAGCAGAACGGCCACCTGCCGCTGACCTTCCAGGACGAAGATCCCGACGTCTGGCCGTAGGCGCTCCTCATGGGCGTGTGCTCCTGCCGTCGCCGCCACGCACCCCGGAGGGTGTGCGCCTGCCACCGCGCGAAGGGAAAGGCTCGCCCGGCCGAGCGCGAAGCCGAGCAGCGGAGCGGGCCCTCGCCTGCGGCCCGGCCGAGCGCGGAGCGCGAGAAGCGGAGCGAGTCCTTGGCCGGGGGATTGAACGCGCCCAGCCACCCAAACGGTCACGCACCGAACGGCGCGTTCAATGCCCTCCCGTCACCGCCCAAGCGGCGGTATGGCCCCGCGGGGCATCCGGCGCACACGCTTCGAGGCGCGCGGCGACGACGTAGGTGCGGCAACGACGTCGCGGACATCCTTGGCCGGCCCCGGCAGGCTGGTCATCATGCCCCCACCATGAGCGAATTGTTGTGCAGGTTGACAGATTCGCGACGCGCCTCGTACCATGAACCAAGCGCGGGGTGACCGCGCGGTCATGTATCACGAAGTGACATCCATGCCGTCGACTGTTTCGCTGTCCATTATTAGCCTCGTACTTATCGAGCTCCCGGTAGGGAGCCGTTGGTGTGGGCGAGGACAGCAAGCCGTTTAAGGCGACGAAGCAGATCGACAAGCATGCTGGCCTCCCCTCACGGGAGGCTTTTTTGATGCTCCTGACCGACGACGCCCGGGTGCATCCGATTCCTCCCGATCAGTCCTGACGCAAGGACGAGGAGGCCGTTGATCCTTCGGTACGTGCCGGAGGTTGGCGGACGGCCGCACGGTGGCGGTCCCGGTCGGAATGCGTGACGCGCGTCGACCCGCCACCCGCATTGGGCGACGGATGGAAAGGGAGCATCAGGATGGTCGTGGCAGATTCCTCGGCACCCGCTGAGGCAACGGCAGCGGATCAGCAAGCAACAACACATCGTCAGCCGGAGGTCCTCTCCGGCGCCCAGATCACCTGCAAGAGCCTGGAGGCCGAGGGGGTAACGACCGTCTTCGGGTATCCCGGCGGCGCGGTGATCCCGCTGTACGACGCCCTGCCGGCGGCGAACCTGCACCATGTCCTGACCCGGTTCGAGCAGTGGGCGGGTCTCGCCGCGGTCGGCTATGCCCGCGTCACCGGCGACGTCGGCGTCTGCATCGCCACCTCCGGACCCGGCGCGACGAACCTCGTCACCGCGCTGGCCGATGCGATGCTCGACTCCGTGCCGATCGTCGCCATCACCGGCCAGGTCGGCCAGTCACTGATCGGCCGCGACGGCTTCCAGGAAGTCGACATCACCGGCATCACCCTGCCGGTCACCAAGCACAACTACCTGGTCCGCCGGCCGGAGGACATCGCGCCGACGATCAAGGAAGCGTTCTACCTGGCGCGCTCGGGCCGTCCCGGCCCCGTGCTGGTCGACATCCCGAAGGATGTCTTCATCGCCAAGGCGCCCTTCCAGTACCCGAAGACCACCGGCCGCAAGAGCTACCAGCCAAACCTCGTGCCGAACATGCGGCAGGTCCGGCTGGCGGCGGAGATGATCAACGCCGCCGAGCGCCCGCTGATCATGGCCGGTCACGGCATCATCCTCAGCGGCGCGGAGGAGCTCTTCCGCAAATTTGCCGAGCGCTCCGACATCCCGGTCCTCTTCACGCTGCTCGGGCTGGGCGCGATGGACGAGGACCACCGCCTCTCGCTGGGCATGATGGGCATGCATGGCCATCGTCAGGCGAACCGCGCGCTCGATGAGTGCGACCTGCTGATCAACTTCGGCGCCCGCTTCGACGACCGCGCGACCGGCCGCCTCAGCGGCTTCGCGCCGAATGCGAAGGTCATCCACGTCGATATCGACCCCGCCGAAATCGGCAAGAATGTCCCGGCCGATGTCCCCGTCGTGGGCGACGCCAAGGAGGCGCTCAAGCTCCTCCTGCACGAAGTCGAGCCTGGGGATCACGCCGACTGGATGGCGTGGATCGATGGGCAGCGCAACCGCGTGCTGGAGGCCGCGCTGGAAGATCGGCCGGAGTGGCCGGAGCCCTTCGCGATCATCAAGACGATCGCCGAGGTCACCGACCATGAGGCCGTTGTGACGACGGACGTCGGCCAGCACCAGATGTGGGCCGCGCAGCACCTGGGCATCCGCCACGGCCATCGCTGGATCACCTCCGGCGGGCTGGGCACGATGGGCTTCGGCCTGCCGTCCGCGATCGGCGCCAAGATCGGCCGCCCGGACCTCGAGGTCTGGACGATCGTCGGCGACGGCGGCTTCCAGATGTCGGGCAACGAGATCGCCACCGCCGTCCAGGAGAACCTGGATATCAACATCGCGATCATCAACAACGGCTATCTCGGCATGGTCCGGCAGTGGCAGGATCTCTTCCACGCCCGCAACTACTCCGAGGTGGCCATCAGTGGTCCCGATTTCGTGAAGATGGCGGAGGCCTACGGCGCGACCGGCCTGCGGGTGACGCGCGACGAGGACATCCGGCCGACGATCGAGAAGGCGCGTTCGATCAAGGGACCCGTGCTGATCGAGTTCGTCGTCGAGCCGGAGGCCAATGTCTACCCAATGGTGCCGCCGGGCGGCGCGAACTCGGAGATGGTGCACGATCCGCAGTGGCTGCCGACCGAGGAGGATGTCTAGTCAATGGAACGCACTCACACACTCGTCCTGCTCGTCGAAGACCATCCCGGCGTCCTCAACCGCGTCGTCTCGCTGATGCGTCGCCGCTCGTTCAACATCGACTCGATCACCGTCGGCCACTCCGAGCAGCCGGGCCTCTCGCGCATGACGATCCAGCTGCGCGGTGAGGACGCGGACGTCGAGCAGGCCGGCAAGCAGCTCTACAAGCTGCTGGAGGTCGTCAAGGTCACCGACCTGTCCGAGGCCGCCGCGATCACGCGCGAGCTGGTCATGGTCAAGGTCGCGGCGAAGGGCAGCGTGCGCTCCGAAGTGCTGCAGGTCGCGCAGATCTACAACGCCCGGGTGCTGGACGCCACGCCGAGCTCGCTGATGATCGAGATGTCCGGCACGGACGACGAGATCGATTCCTTCCTGGCGATGATGCGCGTTTTCGGCATTCGTGAGATGGTACGCAGTGGCAAGATCGCGCTGGCGCGGGGTTCGACCGCGAAGCACGGCCACATCGACCGCATTACCGACGCTACCTTCGCGGTAGCCGATTAGCGTTTGTTGATGAGGTGAAGGGAGCGACCGTCGCTCCCTTCAGTCATGAAAAGATGTCGCTCCACCGAGGAGCGAGGACCGAACAAACAGGCAGGCGACCGGTGGTCGCCCGAGGAGGATTCAATGCCGGCAGTCATCTATTACGAGAACGACGCGACCCTCGCCCCGCTGCAGGACAAGACGGTGGCGATCATCGGCTACGGCGCCCAGGGCCACGCGCACGCGCTAAACCTGCGGGACTCCGGCCTGAGCGTCGTTGTCGGCCTGCATGAGGGCAGCAAGAGCCGGGAAGCCGCCGAGGCCGAGGGGCTCCGCGTTGCGTCCGTCGAGGATGCCGCCAAGGCCGCCGACGTGATCATGATCCTCGTCCCCGACCACATCCAGAAGGCCGTCTACTCGAAGTCGATCGAGCCCCACCTGACGGCGGGCAAGACGCTCATGTTCGCCCACGGCTTCGCCATCCATTTCGGTGAAATCGTTCCCCCGGCCGACGTCGATGTCTCGATGATCGCGCCGAAGGCCCCCGGGCAGCGCGTCCGCGAGCTGTACCAGGAGGGCGTTGGTGTTCCGGCCCTGATCGCGATCCACCAGGATCCGTCGGGGAATGCAAAGGAGGTGGCGCTCGCGTACGCCAGGGGTCTCGGCTCCCTGTCCGCGGGCGTCCTTGAGACCACCTTCCGCGAGGAGACCGAGACCGATCTCTTCGGCGAGCAGGCCGTCCTCTGCGGCGGCGTCGCGGCCCTCATCAAGGCGGGCTTCGAGACGCTGACGGAGGCGGGGTACGCGCCGGAGAGCGCGTACTTCGAGTGCGTGCACGAGATGAAGCTGATCGTCGATCTCATCTATGAGGGCGGCCTCACGCAGATGCGCCAGGTCATCTCCGACACCGCGGAGTACGGCGATTACTACGCCGGCCCGCAGGTGATCACGCCGGAAACCAAGATTGCGATGAAGCAGCTGCTGACCCGGATCCAGGAGGGCGAGTTCGCCCGCGAGTGGATCGCCGAGAACGAGAGCGGCCGCGAGAAGTTCCTCGCGCTGCGCAAGGCGAACCAGGATCACGAGGTCGAGCGCGTCGGCGCCGAGCTGCGCGGCATGATGCCCTGGCTGAAGTCGGGCAAGGCCGCGCGGGACGCCGCCGCCGCGAACCGCGGGCAGTAGCACATCGTTGACGGCGGGCCATTGCGGAACGCGATGGCCCGTCAGAAAGAGCAGATCATGAGCGATCGGGAAGGCAACGTAGCAGACGAGCGTTCGCGCGTCATCGTATTCGACACGACGCTGCGCGACGGGGAGCAGTCCCCGGGCGCGACGTTGACCGCCGAAGAGAAGCTTGAGGTCGCGGACGCGCTCGTTGCCCTGCGGGTCGACGTCATTGAAGCAGGGTTCCCGGCGGCCTCGCCGGGCGATTTCGAGGCGGTGCGCGAGATCGCCCGGCGCACGCGCGGCTCCGGCGTCACCATCGCCGGCCTGGCGCGGGCGAACCGCGGCGACATCGAGCGCGCCGCGCAGGCGGTCGCCGAGTCCGACCGGCCACGCATTCACACCTTCATCGCCACCTCCGACATCCACCTCGAGCACAAGCTGCGGATGACGCGCGAGGAAGTGATCGCGCGGGTCAAGGACAGCGTTGCCTTCGCGCGCAGCTTCGTCGAGGACGTCGAGTTCTCGTGCGAGGACGCAACGCGCTCCGACTGGGACTTCATGGTCCAGGTCTTCAACGCCGCGGTCGAGGCCGGGGCGACGACGCTCAACATCCCGGATACGGTCGGCTACACGACGCCGTTCGAGTACGTCGAGCTGATCGAGTACCTGAAGACCAACATCACGCGCAGCGACGAGGTCATCCTCTCGGTCCACTGCCACGACGACCTCGGCATGGCGACGGCGAACACGCTGTCGGCGGTCAAGGCCGGCGCCCGGCAGGTCGAAGTGACCATGAACGGCATCGGCGAGCGGGCCGGCAACACGGCGCTCGAAGAGGTCGTCATGGCGCTCGCTACCCGGTCCGACCGGTTCGCCGGCGCGTGGACCCGAATCGAAAAGCCGAAGCTGGTGCCGGTGAGCCGGCTCGTCAGCGGCCTGACCGGCATCGACGTCCAGGTCAACAAGGCGATCGTTGGCGCCAACGCCTTCGCCCACGAGGCGGGCATCCATCAGGACGGCGTCCTCAAGGAGCGCACGACCTACGAGATCATGGATCCGGCCGACGTCGGGTGGGAGGGCACCAAGCTGGTGCTCGGCAAGCACTCCGGCCGGGCCGGCTTCCGCAACGCGCTGAAGGACCTCGGCCTCAAGCTGGACGAGGACAAGGTCCAGGGCGTCTACGAGCGCTTCCTGGAGCTGGCCGACCGCAAGAAGAGCGTGACCGGTGCCGACATCGTCGCCCTCGTCGCGGACACGACCACCTCCGCCGGTGGCGCCCTCCGGCTCGTCCGCTGGAACGCCAGCATCGGCAGCGGCGGCTCCGCCACCGCATCGGTCGTGATCGGTCGCGATGAGCAGGAGAACGGCGGCGACGCCGAGGGGAACGGCCCGGTCGACGCGCTGATGAAGGCGGTCGACGCCGCCGTCGGCGTGGAGAACGAGCTCACCTATTTCCACATCGAGGCGGTCACGCCGGGTGAGGACGCGCAGGGGCAGGTTCACGTGCGCATCAAGCGTGACGGCCAGTCCTACAGCGGACACGGGCTCGCGACGGACATCGTCGAGGCCAGCGCCCGCGCCTACATCGCGGCGCTCAGCCAGGTGCTCGCGCACAACCCCGAGATCGTCCTGATGGGCTCATCCACCTCGCGCTGGAGCTAGGCGCGATGAAGGCGGATGACGCATCGATCCCGACGCGGACCGACCTGATCTGGCGGCGTGCCTCGGTCGCGTCTGAATATCACGCGTCGCGCAAGGGCATCCCCTTCGCCGACGCCCATTTCGCGGTGATGCATCAGTTGCTCGATGCCGCCGGCATCACGGTCCGGAATCTTCTGGACCTTGGTGCCGGTGACGGCATCGCGACGACCGTCGTCGCCGAGCGGCAGCCGGTCGAGCGGGCGGTGCTTGTCGACTTCTCGCCACCGATGATGGACCTCGCCCGTGAGCGGTTCGCGCCGCCCAATGTGGGGCCCGCGGCCCAGTTCGTCGTCGGCGACTTTCGCGCGAGCGACTGGCACGCCGAGGTCGCCGCGGCCGGCCCGTACGACGCGGTCGTCTCGCGCTTCGCCATCCACCACATCCCGGACGAGGACAAGCGCGCGCTCTACGGAGCCGTGCTGGGGTGGCTGGCCCCCGGCGGGCTGTTCGTCAACATTGAGCATGTCGCGTCGGCGAGCGACCTCTACCACCAGGCGCATGAGCAGCTCATGATCCATGGGATCATGGCCGCGCAGGGCGACGAGGCCGACGCCGAGCAGGTGGCGGCGACGTACCGGGCGCGGCAGGACAGCGGGGCGAACATCCTCGCCCCGGTCGAGGTGCAGCTCGCCTGGCTGCGCGAGCTGGGCTTCGGCGATGTCGATTGCGCGTTCAAGGCGTTCGAGCTGGCGGTTTTTGCCGGCCGGCGCCCATCTTCCTGACAACGACGTCATATTATTGCGCGGCGGGATGTGTTCCGCCGCTTCGGAACACCAGGGAAACCGGAGGCAAACGCGGTGTCGACGCCCCGAACGTTGGCTGAAAAGGTCTGGGATCGCCATATGGTCCGCTCCGCGGCAGGCGAGCCCGATCTCCTCTATATCGATCTGCATCTCATTCACGAGGTGACCTCGCCGCAGGCGTTCGACGGGCTTCGCATGGCCGGCCGCACGGTGCGGCGGCCCGACCTCACGATCGCGACGGCGGACCACACCGTGCCGACGATCGGCCTCAACCTGCCGGTCGCCGACCCCGTCTCCGCCAAGCAGCTCCAGAAGCTCACGGAGAACACCGCCGAGTTCGGCATCCAGCTGCACCCGATGGGCAGCCCCGGCCAGGGCATCGTCCACGTCATCGGCCCCGAGCAGGGGCTCACCCAGCCGGGGATGACGATCGTCTGCGGCGACAGCCACACGTCGACGCACGGCGCGTTCGGCGCGCTCGCCTTCGGCATCGGCACCAGCGAGGTCGAGCACGTCCTCGCCACGCAGACGCTGCCGCAGTACCGCCCCGAGACGATGGCGATCACCGTCGACGGCACGCTGCAGGAGGGCGTCACCGCCAAGGACGTCATCCTGGCGATCATCGGCAAGATCGGCACCGGCGGCGGCGCTGGCCGCATCGTCGAGTACCGCGGCGAGGTCATCCGCGCCCTCTCGATGGAGGGCCGGATGACGATCTGCAACATGTCGATCGAGGGCGGCGCCAAGGCCGGCATGATCGCGCCGGACGACACCACCTTTGCCTACGTCGAGGGCCGGAAGTACGCGCCGAAGGGCGCGGACTGGGAGCGCGCGCTGGATGACTGGCGCTCGCTGCCGACTGATGACGGCGCGACGTTCGACCACGAGGTCGTGCTGGATGGCAACCGGATCGCGCCGCACGTCTCGTGGGGCACGAACCCCGGCCAGGTGACCTCCATCGACGCCGTCGTGCCGGACCCCTCGCAGTTCGCCTCGCAGCTCGACCGGGACGCCGCCGCCCGTGCACTGAAGTACATGGCGCTGGAGCCGGGTACGCCGATGCGCGACATCCGCGTCGACACGGTCTTCCTCGGCTCCTGCACCAACAGCCGGATCGAGGACCTGCGCTCGGCGGCGAAGATCCTCGAGGGCCGCCACGTCGCCAGCGGCATGCGGGCGATGGTCGTCCCGGGCTCAATGCGTGTGAAGGCGCAGGCCGAGCAGGAAGGGCTGGACAAGATCTTCCAGGCGGCGGGCTTCGAGTGGCGCGCGGCGGGGTGTTCGATGTGCCTCGGCATGAACCCGGACCAGTTGAAGCCGGGCGAGCGCTGCGCCTCGACCTCCAACCGCAACTTCGAGGGCCGCCAGGGCAAGGGCGGGCGCACGCACCTCGTCTCGCCGCAGGTCGCCGCCG
Source organism: Thermomicrobiales bacterium (assembly GCA_035540335.1). Taxonomy (GTDB): domain Bacteria; phylum Chloroflexota; class Chloroflexia; order Thermomicrobiales; family UBA6265; genus UBA6265. The sequence continues at coordinate 6,173 of DATLHE010000384.1, read as the reverse complement.
CGACGGCCGTGCTCGGCACGTTCGCGACCCCGGCCGATTTGTCCTAGGGGAGCGTCAACGCCGACCCGTGGTAGGGGAGGACCGTGTGTTCTCCCGGGCGGGAGCAGACAAGCTGCTTCCCTTCATTGGAGACGGCTCAGGAGTTAGTGCATGAACCCGGTCACCAAGATCGAGGGCCGCGTCGCCCCGCTGGACCGCAGCGACGTCGACACCGACCAGATCATCCCCGCCGTCTGGCTCAAGCGCGTCGAGCGCACGGGCTTCGGCGAGGGGCTCTTTTCCGCCTGGCGCGAGCAGGACCCGACGTTCGTGCTCAACCGCCCCGAGTTCGAGGGCACGACGGTGCTCGTCGCCGGACCGAACTTCGGCACGGGCTCCTCGCGCGAGCACGCCGTCTGGGCGCTGATGGACTACGGCTTCCAGGCCGTGATCTCGCCCAAGTTCGGCGACATCTTCAAGAACAACGCGACCAAGGCCGGCCTCGTCCCGGTGCAGGTCGACGAGGAGTTCGGCGCCGAGCTGCTGGAGGCCGCGCAGGAGCATCCCTTCCTCGAGGTCGTGGTCGACGTCGCGACCAAGACCGTCTCCGTGCCGCGCCTCGGCATGGCAACGACCTTCCCGCTCGACGACTTCACGCAGCATCGCCTCCTGAACGGGCTCGACGACATCGGCCTCACAATGACGCACGAGGACGATATCGCGGCCTACGAGACGCAGCGTCGTTCGTGGCTGCCCGAAGTCGAGACGGCGAGGACGGCGTGACCGATTGAACCGTCGGTCGGGGAGGCCCTTGTGGCCTCCCGCCATCGCCGCAGGCGATGGTTCCGGCGCAGATATGGCCCTGCGGGCCATCGGGCGGACACGAGGTCCGCCCCTACCACGTGCAAGGCGAAAGGGAATTCAGCACATGGCGTTGGCAACGGATGCGCGCGAACCGAACGCGAAGGGCGCCCCGGTGACAGGCACGATCGTCGTCTTCGGCGGCGATGGCGTCGGCCCGGACGTGATGCACGAGGCGATTCGCGTGCTGAACGCGGTCGCTGAGGCCCACGGGCACACGTTCACCTTCGATCAGCGGTTGCTCGGCGGCATCGCGATCGACACCCACGGCACCGCCCTGCGCGACGAGGACATCGAGGCGGCCCGCGCGGCCGACGCCGTGCTCCTCGGCGCGGTCGGCGGCCCCAAGTGGGACGATCCGAACGCCAAGGTACGCCCGGAGCAGGGGCTGCTCGGCATCCGCAAGGCGCTCGGCCTCTTTGCCAACCTCCGCCCGGTCGTCGCCAACGAGGCGCTCATCGACGCTTCGCCGCTGAAGGCCGATCGCGTCCGCGGGACCGACCTCCTCGTCGTGCGCGAGCTCACCGGCGGCCTCTACTTCGGCAAGCCCTCCGGCCAGTGGCGCGAGCGCCGTGGCCGCGTCGCCGTCGACACACTCATCTACCGCGAGCACGAGATCCGCCGCGTCGTCTCGCTCGCGTTCGACCTTGCCCGCCAGCGCAAGAGCAAGGTGACGAGCGTCGATAAGGCCAACGTGCTGTCGTCGTCGCGGCTGTGGCGGGCGATCGTGACCGAGATCGCGGCGCAGAACCCGGACGTCGCACTGGAGCACATGCTGGTCGACGCGATGACGATGAAGCTCATCCAGCAGCCGCACGCCTACGACGTGATCGTCACCGAGAACATGTTCGGCGACATCCTGACCGACGAGGCGTCCGTCCTTGGCGGCTCGATCGGCATCCTGCCCTCCGCCAGCCTTGGCGCCATCGGCCCTGACGGCAAGCGCCCCGGCCTCTACGAGCCGATCCACGGCAGCGCGCCGGACATCGCCGGCAAGGGCATCGCCAACCCGGCGGGGATGATCCTCTCGGCGGCCATGATGCTGCGGCTGTCCTTCGGGCTGGAGGCGGAGGCCGCCGCCATCGAGCGCGCGGTCGACACCGTCATCGCCGGCGGCACGCGCACCGCCGATCTTGGCGGAGACACGTCCACGACGGCGTTCGGCGACGCCGTGATCGCGGCGCTGGCCTCGTAACTGTCATCGTACGGGCAGACTCCATGGCTGCCCCAGCATCGCCGATTGCGTAGGGGCGGACGCTCAGGTCCGCCCCCTTTTTGCGTCCAATGCGGACCGGAACAGTCCTCATTCCCCGCTACAGTGTGGTGGACGGCGGTGAGGCACCGCCGACGACCACTCGAGTCACCGAAAGGGGAAGAACCCATGGACTGGAAGATCGAGCTGATCATGATTCCCGTGTCGGATGTGGACCGCGCCAAGGCGTTCTACGTCGACAAGTGCGGCTTCAATGCCGACCACGATCACCAGGTCAATGACGATCTCCGTTTCGTTCAGCTCACGCCGCCGGGCTCGGCCTGCTCGATCGCGATCGGCACCGGCATCACGGAGGCGGCTCCCGGCTCTGTCGAGGGCATGCAGGTCGTCGTCGCCGACGCCCAGGCCGCCCACGACATGCTCGTGAAGAATGGCGTTGAGGCCAGCGAGGTGCAGGATCTCGGGTGGGGCAAGTTCGTCTTCTTCGCCGACCCGGATGGCAACAAGTGGGCGCTGCAGCAGCTTCCGCCACGCGAAGAGCGCGCCTACCGGGACGAAAGCGTCTAGGAGGGGTGATGTGCCTCGGGTGCCGGCGTGTTCACCGGCACGACGTCGATCAGCGCAGGCTGGCGGCCGAGGTGGAACTGGTGCTCCACGACCAGCTCGGGGTACGCCGCGTCCGTCCGCAGGCGCACGATGTCGATCGTCTCGATGCGGAATGCGCCGAACGGCTGGTCGCGCCATGGCGTGAGCACCGCCGGCAGGTTCCCGATCGGCGCCGCCTCGGTGTAGTGGGCGATCGTGACCTGCGGCAGGTAGCTGAAGCGCTGATCGGGCGGGATAGCGGCAAAGTCGATCAGCCGGTGGTGGATGCGGGCCAGCCAGCCGTTGTCGTGGACGTCGAGGAAGACGGCGTCCACGAACGAGTTGACGCCACCGATGGTGACATCGAACGGCGGGAAATCGCTGACCGGAATCTGCGCCTGGGCGATCATCTCTTGCAGGCGCGAGGGGCTGATCTCGTCACGGGCCTGTGGGCGCTCCGTGACGAAGCCGAGCTCCTGGACCGGGATGTGGAGGAAGGCGTCCGGATGGAGCCGGACGAAGGGAAAGGCCCGCAAGGCGGTCCGCAGGCCATCGATCGCGGGATCGAGCGTGCCGAGCGGGATGCGGACGCAGCACAGCGCGAAATCGCCGTCGTGGCGGCGCCATTCCGCGGTGTCGTGTCGCCCATCGACGACGTGCGTGACCTGGCGCAGGTTCTGCCACACGCGCCGGTAGGCCTCGTCCTGCTCGCTCGGGATGTCGGGCAGCCACCACAGCGGGTGTCGCCACCGGTGCAGCCACCCGACCGCCCCGCGCGCAAGACGAATGACGGGGTGCTTACTCAACGGCCTTGATGAGAACCGCGGTCATGCCGCCCGGCGTCTGGACCTCGGCCCGGTCTCCGGCGCGCTTGCCCATCAGCTCCTTGCCGATCGGGGACTCATTGGAGATGAGCCCTTCGGCCGGCTTCGCCTCGATCGCGCCCACGATCGTGTAGCGCTCCTCGTCGCCATCGAAGTCCACGATCACCTTGCTGCCGACGCCGACCACGCCGTTCGGCTTGGTGCCCGCATCCGCGACGATCTCGGCGTTGCGAAGCATCGCGTCGAGATCCGAGATGCGCTTCTCGATCATCGCCTGGTCCTGCCGGGCGACGTCGTAGGCGGCGTTCTCGCGGAGGTCGCCGTGCGAGCGCGCCTCGGCCACCGCGGCCACGATCTCCGGCCGCTTCACCTCGATCAGGTTCTTCAGCTCATTCTGGAGCCGCTCATAGCCTTCCCGGGTCACCGGGATCTTCTTGTCATCCATTGCAACCTCAAATACGGATCATGCGTGACGGCAACCCGCCCAATCAGGCAAGAATCAAGAACCATACCCCCGTGCCGATCCGCGGCACGTGTGTGTTCCGCCTGAGTTGGTGGTGCGTTCCGTTCCGTATCTTACTCGAATTCGAAGGTTGCTTCTATTTCGACGCTGATCTGGTTCGGCAGGGCAACAAACCCCACCGCCGATCGGGTGTGGCGGCCGGCCTTCTCGCCGAGCACCTCAACGAGCACGTCCGAGCAGCCATTGATGACCTTCGGGTGGTCGCCGAAACGGGGATCACTGTTCACCATCCCGAGCACCTTGACCGTCTTCGTGATCCGGTCGAGCGAGCCGAGCGCCTCGCGCGCGGTCGCCAGCAGCTGCAGGCCGACGCTGCGCGCGGCCTGGTAGCCCTCCTCGAGGGTGACCTCCGCGCCGAGCTTGCCCTTCTTGTGCTCGTCGGACGGCCCGGTGCCGCTGATGAAGAGCAGCTTGCCGGAGGTGTGGTAGCGCACATAATTCGCTGCCGGTCCCACCGGGGCCGGCAGCTCGATGCCAAGTTCAGCCAAACGCGCGTCAACGCTCATCGGGAATGGTCCTCCAGGTTCGTCACGGTACGGTTCCGGTAGGGGGAGGGCACTCTGCCCTCCCGCCGCGATCGAGGATCGTGAGGTGCCGCGCTGCCGCGGTTACCGCGCGCCGAGCAGGTCGCGGATGCGCGCCACCGACGCGGCCAGCGCTTCGTCGCTCGTTGCGAAGGAGAGGCGGAAGTGGCCCTCGCCGCAATCGCCGAAGGCGACGCCCGGCACGACGGCGACGTGCGCCTCCGTCAGGATGCGGTCGGAGAGCGTGATGGAGTCGAGCCCCGTCTCGCGGCCATCGACGAAGGCGTAGAACGCGCCCTCGATCGTCGGCACGCGCAGGCCCTGGACGCCGTTCAACCCGTCGGTGATCAGCTTGCGGCGGCGGTCCCACGCGCCCACCATCTCGCCGATGAACGCTTGCGGGCCGTTCAGCGCCGCCACGCCGCCCGCCTGCGCGAAGGAGGTGGCGCACGTCACCGAATGGCTGTGGACCTTGGCGATCTCGCTGATGAACGCCGCCGGGCCGGCGACGTAGCCGAGGCGCCAGCCGGTCATGGCGTAGGCCTTGGAGAGGCCGTTGAACGTCAGCGTCCGCTCGGCCATGCCCGGGAGCGTGGCGATGCTGGTGTGGCGATGGCCGTCGAAGATGATTTTCTCGTACATCTCGTCGGTGAAGACGAGCAGGTCGCGCTCCTTCGCGAAGTCGGCGATGATCGTCAGCTCGTCGTCGGAGAGCACGCGGCCTGTCGGGTTGCTGGGCGAGTTGATGAGGATGATGCGCGACGCCGGCGTGTGGTGCCGCTCCAGGATCTCGCGGGTGACTGCGAAGTTCGCGTCCGGGTCGAGGCCGACATGGACCGCGCGGCCGCCGGCGAGCTCGACCATCGGCGTGTAGGAGACCCAGGCGGGCTCGAGGATCATCACGTCGACGCCGGGCTCGACGAACGCCATCGCGGCCTGGAAGAGCGCCGCCTTGCCGCCCGGGGTGACGAGCACCTCCTTGGCGGGGTCGACCGTGATCCCGTTGTCCTGCTCCAGCTTGGCGGCGATCGCCTTGCGGAAGGCGGGCGTGCCCGAACTGGCGACATAATGCGTATCGCCGCCGTTCATCGCCTCGATCGCCGCCTGGCGGATGTGCTCGGGCGTGATGAAGTCCGGATCGCCGCCGCCAAGGTCGATCACGTCAATCCCCTCGGCCTTCAGTTGCCGGGCGCGGTCGGAGACGGCCAGCGTCGGCGACGGCTGGGCGTCGCGCACGCGGGCCGCGAAGAAATCGGCCGGGGTTCTCTGGGTTTCCACGATATGCATCCTCGTTCCGGCGCGATCGCGCGCCACGGGTGTCGGCGTCGTAGTGTTGTCCGCAGTTTACCCGCAAACTGGTCGTTGCCGGCACGGGCGGCGGCATCCCCCCGGCCGGTGCTCACGATCACCCCGCCTTTCAATTGTGCTCACTGCCAAATCATTGATTTCGTGCTGCGGCGGCCCTATAGTGCGAACCAACTGCACTTTTGGGAGACCAACGAATGCGGCGCGTGTCGAAACGCGCCGGAGCGTCGCGACGATCGATCGCGGCCGCACACGCTGGGGCTGGCGCCCATGCGCGCGCCGTCTGACGGCGACCGCGCGGGGGCGTCCCGGCGGCAGGCGCGGTCGCATGATGCGATGGAGGTGGATCCGTGTTCCGA
>DATLHE010000383.1:0-2929 GCA_035540335.1 Thermomicrobiales bacterium | reverse complement strand
CGCATCCCCCGTCGCCGCGAAGCGGAAGACGTCGTCCCCCGCGCCGCCGGAAACGATGTCCGCCCCCGTTGCGCCGGTCAACGTGTCGGCGCCGGCCCCGCCCGTCACCGTATCGCTGCCGCTACCGCCGCTGAGCACGTCGGCGGAGGCACCGCCGACGAGGAGGTCGTTGCCAGCCTGCCCCCAGACCGCGCCCGTCACCCAGCCGTTCTCGCCGTGATAGACGTCGCCGCCGCCGCCGAGCACCGCGCGGCCGTCGAGGTGCCCGGCGTTCGTCACCGTGTCCGCGCCCGACGAGGGAAGATAGATCGATCCCTTACGTCCCGCGATCGTGCCCTCGTTGGTGATCTCGACCGTCGTACTGTGCGCGAAGATACCATAGTTCCGCGCTGACGTGATGGATCCGCTGTTGTGGATCGTCGCGGTATTCGGCGCTAACCCATCGAAGCTATTGATGTGGACCGCCTCTTTGTTGGCGAGGATGGTTCCGTCGTTCGTGAGGAGCGTGGTGCCGAGGCCGGTATCGATTGCCGAGAACCGCCTGGACTCGATGGTGCCGTGGTTCACGATCGTGGCGCTGCCGACACTGGCCGGATCGTAGAGGGCGACCCCCAGATAGTCGCCGTAGATGGACCCCCAGTTCTCCACCGTGGCATCGGTGACGTTGTCCATGTAAACCCCGAGGCCCTCGCTCGAGTGAATGACGCCGTGGTTCGAGACCGAGCTGTCGTAGCTCGCTTCCACCGCCGAAGCCACCGCTTCCAGCCGCCCCGTGCTGCCGACGGTCAGCTCGACCGACGATCCAAAGGCGTAGAACGCTCCCAATCCCGCCAGGGTGCCGCCGATGCTGGCGTGAAGATCGTCCAGCCCCACGCCGTCGTCGGGTGCCGCGCCGAAAACGACGTAGCCCTGGCTGGAGAGGGTGACGCCAGCGTTGACGATCAGGCTGTCGCCGCTAGCGGCGTAGGTGAAGATCGCATCAGTTCCGTCGGAGGTGACGGAAGACGAGAAGACGGTGGTTGTCATGGGCCGCTCCCTACTGCGGGGACGCTTACAGGCTGGCGATCAGGATCGCAGGGCGGTAAAGGTCTTTCGGCGTCAACTGTTCGACCATCATGCGCCCCTTTCGTGCGGCCGGCCAGATGGTTGGGCGAGGCAAGATTGCAATAGCGCATATTTCAGAATGCTCGGGCAGTCAGGACCGAACGGCTTCGCCACCGATGCTTCGGAAAGCGCGTCACATTCGGCGAATCCGCAGACGATCGGAGGCCGCCGCAGGACATGCGTCTCGGGTCACACGATCGACCCGGCCGAGCTCACCACCGCCTTCAGGTCCACCGACGAGCTTTGGCCGATCTTGTCGCGGTGCTCGGCGAGGAACGCCTCCATCGCCGCGCGGCCGGCGTCGCGGAGCTGCAGGAGCAGGGTCTTGCTGATCGTCATCTTGGTGACGATCCCGAGCATGTTCATCAGCGTGTCGTCGCTCACCGAATGCACGTGGTTGTAGCGCATCGACTCGGGCGAGATCACGCCCCGGTCGATCAGCCGGTTCACGAACTCGATGTTGCGGAGCTCGCGCAGGAGCGAGGCGTTGAAGCTCACCTCGTTGATCCGGGTGGCGATCTCCGACGCCGTCCGCGGCAGCTCCTCCCGGTAGAGCGGGTTGATGTGGATGATGACGATGTCGGTCGTCCTCGTCCGGTAGAACAGCGGATAGAGCGCCGGGTTGCCGGTATAGCCGCCGTCCCAGTAGGCCTCGCGCCTGCCGGTCTTCGGGTCGTCGATCTCGATCGCCTGGTAGAGCGAGGGCAGGCACGCCGAGGCGAGGATCGCGTCGGCGGTGATCTCGTCCCCGTGGAAGATCCGCGGCTTGCCGTCCCGGACGTTGGTGGCGTTGATGAAGAGCTTCGGCCCCTCCTGCGAGCGCACGGTATCGGCGTCGAGCATCTCCTCGACGATGCCGCGCAAGGGATGGAAGTTCGTCGGGTTGAACTGGTAGGGCGAGAACACCCGGGTGATCGCGTCCGCGGTGGCGACAGCGGGGCTGAGCTCGAGCATCCGCGCGGTGAAAGCCGGCGACGGCGAGATCGTGCGGAGCCAGTCGATCACCGCCTCGCTCATTGGCCCGTCGAGGCCGCTGATCCGGAGCCAGAAGGTCTCGAGCCACTCGCGCGCGCCCTCGCGGCCGCCGAGCACCCAGCCGCGTTTCACTGCCGCGGCGTTCATCGCCCCGGCCGAGGTGGCGGTGATGCCGTCGATGTCGATCGAGGCGTCCTCGAGCAGCCGGTCGAGCGCGCCCCAGGTGAAGGCGCCGTGCGCTCCGCCGCCCTGCAGCGCGAGATTAATCTTCGTCATAGCGCAGTCCAGCCGCCGTCGACGGAGAGCGTGGTGCCGGTCACCTGGTCCGCCGCCGCCGAGCAGAGGAAGACGACACAGCCGCCGATCTGCTCCACCGTCGCGAACTGCTTCGAGGGCTGGCGGTCGAGGATCACCTGGCGGATCACCTCGTCGCGGCTCATGCCGTACTGCTTCATGGTGTCGGGGATCTGCGCCTCGACGAGCGGCGTCAGCACGTAGCCCGGGCAGATGGCGTTCGCGGTGATCGACTGCCCGGCGGCCTCGAGCGCCGTCACCTTGGTGAAGCCGACGATCCCGTGCTTCGCCGCCACGTAGGCCGACTTGAAGGGCGAGGCGGTGAGCCCGTGCGCCGAGGCGACGTTGACGATCCGCCCCCAGCCCTCCTTGCGCATGAGGGGCAGCGCCGCGGCGGTGGTGTGGAACGCCGAGCTGAGATTGATCGCGATGATCCGGTTCCACTCCGCGACGGGAAAGTCGGGGATCGGGGCGACGTGCTGGATCCCGGCGTTGTTGACGAGGATGTCGACGCGGCCGAGCTTCTCCGCCGCGGCGCTGCCCCTCATGCGCAAGG
>DATLHE010000382.1:0-13884 GCA_035540335.1 Thermomicrobiales bacterium | reverse complement strand
ACCCCCGGGAATGTGGCATCGCTGTCGCTGATCCGCTCGCCGGGGCCTGCGCAGGTGGGGGCGCAACGGGATGCGGAGGATGGGCTTGAGGTGTTCGTCGCGCGGCCGCCTCATCCGGACGTGGCCGCGGCCGATGCGTCCCGATGACCGACGCGTACAGGTCGAGATACTGCCGCGTGATCGCCGCGCGCGAGAAGCGCGCATCCGCGTGCGCCCGGCAGGCGGCGGGGTCCAGCCCCATCGCCCGCGGCAGCGCCCGCGCCATCGCCGCCTCGTCGTCGCAGAGGATCCCGGTCACCCCGTCGATCACCAGCTCCGGCGCCGCGCCGCGCCGGTAGGCGATCACCGGTGTGCCCCGGGCCGCCGCCTCGGCCAGCACGAGCCCGAACGGCTCCTCCCACGGCGACGAGAAGATCACCGCCGCCGCCCGGCCGATCAAGTCGTCCTTGTCCGCGCCGCCCACCTCGCCGACCAGCTCGACCTGCGAGCCGGCCGCCGCCAGCAGCGGCGCCACGCAGCTTTCGAAGTACTCCTGCTCCGCCGAAGTCACCCGCAGCGCCATCTTCAACGGCACGCCGGCCGCCAGCGCGATCCGGATCGCCCCCGCGGGATCCTTCTCCCAATGGCAACGCCCGAGAAACGCGACATGGTCGCCCTTCGCCTCCCGCGGGTAGAACGGCGCGTTCGCCACGTCGACCGGGTTGTGGACCATGCCGCCAAAATTCAGCCGCGCCCCGGGACCGCAGAAGGTCGTCGCCGCCTCGTCGAACAGCTCGCGCTGGCGGCGGCTGATCGCGACCAGGGTATCGCCATCGCCACTGATATCGACATAATGATGCACGAACGCCTCGACAGCCGGTCCATGGATCGTCCGCACCACGGGCAGCGAGTAGTCGGCGCCGGAGCGATAGTCGGTATGGTCGTGCACGACATCGGCGCCGCGCGCCACAGCCTCCGCGTAGGCGAGCGAGCTCGTCTCGTTGAACCAGCGCATCTTCTCCGCCTCCGGCATGTCCAGCCCGACACTCGCCGGCGTGGTCGGCACCAGCTCGGCGCTGGTGCGCGAGTCGCCCGGCGCGCAGAGCGTCACCCGGTGCCCGGCGGCCAGCAACCCCTCGGTGAGGTCGAAGATGACCCGCTCGATGCCGCCGTACCTGGCGGGCGGGATGGGGAAGAACGGCGGAGCGATCTGGACAACGTGCATGGCCCAACCTCACTGGTGCATCCGGAGAGACAGACCTGTCTAGCCGCGGGTGCGCGGGGGATCGTGCGCCCGGAAGGCAAGCGGTCGTCCATAGCAGAATCCAGACCACTCTATGCCTTCCCCGGCGCCAGGGGAACCATGACACTGGCCCGAAGAGGCCATGTCTCACCCTCGGCCTCGTGCCGCACCTGCGTCCGGGGTCTGCCCACCACCATCCCGTCATCATGCCAGAACGGCGCTTGCCCCGGCAGTCCCGGGTCTAGTACCCGGGGTTCGTTCGCAACCGCGATGGACGCTGGAGGAACGGCGCCTCGATCGTGTAGCGTCGGGTCTCGCAGCTGCGGGCGGTGCCGCACCTGTGGCCGGCGTGAGACCTCAATGGCCGCCCGCATCCTGACCCTCAACGTGGTCGACGCAAAGCGCTACCCGCAACCTCCCCCTCGGCGCCTGGCGAGCCAGCGCAAACCCACCGTCAGCACACCCAGCGCGATCGCCGCGCCCATCGCGTCCACCGCCAGATCAAGCACCGACGCGTCCCGCCCCGGCACGAACGACTGGTGGAACTCGTCGCTTACCCCGTACGCCATTGCCCCCGCGAACGCGAGCGCCAGACGGCGCCCCGGCGGCAGGTCGGCCATGCCCAGCGCCCACCAGAGCAGGATCGCGAGCACGCCGTAGGCGCCGAAATGCCCGGCGACCGCCTGCGCGTCGGCCGTCAACCCGGGCGTTTGCGGTAGCGTGCTGCGGGCGGAGAGCGAGAAGATGAGCCCCATCCAGGCAAGCGCCGGGATGAGGCGAACGAGGGCGATACGCACGAGGTGAAACACTCCCAGGGACAACGACGAAGACGTCATCGGCGAACGGACGATCGGGCACGGCGGTTCACGGGTCGCGCCGGCCACGATATCATCGCCGTCGACCCTTCGCCCGCACCATGGCCAAGGATACCCATGCGTCCAAAGAAGCCAGGCTCATGATCGATCCTTTGACCCATCTCTCGCTCCTCACCGTCCTCCTGCTGGTCCTGATCTCGTTCCTCGGCAGCACCGCCACCTACCTCGCGCAGGGCACCATCTCGTGGCCACTGGTGGCGCTCACCGGCGTCCCGGAGCTGATCGGCGTCTGGATCGGCTGGAAGATCGCCCACGCCCTGCCGGCGCGGCCGCTCAAGATCGCGCTCGCCCTCACCCTGATCGGCCTCGGCCCTGTCCTCTCGCTGATGCGGTGATTCGCCGCACAAGAAGACACCGCCGTGGCTGGACGGCGGTGTCTTCAGAGGGAAGGAAGTAATGTGATCTCACATTACTCAGGTGTACGGAGCGCGATGAGCACCTGAGACCCGATGTGCTGATCGCTCACAACAGCACCGCAACGCTCGACGTTGAGCATCAGTTCGCCAAGAACGACCCCATCGGACAATACCGTCTCGATCCTCCGCACCACCTCCCCGGCGATCTCCGACGACACCAACAATGTGCTCGAGGGAATGTGCCAGAGAGAAAAGATCGTGCTGGTGTGAGGGTTACTCGTCGTCTCCATGCCTACATGGTGCGCCCGCCGTCCGGGGATGTATATCCGTAGAATTACCGAATCGCCCTTGCCTACGTAATCGCTGCGCCATTTCCCCGGTGCCCCTCAGGCTGGCCTGCCGTCACCTCACTCGGGCAAGAATTCCTCCTCGATGAGTCGCGCAGGGTCGATCACCGAAACGCCCGCCTCCTCGTCCGGCCCCTCCTCCAGATCGCTGCCACGCTGCTCGATACCCGCGGTCGCCAGGAGCTCCTCTCCGCCCACGATCTCATCGTCAAGCGGCCGCTTGAAGTAGAAGGTGCGTCCTTCCCCCTGCACGACCGCGACGAGCTCCCAGCCCTGAGCACCCAGCCAGGCGACGGCCTCTTCCACCCAGCGCCTGGCCTCGATCCCATGGATGTTCGGCCGCGCCTGGGTATGGTGGTCGTCGGCAACACCATAGAAGGTGATGCTGCCGTCATGCCGCACATCGCAATACGCCCAGCCTCGCCGCGCGCTCATCGTCAGTGCCTCCTCGTGCCGAACGGCCCACGCAACCTGCGCAATTCGATCGCAGGTTGACGTGTGACAGCGCTCACGCGTCCCCTGCCCCGGATCGACGGTCATGCCGGCCACCTTGCACGTTCGCTGCCCGCGCCTGTGGGCCCCATGCCAACATGGTCCTCCCGCCTCGTCGCGCCGTTATGGCCAGTTGGGTGAGAGCCGAAACGAGCCATGCCGCCTCATGCCCCGGTTGACACGCGTCATACGGGGCGTAGGGTGGTTGCGGGTTCAAGGGGCCATCTCACCTGTCACCAACCAGCGCGGCGGTTGCTATATCCGGATCGGCGGGAAAGGAGCGCCGCGATGACCACCCACGACCACGTTGTCACCTGCTTCATCCCCGACGAGGCGACGGGCACGCTCCCCGTGTTCGAGGGGATGGCCGCCGTGTTTGATGTCGGCCCGGCGGGAACGTCGGCCGCCTCGCGGGTCCGCTGACACCTCGTTCGCCGGTAGCTATCGGACGACGTCCGTTTCATCTCAGGCGCCGCCCCGTCGATCCCTCACCATCGCCGCGTTCGGGAGGTGCCCCATGCGCCGCATCGCTGTCGTGCTCGCCCTGCTGCTCGTCCTCACGGGCGCCGGCTCCGCCGGCTTTGCCCAGGTCGCGACCCCCTCCGCCAGCCCACCGCCAGCTCCGGCCTCCACGCCCCAGGTGAACCTGAGCGGCGTGGCGCCCCTCCCACTCATCGGCGCCCGGCGGGCGGAATTCGAGGCCTACGCCGCCGACCTGATGCGTCGGCTCGGCGTTCCCGGCGCCTCGGTCGCCGTCATCCAGGGCGGCGAGATCGTCTACCTCGAGGGATTCGGCCTGCGCCAGGTGGGCGGCACGGCGCCGGTCACGCCCGACACGCTGATGATGATCGGCTCCGTCAACAAGTCGATGACCAGCACCATGGCGGCGACGCTCGTCGACGACGGCTGGATCTCCTGGGATACGCCGCTGGTCGACCTCCTGCCCACCTTCGCCGTCTCCGATCCGCAGCGGACCTCCAGCCTGACAATCGCCGACGCCTTCTGCGCGTGCACGGGTCTCCCGCGGCACGACCCGGAGCTCCTCTTCAACTTCAACGACCTGCCTCCGGAGAAGCTGATCACCTCGGTGGCCGGATACCCGCTCACGGCACCCCTCGGTGAGAAGTTCCAGTACAGCAACCAGATGTATGCCATCGGCGGCTATGCCGCGAGCGCCGGCGCCGGCGCGCCGCCCGACGACCTGCTGCACGGCTACGAGCTCCTGATGCAGGACCAGCTCCTCAACCCGCTCGGGATGGACACCTCGACCTACTCGCTGGAGGAGGTCCTGGCCAGCGGCAACTATGCCCATCCCTATTCCATCAACCTTGAGGGGCAGGTCGCACCGGTGCCGCTGTTGACCGATCAGGGCTTTGTCACGTCGGTTGCCCCGGCGGGAGCGCTCTGGTCAAGCGCGCGCGACATGGCTCGCTACGTCCAGATGGAGCTGGCCGATGGCGTCGCCCCCGACGGCACGCGGGTCGTCTCGGCCGAGAACCTGGAGCGCACCCGCGCGCCGCGCGTTCCCATCGAGCAGCAGCCGGGCGGGCCGCCGTTCGCGTACGAGTCGTCGCAGGCATACGCCATGGGGTGGGTCACCGGCGCGTACAAGGGCCAACCCCTGATCAGCCACAATGGCGGCACCTTCGGCTTCGGCTCGCAGGTCGCGTTCATGCCGGATGCCAACCTCGGGCTCGTGATCCTCACCAACGACGTGGCGGCGGCCGGCCCCTTCACCCTCGCCCTCCAGTACCGCCTCTTCGAGCTGCTGTTCGACCAGCCCTCGGAGATCGACCCGCTCCTGTCCCAGCTCTTCGAGCAACAGGCGCAGCAGTTGGCCCAGATCCAGGCCCAGCTCGGCGAGGTCGACCCGGCGGCCGTCGAGCCATTCCTCGGCCGGTACACGAATCGCGACCTGGGTGAGGTCGAGCTTCGCATGGAGGGCTCGGCGCTGATCCTCGACGGCGGGGAAGTCCACTCAGCACTGCGGCCGCTGATGGACGAGGCGGGGAACGTCACCGCCTATCTCTTCGCCGATGCGCCGCTCGCCGGCGCCCCGGCGCCCATCATGCTCCAGCAGGACGCCAACGGCCGGCCGGCGATCGTAGTCACCGTCCAGGACGAAGAAGGCGAGGCGACGTACACCTTCACGCGGGTGGAAGGGAGCGCCGCCACGCCCGCACCGTGACGGGACAATGCCGCCCCCGGCGCCGACGAGCCGTGACGCTGCATACGGCGTCACGGCTCTGCCGCGCGTATCGGATAGGGTCGAGCGCCATGGGCACGCCCGCCGATAGGGGATGACGCTACGCCGCGTCCGGGCATAGATGGCGAAGCTTGTCGGTCAGGTCGGCCGCGTCGAGGATCCACTGGTCGGTGAGGTCGGTGGGCTCAACGTGCCCGTCCACCAGGCTCAGCGCATAGAAGCGACGATCCGAGCCCAGCACGAGCAACCGCATCGCGTCGTGGACATGCTCGCCGACCACCTCGTAGTCGCACGGCACCTCGTCCAGCTCCTCGCAGTCGGGCCAGGCGAGACGCTCGCGGCGCCCCCGCGCTTCACCGACCATTCCCATCCACCTCCATGTGGGTTCTCGCGCCCCCGGCGAGCGCGCGGACATCGGGGCGAACCCTGCGTGCCGACCCATATCGCACGGACGTTGCCACGATCACCGCCCGGCCGGCGCCTCGTCGCTCACTACGACCGCGCTGGCGATACCCGACGCGCTGATCATACGTACGCCGTACCGGCGTCCGCTGGGCGGAGCGGTGTCCACCCACAGCGCCGCCCGCAGCGGCTCGGGCGTCAGCCGCGCGCCCGGCCGATCGCCGTCCATCGCGACGACCTCGTACCCGAAGAACGACGGCTCCGCGCTCGGCGTCCACCGCAGCACGACGTTCCCCTCCCGCGCCTCGGCGGCGATCCATCCCGGCGCCGCCGGCACTTCATCGTCCACCGGCGTGATCCACAGGCAAAGCGTCGTGAACGGCTCCAGCGCGAGACGCTCGCGCCAAACCCCGTTCTCGATCCGCACCCCCCGCGCGATCGGCCGCGCCAGCGCCACCTCCTGCGCCCGCCGGATCGCCCCCAGCCGGTCCGCCTCCGGCACCGGGAACGGGTTCGCCGCCGACCCGCCCGCCGCCGTATAGGCGTTGGACCGCTCGCGGTCGATCTGGAACCGCGCGACGTTCACCACCGGCCACGGGATGTCGCGGATCACGTACTCCACCTCCCGCGCCGGCGCCGCGTCGTCGCTCCGCTCGGGGTAGTACGTCACCAGGCACCCGATGTGCGTTTCCGCGACCGTCGCCAGGTGATAGAGATCCGTCGCCGGGAAGACCTGCTCCCTGCCCGCGACGAGCGGCGCGTGCCGCTCCCCGAGCAGCCGCAGCAGCTCGTAGAACCCGTACGCCGGCACCTTCAGCAGGTCCATCGCCGAGTCGTGCGCCCACGTCATGAGCGAGCGCCGCCCATCGAACGGCGCCTCCACCAGCTGCAGGTTCGCGTTGTCGGCCGCGGCGGCGAACCGGAGGCCCGCATCGCGGTACGCCCCGCCGAGCCCGCCGTGGATCGCCGCCACCGCCCCCAGCCACGCCGCGTTGTGGTGATCCGCCCGCGGCGCGTAGGGCACCTCGAAGCCGACCTTCTCGTCGGCCTCGTTGTTGATCACCGTCAGCCCGCCGAACCGCGCCGCGTCGATCGCCAGCAGCTGGTCCGCCGTCGTGGTCGCCGCCTCATGCAGCCGCCGCGGATCGGGCGGATCGTCGCCCACCGTGCCCTTGCGGTGCAGCGAGACGAAATCGCACCGCAGGGCGGGATCGTCCGCGACGAAGCGCAGGAAGCGATCCATCCACGGCGCCCCGAAATCCGGGTTCTCCTGCGGCTTGTAGGCGATCGCCGGGCCGCCGAGCCGCACCGGCAGCCCGGTCTCGACGACCGCCTCCGACGTCGCCCGGTAGAGCGCGAGGTAGTCCTCGAACGTCCCGGACCAGAACCGCCCCTCGTTCGGCTCGTTCCACGCCTCGAACCACCAGCTCGCGATCGCCTCCGGCCCGAACCGCGGGTCGGCCGCCAGCTCCCGGAAGAACGTCCCGACGAGCCGCTTCCACCGCTCCCACGCGCGCGGCGGCCGGATCGGCGACTCCGACACGGCCGGCGGGAACATCCCCAGCACGACGAACGGCGTCAGCCCCCGCGCGGTCAGCGCCTCCAGCCCGCGGAACGTCGTCGTGAAGTCGATCGCCCCCTCCGGGTCCACCCAGACGCTCCCGGCGTCGTCCGGCGTATAGAGCTCCGTCGTGCCCGCCGTGAACGCGCCGAAGAAGCGCCCGCCATGGAATGCGCCGGGCGACGCCCCGAAGTTGTCCAGCATCCCGGAGAACGCCGGGGTGGTCAGCCAGTCGACGTCGTAGACGCCGACCGTCCCGAAGTCCCGCCAGTCGAACGGCTCCCCCGCCGCGCCCGCCGTCACGACGACCTCCGGCGCGGCCTGCCGCGCCACTGCCACGCCCGGCAGCGCGGCCACCGCCCCCAACGCAAGCAGATGACGACGCGAAAGGGAACCGGTCATGACAGGGCATGCCTCCGACGAACGCTCGTGAGCGACGATCTATACCACCGTCACCCCGCAATCCCTTCGCCCCCGTAACCCCGGGCCTGGTGTCCGGGGTCGAGCCCGCGCTCCGTACGGTCGGCCCTCGTGGCCGACCTTCGCGATTGCCATCGGCCTGTGGGGGACGACTTGAACGCGCTTCTCACCCGCGCGACCTGCCGCGACCGCGCGTTCAATGTCGTCCCGCATTCACGCAGCCGGCGGCGGTTTCTGAGCCGCGCCGGCCGCGTGGCGCACACCTTCCGGGGGGCCGGCGACGATAGCCGCACCCGTCGCCTCGCCACGGCACGGCACGGCACGGCACGACAAAGGGGCGGACACCATATCCGCCCCTGTCGTCCGAAGAATTCCGGCCGAAGGCATGTCAGTTGTCCAGCGCCCGCTGGATCTGCCGCGCCCGGAAGTAGTCCAGCACCGGCTCGCCATCCAGCGCGAATGCGTCCTGCGTCTCCGCCAGCGCATCCTCGAAATCCGCGAGCGGCGCGATCAGGAACGCGAAGATCGCCGTCCCGTCCCGGTCGTAGCTCATGGCCACGGCGTAGACCACCATCTCGACGCCCGAGTCGCTCTCGTAGACCGCCAGGTAGGCGCCCGCCTCGTCATCGGCGTCGTCGAGCAGGATCTCGCTCCCGGAGTCCTCCTCGCTCGCGATCAGGCTGTCCATGTAGTCGACGATCGTCACGTCCTCGGGCAGCACCTCGCCGGAGAACGACACCACCCAGTTGTCCTCGCTGATGAGCTGAACCTGGTCGTAGTCCCGCTCGGACCGCGTGTTGTCCGGGATCACCGTCCACGCCTCGGTCCACGTCAGCTCGTAGCCGTAGTTCGGGCTCTCGTAGGTGACCTCGTCGATCACGCCGGAATCTTCCAGCGCCGGATCGACGCCGGAGCGCCCCTGCTCGCGGCCGCCGATGCCGATCGACTGGGCGACCTCCTCGCCGTCGAGATCGTTCAGAATCGGCTGCCCGACCAGCAGCACGTCCTCCATCGAGCCCCAGAGCTCGACGAACTGCTCCTCCGGCGCGATGAACTCGATGCTCAGGAGATAGTTCTTCTCCCAGACCTGCGCATGCTGGAAGCTGTAGATCGTCTCGTCGTTACGGTTCACCCAGCTCCGGCCCGCATACGCTTCGTCGTCGCTGGCGTCGGCGTACGTCTCCTCGAGATCCGCGATGCGCCGGGTATTCTCCAGCTCGACCGTCCGATCCTCGATCATATCCTCGACCGAGCCGCCGGTGAGCGGGATCTCGTGAATCATGACCGTCGCGTCGCCGTTCTCGAGGATCACCTCGTCGAGCGAGGCGTTCGCGTCGAACGTGCCCTCACCCTCCCACGGCGCCGACCACCACACCGGGCAGCTGCACTGCAGGATGTGCTCGCCGTCGAAGTCGACCTGCGCCACCGCCGCCCGCGGCGCGCCGGCCACCATCGACATCAGCACCGCCAACAGCCCCACGACGGCGCCGATCCGTCCCAGACCCCGCCGGCCCGCCGTCCCACCCGTCTTCATTGATCTCTCCCCCCAACGTAGACGATGACCGGGCGCCCGTTGCGCCCGGTCAGATTCCGATACAGATCCAACGTCGATGTGCTACTGGCCGTTCCAGCTCGGCGCGGTGGCCGCGTAGGTCGCCGGCATCGCGTCGCCCGCGAAGGGCGAGCCGCTCCCCGGCGCGCCGTACCGGTTCTCGCCCGGCTGGCCCTCCACGAAGCCGACCTCGACCAGCAGCCAGATCGGGCCGATGAACGGGATCAGTGAGACGAAGTAGAACCATCCCGACTTGCCGCGGTCGTGCAGGCGCTTGACCGTCGTCGCGAGCCCGGCGACCGCCACCACGAGATAGACCACGATCGCCACCAGCGACACGACGAGCTGCAGGCTATCGCTCAGGAAGAAGGGGATGTAGATCACGAGGTTGACGGCGAACATCATCAGCGCCAACTGCCAGAAGGTCTTGCGCCCGATGCGTCCGTCGAAGCTGAACAATTTGCCGAAATCGAATCCGTCCAACGTGTGCTCCTTTGCACCCAACGATGCCCCCGATCCCCGGAGGCGATGAGCCGACCATCCGCACCCGGCGCGCTCCTCGCCCCGGCGTGCGTCGCTTTCGATTGCTGTCCCGGAATCATTGTTGCGCGAGCGCAAGCGCGTGGCATCGGTAAAACGACGTATTCGCGCACGCCCTGCCCCTACGTGGATTGCGTACGTCGCCACGCCGGCGATCTACGCAAACGCACCGCGCCCCTCCCGGGTGGGAGGGGCGCGGTGGCCATCCTGGCTGGGTTCGGAGGCTACCGCCGGACGCGTTCCCCACGCGTCGCGACCGCGGCCACCGCCAGCACGGCGGCGGCCAACGCGAACAGCACGAACGAGGTCGAGCCCCCGCCCGGCGCCGTGCCGGTGCTCGGCAGCCCGCTCACCGCCGGCGTCACCGCCGGGGTCGCCGTGACCGTGGCCGTCGGCTGCGCCGGATCCGGCGTCGCCGTCGGGCTCGGGGTCGCCGGGTCCGTCGGCGCCGGCGTCACCGTCGGATCCACCGGCTGCGCCAGCACCACGAACACCGCCTGCGGCGCCTGCACGCACGCCATCTGCATGAACCCGCGCATCGGCGACGGCGCTGCGTCATGGTTGACGCACGCCTCGTTGACGACGTCGCCCGCAACGGCATCGTCGGCGACGTTGCCCGTGATCGTGATGGTCACCAGCGCGTCCCGCGCCGGGTCGATGACCGATCCCTCGGCCGTCACGTCGTAGCCGCTGCCGAGGTCCGGCGAGCAGGTCGCGTTCTCCGCCACGCACGTCCACGCCACGTTCGTCAGCGCCTGCGGCACCGGATCGGTGATCACGAACGACGGCGCCGGCGCCGCCTGGAAGGCACGCACGCCCGTCCGGCCCTGCTCGGCCGCCGTCCACGGCAACGTCAGCGTGTAGGTGACGGGGTCGCCCGGCATCGCCTCGCTGACGTCGACGCTCATCGCCGCCGCGCCCCACGTCCCGGCCTCCGGCGCCGGAGGCTCCTGCGTGGTCAGCGTCGCCGCCGCGCAGACTGCCGGCACGATGCCCATCTCAGGATCGCTCTCGCCGCCCAGGGCGCCGACGCAGGCGGTATTCGTGAACGTCACCCCTGCCTCGTTCGGCACGGTGCCGGTCAGGGTGATCACCGCGTCGATCGCCCCGAGCCCGGCCTCGCCCTCCCCGGTGCCGATCATGCCGAGGACCAGGCCATCCACCGGCAGGGCGCAGGGGAACGACTCGGCCCAGCCCACGGTGACCTCGCAGGAGACCCGGGCATTGGTGAGCTCGTTCGGCACGAACTCCATCAGCTGCACCACCGGGGCGTCGACACTGCCCGAGATGTGGATCTCGTAGCTGACCTGCTCACCCGGCATCGGGTTCGGGTCGGAGACCGTCTTGGTGATCGCCAGGCCGAAATCGGTAGCCGGCTCGAGCACGACCTCGACGACCACGTCCTCGCCCTCGCCGATCTCCACATCGCCCCCGCCGGTGGCATAGCCCGGCGCGAACACGGCGTACTGCACCGCCCCGGCCGGCACCGCGAATGTGGCGCTCGCGCCCGCGATCACGCAGTTCGGGATCAGAAAGCTCATGCCATTGCTGATGCACGTCGTCGTCCCGGCCGGCACGGGCGACCCGTCGCTCACCGACACGTTGACCGTCAGCGTGGAGTCGATCACCTGCTCCGACTGCGTCGTGAGCGTGACCATCGCGCATTCCTCGCCGGCGATCGGGTCGGCCGGATCGCGCCCGGCAACCGCCATCTCCAGGCGGTCGGCGTTGACGCAGGCGACGTTCACCGTGGTGTAGCCCGGCTCATCGGGCAGCGTGCCCGTTACCGTGATCGTGACGTCGAAGCTCCCATCCTCTTCGGTGTCGAGGCCGATCTCGTATGTGCCAACCCCCTCGAGATCGATCGCGTCGCAGGACTCCGGCCAGACGAGGCTGCCCGCCGCGACGTTGCACGTCATCGTGACCGCCGTCATCCCCCAAGGGACCTGGCTCATGACGTTGGCGAACCCATAGGGCGCCGACCCCCACGCGCGCACCGTGAACGTCACCTGCGATCCCGGTGCCGGGTTGGGATCGGACACCGCGTTCGTGATGCTCGTGAACAGCGGCGGCAGCGCCTGGAGAACCGCGTCGAACGTCACCGTGGCGCCGTCCGCCACCTCGACGTACTCGTCGACAAACTGGTAGCCGTCGGCATAGATCCAGTAGTTGATCTCGCCCGCCGCCACCGTGAACGTCGCCGACGCGACCCCCTGTTCACCGCACTGCGTCCAGTTCACGCTCTCCCAGACGCAGATCTGGGCGTCCGCCGGGAACGGCGCGCCGTCGCTCGTCGTCACGGTGACCGTGACCGTCGCTTCGCCCACCGCCAGCGGCGCGACCTTCGCCGGCGCCGCCTTGGCCGGCGTCGTTGCCGTGGGCGACGGCGTCTCCGCCGCCAGAGGGGTCTCCGTCGCGACCGGCGTCTCCACCGGCGGCACCTCGGTCACGACCGGCTCCTCCGTCACCACCGGCGTCTCGGTCGTCGCCTCCGTGGGCTCCTCCGTCGGCGGAGCCGGGGGTTCCACGGTGACCTCAGGCGTCACCACCGGCGCCTCCGTCACGGTCGGCGTCGCGTCCGCCAGCAACGCGTCCTCGGCGCTGGCGGGCATCCAGAACCCGCCCACGAGCATCGTCACGACCAGCAGCACGCCGGCCATGGGGCGCAGTCTTCCCGTCCTCATCAACGTCTCTTCCCCTGTCCCTGTGGAATGAGCTACATGCCTGTAAAGTCCCACGGCAGCATACCAGAAGATTTCAGGTAGGGGATATTTGCGTACACGACATCCATACCCGACCCATCGGGCCAGCACCCGCCGGGCACGCGATATGCACCCGTCCCGGCTGGTGTATGATCCAGAATCCACGGAACCGACGTTCTATCGTCAGCGTGAAGGGCTGCGGGGGCGGGTGAACGAGCCGGGCGACATAACGCTCATGGAGCGGATCGCGGCGCGAGATGCGGCCGCGCTCAAGACGCTGTACGGCCGCTACGGCCGCGTGGCGTTCGCGCTCGCCTACCGCATCGTCGGCGAAGCCTCCGGCGCGGAGGAGATCGTGCAGGACGTCTTCCAGACCGCCTGGACCCGAGCGTCCACCTTCGACGCGTCGAAGGGCGGCAACGTGCGCGGCTGGCTGCTGACGATCGTCCACCACCGCGCGATCGACTACCGCCGCCGCGAGCTCGACCGTCCGCCCCGCAACCTGCCCCTGGACACGATGGACCAGGCGCTCACGACACCCGACGTCTGGCAGGACGTCTCCGCGACGCTGCTCGGCGAGCAGGTCCGCACGGCGATGGCCGCCCTGCCTCCCGAACAGCGCCGGGCGATCGAGCTGGCATACTTCGATGGCCTCTCGCACGGCGAGATCGCCGAACAGGAGCATGAGCCCCTCGGCACCGTGAAGGGCCGCCTGCGCCTGGGCCTGCGCAAGCTCTCGGGCGCGCTGCGCGACACGGTCGGCGCGTCCGAATCGATCATTGAGTAGCGGGTGTATCAATGATGAAGACACCACTCGTTCTTCCATCCATCGGCGAAAGCGGCTCCGCCCCCCGATGGACATGACACACGATGCTGAGAGCCGCTGTTGAGGGTGGACGGTGAAATCGCCAACCGATCTTCACAATCACCAACACGCTGAGGAGCTCATCGAGGACTACGCCCTCGGGACGCTTCCGGCCGCCGACGCGGCATGGATGCGCGCGCACGTCGAGACCTGCGCGACGTGCCAGGCCGAGCTGGCGCTGCTCGCTCCCGCCGTCGACGCCCTGCCATTCGCCGTGCCCGAGCCGCCCGTCGAGCTCAGCGACACCGTCTGGAACCGGATCGAGCAGGCCATCCTCCACGAGGAGGCGGCCGAATCTACCACGGCACCGCCCCTCCAGGTCGTCCCGCCCCCACCGGCGCCCC
>DATLHE010000381.1:0-2336 GCA_035540335.1 Thermomicrobiales bacterium | reverse complement strand
GCGCGTGTGGCCTGGGGGGTGGCGGTTGCCATGCGGTATGTGTCCCTTTCGTTGGTGGAGCCGGGCGTGCGCGGCGGGTAGGTCAATCGAAGGGCATCTTGGCGGTGGGCGGGGGATTGGTCAAGGCGAGACTGGCCAAGGGCGGACAGGGGTTCCGCCCGTACGGCGGAATCTTCCCGGCTGCAGGTGCGACACGGCGAAGGGGCGTGTTGGCGATGCCGCTTCGCGTAGGGTTCTTCGCTTCGCTCAGAATGAGGGCTCACTTGGAGGGGCGTTGAACGCGCAGCCAGACGAGGTCGGCCACAAGGGCCGACCGTACGAGATGCGCGGAGAGACGGGAGGGCCATGCGCGTCCCGGCAGCGTGGGTAATGCGGCCGCACGTCCTTCCCTACGAGGTGCGCGGAGAGTGGGTGCCGCCGATGAGGTCTTGGTGGCGACCAGCGCTTCGCGTGGTCTTCCCACGCTGCGCTCTGGACAGGCTCTTCGCTGCGCTCAGGATGAGAGGGGGAGTTGGGGCCGCGTTGGCAAGGGCGTTGAACGCGCCATCGGTGTGTGCCGAGGTCGGCCCTTGTGGCCGACCGTACGGAGTGCGTTCAATCCCTTGGCCGAGCCCGGAGGGCGAGAAGCGAAGGGCCAGCTCCACTTCTCGCGCTGGGGCGCTCGGCCCGGCGAGCCATTCCCTACGGGGCTGGTATCTCTTGCGGGGATGCGCCGCACCAGCGGACGAGGGTGTGGGCGATGGTTTCGACGGCGGTGAGGAGCTCGTCGATCTCGATGAACTCGTCCGGGCAGTGGACGTTCTTTGCCGATCCGGCGCCGTACATGATCGCCGGCATGCGGCCGATCTCCGTGAAGAGGCGCATGTCGGCTCCATACGGGACGCCGGCGATGGTGGCGCGCTCGCCCGTGGCGGCGGCGTGGGCATCGCCGACGGCGACGGCGATCGGTTCGTCCGGCGACACCTCGGCGGAGGCGAACTGGCCGCCGAACCACTCGACGACCGGCGGGTGCTCGCGGAGCCACGGATCCTTGTCCGCGACGGTCCGGATGCGGTCTTCCGCCTGGCGCATCATGTCGCCGATGGACTCGCCGGGAAGGAAGCCGAGGCGGCCCTCGGCGACGAGGAGCTCGGGGACGGTGGAGGCCCAGGTGCCGGCGCGGACGAGGCCGACGCTGATCGGGAACTTGTTTTCCAGGTGGTCGTAGAGCGGGTGGCTGAGCGTGGCGTTGCGCTCGGCCTCCCAGGCGAGGAGATCCTGGAAGATGGGGATGAACTTCTCGACCGCGGAGACCCCCTCGTTGCGGGAGGCGCCGTGGGCGGAGCGGCCGGTGATGGTGATGCGGAAGACGAGCGAGCCGCCCTGGGCGATGACGACGTTCAGCTCGGTCGGCTCGGTGATGACGACGGCATCGGCGCGGTGGCCGCGGAGGATCGTCGAGAGCGCGCCAAGGCCGCCGTCTTCCTCGCCGACGCTGGCCGCGAGCATTACGTCGCCGTTCAGGGTGACGCCGAGGTCGGCAAAGACGTCGAGGGCGGCGATGTTGGTGACGATGCCGCCCTTCATGTCGGCCGCGCCGCGCCCGTAGACGCGATCAGCGGTCGCCTCGCCGGCGGGATTGCGTGTCCAGAGAGCGGGATCGCCCGGGTCGACGGTGTCGACGTGGCCCTGGAGCATGACCGAGCGGCCGTCGCCGGCGCCGGCGCGGGTGGCGACGAGGTTGGGGCGGCCGGTGTAGCGCGGCTGCTCGCCGACGTGGACGAGGTAGGGCGCGATCTCCTCCGGCGTGGCCTCCCACTGATCGACGGCGAGTCCGCTCGTCTCATAGGCGGCGCGGACGCGGCGCTGGACCTCGCGCTCGTCGCCGGTGATCGAGCTGGCGGCGACGAGGTCCAGCAGGAGGGCGACGATGTCGTCGCGGCGGCGCTGGACGGCGTCGTGGATGGCGGCTGTCAGGGTCGGGTCTGGTTGATTCATTCCATTTACCAAGATTGAAGATGGAGCGACGTCAGCGGCAGACGCTTATGTCTGCCCCTACGGCATCGCCTCCGGCGATCAGGTCGGCCACCGCCCGCGGCTGCGGCCCGCAGGGGCGCCCGCAGGGGCAGGGTCGACCGTACGAATGGGACCGCCCGACCGAAATGTGGCGTCGGGTTGCGGGGGGCAGGGAGGGCATTGACCGCGCTTGTCGGTGGGTGATCTTTTGGGCGCTTTGCGCGGCCAATCCCTCCCCTACAGTTCGGTGCATCCGGCCGCGGTCAGGCCTGCACGGTGCCACGGAGCTTGTCGAGGACCTCGGGGTTGACGATGACCTCGGGCTTGCGGCCGTTGAGGAC
>DATLHE010000380.1:0-26481 GCA_035540335.1 Thermomicrobiales bacterium | reverse complement strand
ACGGAAACCTGCGGGTAGAGGTCCGCCGTCGACGTCGACGGCCGCGCCACCGAGCCGGACGAGAAGGTGTCGAAGAGCTGCCCGAAGAACGGGTTCGCCGCCAGCACGTCCTCATCCTGATAGAGCTCGCCGATCGTCGGCAGTTGCGAGCGCTCGAGCGCGCGCGCCTTCTGCACCTCGGGCGAGCTCATGAACTTGGCGAACTCCTTCGCCGCGTCCTGGTTCTCCGAGTACCTGGAGACGAACTGCTGCCAGCCGCCGAGCGTCGCCGCGTGCGACGCGCCGTCGCCATCGCCCCTCGGCAGCTGTGCGATATCGAACTTGCCCTGCAGGTCGGAGTCATCGGCCGCGCTGATCGAGTACACGTACGGCCAGTTGCGGTGGAAGGCCGCGTTGCCGCCCTGCCAGACGCCGCGGGAGTCCTCCTCCTTGTAGCCGGTCACGGCATCCGGCGCGATCGTGCCGACCCAGCCCTTGGCGCGCTCCAGCGCGGCCCGGGCCTGGTCATTGTTGATCGTGATCTCGGCGTTCTCATCGACGATCGTGCCGCCGCCGTTCGAGAACTTCCACTCCAGGCCGTTGCAGGTCAGGCCCTCGTAGGCGCTCGCCTGGAAGGTGAAGCCGGTGAACGCGCTGTTGGCGCCGACCTCGCCCTCCATGATCGTGGTCGCCATGTCCTCAAGCTCCTGCCAGGTCTCCGGCGCCTTGGAATACCCGTACTTCTCGAGCAGGTCGGTCCGGTAGTAGAGCAGACCGGCGTCCGTGAACCACGGGATGCCGACCAGCGCGTCGTTCACGGTGTTGTTCTGGACGATGCGATCG
This sequence comes from Thermomicrobiales bacterium, assembly GCA_035540335.1. Lineage (GTDB taxonomy): Bacteria > Chloroflexota > Chloroflexia > Thermomicrobiales > UBA6265 > UBA6265. The sequence continues at coordinate 25,659 of DATLHE010000380.1, read as the reverse complement.
AAGAACGTCACGCCCGTGTCCTGGATCTCCTGCAGCTGCTGCGACAGGTCGACCGAGTGGATCGCCAGCGTGCCCGGCCAGATCACGTCGATCTGCGCCACGTCGACGTCCGCGGAACCGGCGGCGAACGTCTGCGAAAGGAAGGTCAGGCGATCGGTCGCCGACTCCGCCCCCTTGATGTAGTTGACCGTCGCGCCCGTGTGCTCCGCGAAGAAGTCGCAGCAGGCCTGGTCGAACGGTGCGCCCGGGCCGTCCGCGCCGAGCACCGCGCTGACCGTCATGCCGGACAGGTCGGTGCGCAGCCATTCCGGCGCCGCCAGCGACCAGCCGACCGGCTGCGCCGCCTCCGGCGATGCGTCCGTTGCCGCCTGCGCGCCGACCGACTCGGCGCGGAGGATGGCGCCCATCACGGCGCCGCTGAGGCCGAGCGCCGAGCCACGCTTGATCAGCTCGCGGCGCGTCGATGTGCCACGAATGGCGTCCTGCATGAGCGCGGTCACGGGATTCCGGTAGAAGCTCTTCACTGTCACGTCCTCCTGTTCGCCGTTTCGTCGATGAAACGATGTCCCAGACGCCGACCTGGCGCCACGGTCCCAAGCTCAACACGACCGAGACAGATCTCTTGGCGGCCACGTGAGCCGCAATCTGGCGAGACTATGATTGTTGATACAGTTTTGACAGCTATTCGTCAAGAAAAGGCAGATTCCGCATCATTCCAGATCGTCCTCTTCTCCCATCAGAAAACAGTGCCACATGAGTCCGCACTACATCTGAATCCGCCTGTACGCCATCACGGCGCGCCGCAGCTCCATACCCGCGTGGAATGTCCCTCTGACGTCGTCGCGGCGCACCCCGCATGGTGTGCGCCCGATGGCCCTGCGGTCCATAGTTCGGCAATGGGCGCGATTGGGGCCGCCGCCGCCCGAGCTCTTCATATCCGCCCCGCGTTCACCGTCATACGGTCGGCCCTGCCCCTGCGGGCGCCCCTGCAGGCCGCAGCTGCGGGCGGTGGTCGACCTGGACGCGAAGGCTGCCAACCGCCCCCTTATATCCACTACGTGGCCACCTGGCAGCGTTCCATAACGTCGCGAAGGCTGCCACGTTTCAGAACCACCTTGGCAGCCTTGAAATCCGCGCCACATCAACGAAATCGGGGAAGGCTGCCACCGGCCAGGTTGTTTCACGTTGGCAGCCTTCCATAAACAGACCCCGCTTGTCGCGAACGAAAAAGCCCCGCACCGTTTGGTGCGGGGCTTCAACGTCGCTCGCGGGTCGCGCCGCTCAGGCTGTCGCCCGCAGCGCCGCCTCATAGATCGCCGCCTCGTCGTCCGGCAGCTCGAACCGGCCCGTCTTCTGCGTCAGCACCAGCCGGTAGAAGATCGTGCCCTCCGGGAGCGCCGGCACGGGATCGTTGCGGAAGATGGCGCGCTTCGCCAGCGCCAGGCCCTCCTCCGTCGTCAGCTCCTCATACGCGCCCTCGGCGACCACGCTCCGCCACCGGTCCTCCGCCTCCGCCTCGTCGACCTCGAAGCTGATCAGCGGCTGCTTGCGCATGATGTGAATCTTCCGTCCCGGCGAGCTGAACGCATAGACCGCCTCACCGTCGTAGCCATACGCCAGCGGCACGATATAGGGTCGTCCCTCGCCCTCGTCCGGCGCGCAGCAGGCGATCCGGCCCACCAGCGCGGTCGACAGCAACGATTCGATACCTTCCTGATCGAGAACGAAGATCTTGCCCATATGCGACGACTAACCCCATATCCTGTTCCGCGGCCCCGGCCCCGCCGGGACGGCCACGATCGCGATGCACCATCACTGGTAGATGATCAAGTCCGGCACCGGCGAGAGGTCGAGCACCTCCTCCGGCGACATGAGCGGCACGTCCTGCTTGTAGAAGAGCTTCACGCCGTGGAACTCGATCGGCTGCTGCGTGATCACCGCGTCGTACGTCGACCGTTTCAGGTCCGGCGCACCCCAGCCATCCATGTCGATCACCAGCTGCACGCCCGGCACCGTCGCCACCTTGTCCTTGTTCTCGATCATCGAGTACTGGAACTGGTGGACGATCAGCACCTTTGGCGGGATGCCCGCCTCCTTGGAGAGATCGGCGAGATACTGCTGCGACCATGTGATGTCCGACGCGTCGACCTGGCCGATGTGCAGGCCCGGGGTCTCCCCCTTGCGCATCGCGAACTCAGGGTCGATGGCAAGATGCACGAACGGCTTCTCCAGCCACGGTCGCAGCCCCTCGACCTCCGCCGCCACCTTGCGCCGCCCGATCTGGACGTCGAGGAAGAGCAGCATGTCGTTCGCCTCGGCGAAGTCGGCGTAGTCGTTCAGCAGCTCGGTCGGCGCGTCGAGCAGGTAGCTGCCGTCGTTCTGCGGCTCCGCCTGCGCCACCGAGGCGATCACCTCGAAGGCGATCTTGACCGGTCGCGAGGGGTCGGCCTCTTCGTAGGCCGCCGCCTGCTCCTGGAGCAACTCCAGCAAACGCTGCTTGTCGTACTCACCGAGAATGCCCATCTGCTCGTTGTTGGGGAAGCCGTAGAACAGCAGCAGGCGGTACTCCGGCAGCAAGGCCCCATCGGCCTGCTGCGGGTCCTTCGTCGGCTCCAGGTTCAGCTTCGGTCCGGTCGGCGTGCGGTCCAGCGCCGCGCCACCATCGCCCATACCCTCGTCGGTCAGCGTCAGGGAGTCGGTCGAGATATCCGCCTCCGTGGTCGGCGGCGGTGTCTCCTTGAACGCCAGCTGCGCGGCGGGCGTCGGCGCGTCCGGGTCCGCGGTCTGCACCTGCGCCTCGCCCTTGGGACTTGCGAACCAGAACGACGACACGATGAGCACAAGGACGACGAGCATGCTCAGCGCACGCTCGCCGGGAAGCTTGGCAAACCCGGCGACGAGCCGCTGGCTGGTCCGCTTGTTCAGGCGTCGTGGTGGCTCAGGAGGCGCTGCGGGTGCGTTGAGCCATTCCGACGAGAATGGTTTTGGGCCTTCGCTCATAGTGTTCCAAAGCGATGCGCGGGGAAGAAGCGGTCGGCGGTCGCGCGATCATCGCGGCGCTCACCGGCGGCTTCGTCCAAAGCGGGGCGCATCCGCCATCCGGAGAACGTCGGGAACAGCCCGGACGCGTGCCACAAGCGACGAGACAAGGCGCCCCACCGCGCCGAGCGACCCGCGGGCAGGTCGCACTGATCCTGCACGCACTATGCCACGTCGCCCCCGGAATCACCAAGTTGGACCACCCGGGGCGGCCTTTCTCCGTGGTAGGGGCGGACCTTGTGTCCGCCCGATCGACCGAAGGTCGATATCCCGGCGCCAAGACGGCGCGAAGCGCTCCCGAATCGTTCGCCCCCCTCACGCCGTCCGCACGATCACCGGCGTCCCGATCGTCGCCCAGTCCCAGAGGAACCGCGAATCGTCCAGCAGCATGTTCAGGCACCCATGGCTCCCCGGCCGCCCGATCGTCTCCGGCGTCCTCCACCACGCGAAGTGCAACGCGTGACCCACATCGGTGAAATACTGCGTGAACAGGACGTCCTCGAGCTTGAAGAACTGCTCCGCCCCGATCGACCCGCTCTCCATCGTCTCGTTCGCGACCCGGTTGTTGATCGCCCACCACCCGACCGGCGTCTCCCAACCCGGCATGCCCGTCGTCGCCACCACTGTTCGCACCGGCGTCCGCCCCTCGTACGCGACGATCAGCTGCTGCGTGAGGTGAACGTCGATCCACTTCCCCTCCCACGGCGCGTCCGCCGGCAGCGGCGGCGGCTCGACCGGCGCCGAGCGCCCGACGTTCCGGCCGTAGATGTAGGTGCCGTCCCTCAGCTTGGCCCACATGTTGGCTCCCTCGAAGACCTCCTCGCCCTCGACCCAGTCGACCACCACCACCGGATCGCCATGCTGGAGCATCTTCACCTCGGCGCTGGCCGTCGTCGGCTCCCTGCGCACGTTCGTCTCGCCGAGCGCCGCGCCCTGCCAAACGGTGACATCCCAGTCCCCGACGTCGATCGTCGGCACCGCCGGCGGCGCCTTCAGGTACTCCGCCGACACCCACCCGGCATACCCGTCGACATACCCCGGCACCCAGCGGTCGTGATCCCCCGGCGCGGCGATGAACTCCGCATTGTCCGGCAGCACGACGAGCGTCTCGGCGTCGCTGCTCGCCCCGGAGCGCAGCCGCAGCCCGTCCGACGCGCTGACGAGCGACGTCACGCCCCGATTCGGCGGCGCCGGGATGAACGCGGCGTCGCCCTCCAGCCCCTGCGCGGTAACCCAATCCGGCCCAAGCTTGCGCAGCGACACGGTCCCGTTCGCCTCCTCCATGACCACGCGCTCGAAGACCTGGGTCGTCCCGGCGCCGCCCGTGAACGGCTCCGAGAGCGGCAGCCCGAACAGCTGCAGGCCGCCGCGCTGCTGCCAGAACGTCAGGAAGGCGTTGGCGAGCGTGTGCCCGCTGTCCGCGAAGTACTGCCCGCCTCCGGTTGCCCCGGCGACCTTCGCCCGCGCGGCCGCCGGCGCGATCCTGCTTACGACACCGGCGTCCAGATGCAGCGCCTGGATCGTCCACGGCGCCTCGGTCGCCGGGTCATACGCCAGCGTCAGCGTCTCGAACGTCTGCTGGATCGTCCCGGCGCCGTCCACGAACCGCGCCTCGGACAGCGGGATGCCGAGCACCGACCGTCCACCGGCGGCGTTCCATGTCGGCAGGAAGGGATCGCCCAGGTTGTGCCCGGTCTCGGCGAAGTACCGCTCGCCCGTCGGCGCCTGCTGCACGATCTCGGCGCTGGGGGCATCCGCCGGGGTCGTCGGCGTCGGTGCCGGCGGCTCGATGACCGGGTTCGTGTCCGGCAATGGCGCCTCGGTCGCGTCGGGGCCGGTCGGCTCGAGGGGCTCGATCGGCGGCGCCTGTTGCGCCCCTGCCCGAGCCGCCGGCGCCAGCGTCGCGCTCATCGCCGCCATCCCGAGCGCCGCGCGGCGGCTCATCCGCCTGCCCAACGCGCTCGCGAGTCGATCGACCGGGCGTGTGAGAAATCGTCGTGACAAGGGAAACTCCTGTTCTCGTCGCATGCGTTGACGCGACAGCCCGAAGGCCGTGATGATGCGAGAACCATACCGGCTGGGCGTCGTGCGCTCCGGCCGTTCACTCCTGTTAACGCCCGCCCGCCACGGAAGGTGTCTTTGCCCATGAACCAGACCGACCACCAGTTCATCCCCTACCCCCGCGACGGCCGCCCCCGCGTTGGCGTCGTCTTCCCGCAGATCGAGTTCACCGGCGACGCCGCCGAGCTCCGCCGCTTCGCCACCTCCGTCGAGCAGATGGGGTATCGCCACCTCCTGGCCTACGACCACGTCCTCGGCGCCGCGACGGCGACGCGTCCCAACTGGACCGGCACCTACACCAGCGACAACCCCTTCCAGGAGCCATTCGCGCTCTTCGGCTTCGTGGCGGCCTGCGCCCCGGGCCTCGAGCTCGCCAGCGGCGTGCTCATCCTGCCGCAGCGGCAGACCGCCCTCGTCGCCAAGCAGGCCGCTACCGTCGACTTCCTGTCCAATGGCAATCTCCGCCTCGGGGTCGGCATCGGCTGGAACAGGGTGGAGTACGAGGCGCTCAACGAGACGTTCGGCAACCGGGGCCGCCGCCTGGAGGAGCAGATCGACGTCATCCGCCAGCTCACCAGCCACGACGTCATCGACTACACCGGCCGCTGGCACCGCATCGACCGCGCCGGCATCCGGCCGCTGGGTGTACAGCGTCCCATCCCGATCTGGATCGGCGGCAGCGCCGAGAAGGCGATCCGCCGCGCCGCGCGCATCGCCGACGGCTACATGCCGAACGGCACCGCGCTTGAGCGCGTCGACCAGCAGCTGGCCATCTTCCGCGACGAGCTGGCGAACCAGGGCCGCGACGAGCGCACCGTCGGCATCGAGGCCCGCGTCTCGATCGCGAAGGACGACCCGGACGCCTGGAAGCGCGACCTCGCCCACTGGATCGAAGCCGGCCTCACGCACATCTCGCTCGTCACCATGGGCGGCGGCCTCCGCGGCACTGACGCCCACCTGGAGCGGTTCGAGGCCGCCATGCACGTCGCCGAGTCCCTGTAATCCGGGACCTTTCCGAGGGCCGAGGTCGGCCACCGCGCCGCTACCCCTTATTCAGAGCGAAGCAGGGGCCCGCCACCGCTTCTCGCGCTACCGCGCCATGTCCGAGGTGGCGGAGCCACCGAGAAGCGAAGGGGGCGCTCATGGGCGATTGCGCAGCAATCGAGCGACCAGCAGGGGCGATGCGGCCCCGTCGCTTGTCGTTCCCTGCGGGAACGCACCCGGGCGGGCCCGTGGCCGGTGAACCCTACGCGAAGCGCACGAGCAGACGCGGGCGTTCCGCCCGGATGACCGGCTTCGCCGGGGGATCCTCCGGCCAAAGGCCCGCTCCGCTTCTCGCGCTGGCGCGCTCGGCCGGTCCGCAGGCAAGGGCCCGCTCCGCTTCTCGCGCTCCGCGCTCGGCCGGGAAGCGGAGCGAGCCCTCGACATGCTCAGAATGGAGGTGGTTGGGCACATCGCTCCACGGTCGTGATCCCCCAACACAAACGCCCCTCCCGGTGAACCGGAAGGGACGTTTGTCATGTCAGCCGTTGTGAGCACGATCCGCTCAGTCCGAGCGGCGCATTCCCGTCACCAGCATCACGTAGTACAGCAGCGTCAGCAGCGACGACGCGAAGCCCGCGATGTACGTCCACGCCGCGGCGTCGAGCACCCGGGCCACACCCTTGCTCTCCTCGCCGCCCGCGACACCGCCATCGGCGAGCCCCACCTGCACCAGCGCCAGCTTGGCCCGACGCGTCGCGTCGAACTCCACGGGCAGCGTCAGCAGCGCGAAGACCGTCGAGAGGCTGAACAGGATCACGCCTAACCAGGCGATGTTCTGCTGTGCCAACAGCAGACCGGCGAACAGGACGATGAACCCCAGGTTGGAGCCGATGTTGACCGCCGGCACCAACGCCGTACGCACCTGGAGCGGCGTGTACGCCTTGCTGTGCTGGATCGCGTGCCCCGCCTCGTGCGCGGCAATGCCGATCGCGGCGATCGACGGCACGCCGTAGACCGCCTGCGAGAGCCGCAGCACCCGCTTGCGCGGATCGTAGTGATCCGTCAGCTCACCGGGGATCTGCTCGATGGCGACGTTCTGCAGGCCGTTGCTGTCAAGCACGCGCCGCGCCGCCTGGGCGCCCGTCACGTTCGCCGTGTTGCGTACCTTCGAATACTTCTGATAATTACTCTTGACTTTGCTCTGCGCCCACAGCATGAAGAGAATGCCGGGCAGCATGAACATCACGTAAAAGATCATGCGCTCGTCCGTCCTTATACTTACGATCGGAGTTCGGCCACGCGCCGTATCCGGTGGCAGTCGGCAACCCGATCGTGGGGTGAGCCTACGTCTCACTCCGTGTAACTATTTTACGTCATCCTGACCCATCGGGATGGCTCATTTACGGCACGACGCGCGTTTCCGCCCCGCGGGCCGACGCGCGCTCGCCCGCCATCGCCCGTTCGTGGAGATTCGACTGATCGTGCAACAATCGCTCGAAGACCAGCAGCGCCCGCCGGCCACGGGGCCGATCGTCCAGGACCGCCTGAGCACCCTGCTCGAGGCCGAGCTGGGGGTTGCCCTCGCCGAGCTGGACGGCACCGCTCCGCTGATGGCGACGATGGCCCGCTACCACCTCGGCATGATCGACGCCTCGGGCGTCGCCACCGAGCAGGGCACCCGCCTCATGGTGCAGGGCAAGCGCGTCCGTCCCTACCTCGCGATGCTGACGGCTGCGGCCGTCGGCGGCAGCGCCGAGGTCGCCGCGCCCGCCGCCGCCGCGATCGAGCTCCTCCACAACTTCACGCTCATCCACGACGACATCCAGGACCGCAGCCCCAACCGCCGCCATCGGCCCACCGTCTGGCGCATCTGGGGCGACGCCCAGGCGATCAACGCCGGCGACGCCCTCTTCGCGGCCGCCCAGCTCGCGCTCCTGCGCACCAGCCCGGAGGCCGTGCCCGCCCCCACGATCCTCGCCCTCACCCAGGAATTCAGCCGCACGACGGTCAGCATCGTCCGCGGCCAGGTCCACGATCTCGAGAACGAGGGCCGTCCCGACGTCACCCCCGACGACTACCTGACGATGATCGGCGGCAAGACCGCCGCCATCGTCCGCTACGCGGCATGGGCCGGCGCCATCGTCGGCGGCGCCCCGCTCGCGGTCGCCGCTCGCCTGGCGGACGTCGGCGAGGCCCTCGGCCTCGGCTTCCAGATCCGCGACGACATGCTCGGCATCTGGGGCGAGCGCGCCGAAACCGGCAAGGACACCGCCGACGACATTCGCCGACGCAAGCAGTCGCTGCCGATCCTCATGCTCCGGGCGCAGGCCACCGAGGAGGACGCAGCCCGCCTCACCACGCTCTTCACGGCCGACGAGGTGACCCCCGACGGCATCGACGAGGTGGTGGCGCTGCTGGACCGCTATGCCATCGAGGAGCAGGTCGCCGCGCAGGTCGAGCAGATCCACCAGCGCGCGCTCGACGCCCTGGCGCAATCGCTCCCCGACCTCGGCTCTCCCGCCGCCATCGCGCTGCAGCAGATGATCGCCGCCCTGCGGTCGCGGACGTCGTGATGGAGCAGGCCATGGATCCCGCCCGGCTGGACCGCGAGCTCGGCCCGGAGCTGCATTGGCGCCCGGTCGCGCCGCCCGCCCGTGCTCCACTGACCGGCGTGCACGTCAGCCTCCTGCCGCTCGATGCCGATGCCCACGCCGCCAGCCTCTACGCCGCGGCCCAGGGCGACGGCGCCGATCCGGATCTCTGGCTCTACCTGCCCTACGGCCCCTTCGCCGACGAGGCGGCATTCACCGCGTGGGTCCGCGCCAACAGCGAATCAACGGACCCCCTCTTCTTCGCGGTCGTCCCCGCCGGCGGCGCGCCTGCCGGGCAGGCCACCTACATGCGCTGCGAGCCGTCCATCGGCGTGATCGAGATCGGCCACATCTGGTTCGGCGCCGCGCTGCAACGCACGATTGCCGCGACCGAGGCGATCTTCCTCCTCGCGCGCCACGTGTTCGACGATCTTGGTTACCGGCGTCTGGAATGGAAGTGCAACGCCCGCAATGAGCGGTCCCGCCGCGCCGCCGAGCGCTTCGGGTTTACTTACGAGGGCACCTTCCGCAACGCCCGCGTCGACCGCGACCGCAACCGCGACACGGCCTGGTTCTCGATCATCGACAGCGAGTGGCCGGTCCTCCGCGCCGCCATCGAGCAGTGGTTGGACCCGCTGAACGTCGACGCATCCGGCCGCCAGATCCGCTCCCTGCGGTCTATCAGGGAAGATCTCCAGCACGCCGCACAGAACGCCGGGGCCTGATCTTGGGCGTCGCGCCCGATTTCCCGCGAACCGTGATCTGCTACGCTGGTTGCCCGAAATGGGATCAGCCCGACATCGGGCGTGTTCGGGTGACGTCGGGGCCGACCGTGAACGATGCCGGCCTGATGGCCCCGCGGGCCATCACCGCGCACATCCCGCACCTTCAGGGAGCACGCCATGTTGATCGCAACTCCGCGTCTCCACCCGGATATCCTGCAGCACCTCGAGCGCGACGGGATGCTCCGCCTCGGCCACTTCCTGTTCCGATCCGGGCGCCACAGCAGGGCACTCCTCGACCGCGACCGCCTGCTCACCGACCCGGCGATCGCGAGCCGGATGGGCTATGCCCTCGCCAAGGCCTTCTTCACCGACAAGATCGATATCGTGGCGGCGCCCAGCATCTGGGGTGCGGGGCTCGCGCAGTGGGTCGCCTACTTCCTGGATCCCAAGGCAAAGGTCGTCTACGCCACGCCGCAACGGGACGGCACGCCCCTCATCGCCAAGAAGCTTGGACCGGTCATCGCGGGCCAGCGTATCCTGCTGGTAGACAATTTGGTCATCAGCGGCGAAACGATGGAGCAGTTCTCGGACGCCATCGAGGAGATGGGCGGGACAGTGCTCGGCATCGGCACCCTGCGCGACACCGCCGACGAGATCATTCGGGGTCATCGGGTGCTGGGCCTGCTTGACGAGTTCTACCCCGCCTACCGCTCAGAGGACTGCCCGCTGTGTGTCGCCAACGAGGTTGCCATTGAGCGGATTCCGTAGCCGGCGGAGACAGGACGAGGAGCCGCCGCCACAGCCGAAGGCAGGGCGCATCAGCGCCATCGAGCCGCAGCGGCGCGACGAGTTCCGGGTCAACGTCTACATCGAGGGCGAGTTCGCGTTCGGCCTGCATCTCGATCTCCAGATGGAGCATCACCTCGCGCCCGGCGACGAGCTCACCGACGAGCAGATCACCCTGCTCCTGCGCCAGGACCAGACCAAGCGCGCCATCGCCAGCGCATTGAATCTCCTCTCCTACCGGGCCCGGGCCGCCGGCGAGCTCAAGAGCAAGCTGCGCGAGCGCGGCTACCCGCCCGAGGCCATCGACGAGGCCATCGCGCGCATCCGCGAGCTCGGCTACCTCGACGACCGCGATTTCGCCGACCGCTGGGTGGAATCCCGCCAGGCCCACCGGCCCCGCTCGGCGCGCATGCTCGCCCGCGAGCTGCAGCAGAAAGGCGTCGACCGCGAGGTGATCGACGAGACGCTCGAGGAGGCCGGCATCGACGAGTACGGCGACGCCCTCGTCATGGCCGAGCGCAAGGCCGTCTCCCTCCAGGGGCTCGACGACGCCACCCGCGAGCGCCGGCTCACCGGCCTCCTCGCCCGCCGCGGCTACTCCTACGACGTCATCCGCCGCGTCCTCCAATCCCTCGGCAGCGAGGATGCCGACGAGGTGGAGTGAGAGCGGCGCCACGCGCCCAAGAACCCTCATCCAGAGCGAGGCAGGGGCTCGCCCGGGTTGAGCCCTTGCTTCGCTTCTCGCCCTCTGGGCTCGGCCGGGGATCCCCATCGATGCTGCGCATCGATATGGCGTCGCCGGGACGGCCGACCTTGCCGGATATCAGATGGCCGGGGAGGCCGAGGAGAGACCGGCGCTGCGGCGCCGGGGGATCCTTCGCAAAGCTCAGGATGACGTTGGTTAATTGAGAGGCGCGTGTCTGTGGCGAACTCTTATGCTTGCCTCTTCCTCCCGGAAACACCTTGCAGCGATGACTACCCGCAAACGTACGCACCCCGCGCATGGTTGGGAGATCGCCGCCCGGGCATGGTATAGTGAAAGAGGCTGCGGAAAGACGCGAGTCGTTCGTCGCCATTCTGATTCTTTCCCCACTCCCCGTGACCTCTTTTTGACGCAAGCTCGCAATCGGCGGTGCATCCTTTGGCACCGGCGCGTTCCGGGTTTGGTTTGTTGTTTGTATGATCGGGCCGGGTTGCCGCGGCCGGCGCTCGCCCCGCGATCATCGCAACGAGGAGCAGTACCCACTCTATGGCCGAGATCCGTTGGTTTGGACATAACTGTTTCCGGATTCGTGCCAAGGAAGCAACCGTGCTCACGGACCCCGTGGGCAAGCGCACCGGGTATTCCCTGCCGAAGCAGACCGTCGACATCGTGACCCTCTCGCATGAGCACGCGGGGCACGTGAATCTCGAAGCCGTCAAGCCGGGGTTCAAGATGATCAGCGGGCCAGGCGAGTACGAGATGAACGACACGTTCATCACCGGCATCCGCACCTACCACGACAAGCAGCAGGGCGCGGAGCTCGGCTACAACACCGTCTACCTCATCGAGCTCGAGAACCTGAAGTTCGGGCACCTCGGCGACCTCGGCCACCAGCTGAGCGACAGCCTGATCGAGCAGTATGGCTCGGTCGACGTGCTCTTCGTGCCGGCCGGGGGTGGCCCCGTGCTGCCGCCATCGGAGATGGCCGAGCTCATCGCGAACATCTCCCCGAAGATGGTCATTCCGATGCAGTACCGAACCACCCGCGGCGATGCCGAGCGCGACGAGGTCGCCCCGTTTCTGAAGCACCTCGGCGTCGAGGCGCCGCAGCCGGTCGAGAAGCTCGTCATCAAGCCGTCGGACCTCACCGAGCAGATGCAGGTCGTTCTTCTGACGCCAGAGAGTTAGTCGAAACCACGGTGACACACGCTCGTCCCAGGCCGGGGCACGCCCGGTGCGACCACACGTTCATTTCCTCATCGTCCGGGGAGGACAGGGATGCCTAAGTACGTTTTTGTGACCGGTGGAGTGGTCTCGTCCGTTGGCAAGGGCATCACGACCGCGTCGCTCGGTCGGCTGATCAAGAATCGCGGCGCGAGCATCTCCATCATGAAGCTCGACCCCTATCTCAACGTCGACCCCGGCACGATGTCGCCCTACCAGCACGGTGAGGTCTTCGTCACCGACGACGGCGCCGAGACGGACCTCGACCTCGGCCACTACGAGCGGTTCATCGACGAGAACCTCTCCCGCGCCTCAAACGTGACGACCGGCCAGCTCTACTCGACCGTGATCGCCAAGGAGCGCCGCGGCGACTACCTCGGCGGCACCATCCAGGTCATCCCGCACGTCACCAACGAGATCAAGAGCCGCATCCGGCTGGCCTCGCGCCAGCACGAGTCCGACGTCGTCATCGTCGAGGTCGGCGGCACGGTCGGCGACATCGAGGGCCAGGCCTACCTCGAGGCGATCCGCCAGATGCGCCGTGAGGTCGGGCGTGGCAACAGCCTCAGCATCCATGTCACCCTCCTCCCCGAGATCGGCGCCACCGGCGAGCTCAAGACCAAGCCGACCCAGCAGAGCGTGCGCGAGCTGCGCGGCATGGGCATCCAGCCCGACATCATCATCTGCCGCGCCAACCGCGAGATCCCGGACGAGGTCCGCGACAAGATCGCCCTCTTCTGCGACGTCGAGACGGAGGCCGTGATCGGCATGCCGACCGCCTCCACGATCTACGAGGTGCCGCTGATCCTCGAGGACGCCGGCCTCGGCAACTACGTCGCCAAGGCGTTCAACCTGCCCGCCCAGGCGAACCTGCGGGAGTGGTCGACGATGGTGGAGAACATTCGCCGCCCGAAGAAGACCGTCAAGATCGGCCTCGTCGGCAAGTACGTCGAGCTGCACGACGCCTACCTGAGCGTCACCGAGTCCCTCATCCACGCCGGGCTCGAGAACGAGGTCAACATCGACGTCACCTGGATCAACTCGGAGACCGTCACGCCTGAAGAGATCCAGAGCGAGCTGCGCAAGGTCTCCGGCGTCGTCGTGCCGGGCGGCTTCGGCCCCCGCGGCATCGAGGGCAAGATCGCCGGCGTCACCTTCGCCCGGGAGAACAACATCCCCTACCTCGGCCTCTGCTACGGCCTGCACATGGCCGTGATCGAGGTCGCGCGCAACCTCTGCGGCCGCGAGGGCGCCAGCTCGACCGAGATCGACGCCAACACGCCGCACCCGGTGATCGACCTGATGCCCGGCCAGAAGGGCGTCGACATGGGCGGCACGATGCGCCTCGGCCTCTGGGAATGCCGCCTCGAGCCGGGCACCAGGGCGGGCGAGGCCTACGGCGAGCGGGCCGTCTTCGAGCGCCATCGCCACCGCTTCGAGGTCAATAACGCCTATCGCGAGGAGCTCGCCGACGCCGGCCTGATCGTCAGCGGCGCCTCGCCGGACGGCCAGCTGGCGGAGATCATGGAGCTGAAGGACCACCCGTTCTTCGTCGGCGTGCAGTTCCATCCCGAGTTCCGCAGCCGCCCGAACCGGGCGCATCCGCTGTTCCGCGAGTTCATCGCCGCCGCCAAGCAGACGTTGCCGGACGGCGCGCAGCGCACGCTGCCGCTGGCCGAGGACGCGCGGGCGGCCACCGAGCCCGAGCGGGCGGAGGTCTACGCCACGGCCGAGTAGATCCGTCACCACGACGACCACGGAACGAACCGAGCCCCGGGCGTTATGCCCGGGGCTCTCCGCATGCCGATCGATTCGGCGGCGACACGCCCTACTCGCCGTCCCCGGCCGTGGCGTTCCGCGGCATGTCGAGCACGAAGACGGCACCGCCGCCCGGCGCGTCCTCGACCGTCAGCGTGCCGCCGTGGGCGCGCGCCAGCCGGGCACTAATGTAGAGGCCGATGCCGAGACCGCGATTGCCGTCGGCGGCGAGCCCGCGGTCATCCTGCCCGTCATCGAAGCGGTAATACTGCTTGAACAGGCGCCGCCGGATGCGCGGCGGCACGCCGGGCCCGTAGTCCCGCACGGTTATGACCACCCGGTCCTCGCCGGTGAGAGAGAGATCGACCTCGACCGGGCCGTCGGGCGCGTACCGCGCGGCATTGGCCATTAAATTCACGAGCACCTGCTGCACCCGCTGCGCGTCCCACACCACCGGCAGCGACTCCGGCCGGTTGAGGAGGACCGGCCGCTCCGGGTTCAGCCCGGACGCCTCGTTAACGACCTCCTGCACGAGGTCCGCGGCGTCGGCCTCGTGCACGCTGATGTCGAGGCTTCCCAGGTCGACCCGGGACACGTCGAGCATGCGGCCGACGAGGTCGGAGATGCGGTCGACCTGGTCGACCACCGTCCCGAGCCGCCTCATCTCCTCCTCGGCCTGCTCGCCGCCGCGCTTCGCGATGCGGCGCTGGAGCAGCTGCAGGTTGCCACGCAGCGAGGTCAGCGGGTTGCGCAGCTCATGCGCGACGACCGAGATGAACTCGTCCTTGGCGCGGTCGAGCGGCTTGAAGTCGGCGCGGTTCTGCATGACGCTGACGGCCCCGACGATTGCGCCGCGGCCATCGAAGATCGGGGCATGGTTGCCCAGCACCTCGATCTGCGTGCCGTCCGGCTGCAGGATCGTCAGCGGCTCGCCCAGAAACTCCTTGCGCGTGCGCAGCGGCCGCAGCAGCGGGTGGTCGTCGGCATCCAGCACCATGCCTTCGGCATTCACCATCGGCAGCGCGCCGGCGCGCACGCGCCCGCCCGCCATGGACCGCGCCCAGAGCCGCTCGGCGGCCTTGTTCGCAGTGATGACCTCGCCATGGGGATAGTCGATGATCAGGACCGCCTGAGGCAGTTGGTCGACGACGGCAAGCAGCCGCCCGTGCGCGAATTCCAGCTCACCCATCAGACGCGCCTTGTCGATCGCCTGGGCGGACTGCCGCCCGAGGATCGCGGCGAACGTGAGATCCCCCTCGTCGAGCCTGGACTCGGACTCTTCCACAAAGCAGACGTAGGCCACCCCGACGTGCTGCTCCTGGATCTGCAGGGGGATGATCAACGCCGAGCTGAACGGAATCGTCTCGACCGACAACTCCTCCGAGATCGCCGTCTGGCGCGCGCTGATCACCATCGGCCGGTGCCGTGCGAAGGCGAGCACGGTGTTTGGCAGCGCCACCGGATCGTAGATCTGCGGCATCAGGTGCATGTTCGGCACATTCAGGCTCGCCGAGACGGTGAAGCGGCCAGACTCGTCCCGCAGCATCACCAGCCCAAAGTCGCCGTTGAACTCGGCGGTGATGCGCCGCAGCGCGGCATCGGTGACGGCGTCGACGGTCGTGCCCGAATTGACATCGACCACGAACTCCGCGATCGCCTGTGACCGCCGCGCGGCCACCTCGAGCTGGGCAAGCTGCACCTTGCCGCGCTGCTCGGCCTCCCGCTGCGCGGTGACATCGCGCGAGATCGAGACGGCGCCGACGACCTGTCCCTCGACGATGATCGGCCGCGCGTTGGTCGACACGAACATCCGCGTGCCGTCCTTGCGGATCACGGCCTGGACGAGATCCTGCAGCCGCTCGCCGCCCAGGGCGCGCACCACCGGGTTGTCCTTGATGTCGATCGGCTCGCCGTCGAGGCTCTCCCGCCGCTTGGCGAGAAGGTATTCCGACCAATGCTGCCCCAGGCGCGCCTCGACCTCAGTGAGATCGAAGAGCCGGCGCTCGGTCGCGTTCGCCAGTGTCAGGAAGCCATCCTCATCGAACGCCGACACGGCGCCGTTCAGCTCGTCGATGATCGCCTCCAGCTGGAGCCGGCGGTGGTTCTCGCGCTGGCGGAGCGCGGCGGAATCGATCGCCATCGCCATTTGGTTGGCGATGCCCTCGGCCAGCGCCAGCTGCTCGGGCGACATCTCGAAGTCCGCCCCGTCGCGGTCGCCGAACATCAAGCCCAGCACGCGATCCTTGCGCACCAGCGGGATGACCAGCACCGGCGTCTCCGGGAGCACCCCGGTCATGTGGCGATGGTCCGTGAGCTCCGCCCGCGAATTGAGGATGATCCGGGCGTTGCCCCGCTCGGTGAGCCGCAGGAAGTACGGCGCCTCCTCCAACGGCACGAGGTTCTGCACGTGCGCGATGGTGCCGCCATGGACCGCGAGGCGCGAGGCGACGCCCGCCTGGAAATCGATCTGCCAGAGGACGAGGCGCGACAGCTGGAAGGACTCCGCGATGCGCTGCGTCACGATCGCCGCCAGCTCCTCCAGCGACCGCTCGCTGGACGCGGAGTAGATGATCTCGTAGAGCGTGGAGAGGCGCTGGGCGAGCTGCACCTGATCAGTGGTGGCGAGGTTGATGAGCACGCCGGAGGTGTCGGCCTGCGGCTCGCGCTGGCGATACTTGCGGGGCGCGCGCTCCTTCATCGGACGCCAGTTCTGCAGGTCGTCCGCCGCGATCAGCGCCATGCGGCCGAGCCGGATGACCGGCAACCGCCCCCGCCGGACCGCTCGCGACACCGTGTGATAGGAGACGCCCTTCAGGCGCGCTGCCTCGGCCATGGTGAACCGGTCCGAGCCCACGCCCTGCGTGCCTTGGCCGCCATCGCCCGGAGGTGCGTCCGCCTCCGACGTGATTCCATTGGGCGCAGGGTTTCGACCGTGATCTTCGTTCATGAGCAGCCGATCCTCGTCCGAAAGATGCACGCCAGACCCGTTCCGCGGTGGCGACAGCGGTGTCCGCACCCCCGCGCGCGGCGCCCAGCGAGTCGCACGCCGACCGCGCCCCATCGGTCCCGCCGATCGACATTCGGCACAAGACCTATGTGTCCAAAGTCTTGCACAAGATACTCCGCCTGGCTAGGCGGTAGCGCATGAAAATCTCGTGATTGTTTGGCGATCGTACCGTTTAGGAGCCCGTTGTGGCCCCTGGGCCGTAGCGGGCGGCGATGGCCTCGTCCTTGGCCCGCACACGGTCGTGGAGATCGCCCTGGAACGCCCGCATGCGGTCGAGCAGCGCGGGATCGGCCACCGCGAGGATGCGGACGGCCAGGAGCCCGGCGTTCCGCGCGTTCCCGATCGCGACCGTTGCCACCGGCACGCCCGCCGGCATCTGGGCGATCGAGAGCAGCGCGTCGACGCCCGCGAGCGCCGTCGCCACCACCGGCACCCCGATCACCGGCAGCGGCGTGGCCGAGGCGATCATGCCCGGCAGGTGCGCGGCGCCTCCGGCGCCGGCGATAATGACCCGGACGCCACGACCGGCCGCCTCCCGGGCGTACGCGAACATCTCGTCCGGCGTGCGGTGCGCGGAGAGGATCCGCACCTCCGTGCGAACGCCGAACTCCGCCAGCGCCTCGATGGCGGCCTCCATCGTCGGCAGATCCGAATCGCTGCCCATCACGACGCCGACGATCGGCCCGGCGTGTGTCTCAGGCATCCTCCATCCCCCCTTCGCCGCGCAGCAGCGCGACCGCGATCGCGGCCCGCTGGCGGGTCTCGTCCCGCTCCTTGCCCAGCGTCGTGACGTGCCCGAGCTTGCGCCCGGCCCGCGCGCCCTTGCCGTAGAGATGCACGTGCGCCCCGCGCACCGCCACCGCCTGCGGCAGCCGCGCGAGCGGATCGGACCCGTCCGCCGGGCCGAGCAGGTTCGTCGTCGCCACCACCGGCGCGCGCATCGCCGTCTCGCCCAGCGGCAGGTCGAGCACGGCCCGCAGGTGCTGCTCGAACTGCGATGTCGCGGCGCCCTCGATCGTCCAGTGCCCGGAGTTGTGCGGCCTTGGCGCCAGCTCGTTCACGTAGAGTGTGTCGCCGGCGATGAAGAACTCGATCGCCAGCACCCCCACGGCCTCGATCCGCTCCGCGATCGCGCGGGCGATGCTCGCCGCCTCGGCGATCAGGCGCGTCTCGGCCTCCACCGGCACGCAGAGCTCGACGCAGATGCCGTCCTGCTGCACGGTCTCGACCGGCTCCCAGACCGCAAGCTCGCCGTTGGCCCGCCGCGCCACCAGCACCGCCAGCTCGCGCTGGAGGTCGAGATACTGCTCGGCCAACAGCACGAGCCCGTTGGCGTGGGCGTCCGCAACGACCTCCCGCGCCTCCGCCTCGTCGCGCACGACCCAGACGCCGCGGCCGTCGTAGCCGCCGCGGGAGGCCTTGAGCACGACCGGCCACTGCTGCCCGGCGGCGAAGTCGATCACGTCCTCCACGCGCTCGACGTGCCGGAACGCCGGCACCGGCATCCCGGCCGCATGCAGCTCCGCCCGCTGGCGGCGCTTGTTCTGGGCGAGCGCCATCGTCGCCGACGACGGCCAGACGACATGGCCGTCCGCCTCCAGCGCGGCGAGCGTCTCCGGGTCGACCAGCTCATGGTCGAACGTCAGGACGTCGCAGCGCTCCGCCAGCCGCCGGAGCGCCTCCGGGTCGTCCGGCGAGCCGACGAGGACGTCCGGCACGACCATGGCCGCGCCGTCCTCCGGATCCGCCGCCAGCAGGACGAGGTGGATGTCGAGCGGGATCGCCGCCTGCGCCATCATTCGCGCCAGCTGGCCCGCGCCAACGATGCCGACCGTTCGTGAAGTTGTCATGGATGTGTCTTGTCCCTGTTGAGTCGTCGTGACGGCGGCTGGGTCAGGCACCATCCCGCCCCTCAAACACCCCTCATGCCGAGCGAAGCAAAGGGTCGCCCGGCCGAGGCGAGACGTCGTGGTAGGGGCGGGCCTTGTGTCCGCCCGCGCATGCAAAACCCCCGGATACACGCGAGCGCGGCTCCAGGGGGTTCGCCCGGCCGAACCCACATGGTGAGAAGCGGGAGCGGGCCTTCCGTTCGCGGCGCGCGGCCTCAGACCCGGTCGGCCTCCGTGAAGGCCGCCTGGTCGCTCACGCGGTGGCGATATTTCTGGGTGAGCTCCGCCTCGGTCCGCGCCTGGGCCTCGGCGCCGGCCCGCTTGGCCTCGTCGATGAGGGCACGCGATGCCTTCTGCAGGTCTTCGCCCTTTTGCGGCGCGAGGAGACTCCCGATCACGAGCCCGATGCCAGTGCCCACGGCACTGCCGAGCCCAAACTTGAACACCCGTCGAACGGCTTCCATGCCCTGCGCTCCCCATCCTTCACTGCACGCGTTCCCGCGCGTGTTACTCGCCCCGCGAGCCCAGCAGCCGGCGCAGCAGGAACCAGACGATCCCGAACCCCGCGCCAAGCGCCGCCGCGGACGCGCCGGTCAGCGTCGTGTGCACGTTGCCCTGCGCCTCGACGTTGCCACTCATCAGCATGAACGCACGGACGTTGCCACTGGCCTCGACGCTGCCCGTCTGCAGCAGAGCGACACGGCTGCCGCTGTCCATCGAGACCTTGCCGGCGGCGGCGATGAACGCCGTGCTGCGATCAAGCCGCACCTCGTCGGCCGTCACGACGAGCGACGACGATTGCCGCAGCTCCGCCTTGTCGGAGGTGATCGTGATCGCCGCCGACTGGTTCAGCTTGGCCGACTTCGTCTCCACCGACTTCGCGCCGGCACTGTTCATCGACACCCGCTGCGCGTGGATGTGCTCCGCGCCGGAGCGGTCCATCGTCACCTGCAGCGCGTTGATCGTCTCCGCCGCGCTCCGCTCCAGCCGCGCGTCGGACTGGGCGGCCATCGCATCGGTCGGCAGCCCCGCCACATCCTCGGATTCGACCGTGAACTGCCCGCTCTGCTCCCGCGTCACGTCGTCGGGGTTCATGGCCCCCGCCTCGTCCGCCGGCTCGCGGAGCGCCTCGTTGTCGCCGTGCTGGTCATTTTGCGTCACGACAGTGCCTTTCCATCCATTGCTGGCGCGAATGTCGCACGCGCGCCGGACCTCCCAGCCATCACATGCGGAACGGGAACGGCACGAGACGACATCGCCGCAAGTCTGTCCGGGCAGCTTGTCCCCTCGCCGCTCGTGATCGTGCTGGTCCGAGTGTAACAAACACGCCGGATCCCCCCTGCCCCCACCGGCCATGGTTCGACCGCGCCGGACGGGTAAGATGTGCATGCACGGTCACGACGTGACCGGCACGACGTCGCTGCAAGGGGGAAGGCGGTGCCCCAGGTGTCCTCCGAGCCCGTCCACCTGACGAGGGAACGCGGCTGGAACATTGCGCGAGAGGCGGGGATCATCGCGATCGCGGTCTTCCTCTACTTCTATGTGCGCGGTCTGGTGGACGCCAGGCGCAACGTCGCCATCGCCCATTCACATGACATCGTCGACATCGAGAAGACGCTTGGCATCTTCCACGAGCCCGCCCTCCAGGGCTACTTCACGGGCCATGAGTGGGTCGTTGAGATCATCAACAGCGTCTACATCTACGGCCACTGGCCGATCGTCATCGGCACCCTCATCTGGCTCGTCTTGAAGCACCCCACCGAGTACAGCCGCTATCGCAACGCCCTGCTCATCTCCGGCGGCATCGGCCTGATCATCTTCGCGACCTTCCCGGTTGCCCCGCCGCGCTTCCTCCCCGAATACGGCTTCTGGGACTCCGTGACCGCGGAGTCGAACGCCTACCGCGTCCTCCAACCTCCCGCGCTGACCAACCCCTACGCCGCGATGCCAAGCCTGCATTTCGGCTGGAACCTGCTCATCGGCATCGCCTGGTTCCGGCTCGCCCGGCTGCCAGCCGGCAAGATCTTCGGCGTGGTGATGCCGCTCCTGATGTTCGCGGCGATCATCCTCACCGCCAACCACTACTTCCTCGACGGCTTCGCCGGCGGCTTCCTGGCGACGTTCGGCCTGTTCGTCGCCTCCCGCCTGCACCATCGCCGCAAGGCGCCCGT
Organism: Thermomicrobiales bacterium; assembly: GCA_035540335.1. Taxonomy (GTDB): domain Bacteria; phylum Chloroflexota; class Chloroflexia; order Thermomicrobiales; family UBA6265; genus UBA6265. The sequence continues at coordinate 4,721 of DATLHE010000380.1, read as the reverse complement.
GCCGGAGCCGGAGGAGGACACCGTCGCCCGCTCGCCCTCGCCGACCTGAGGGACACCGTCCGGCGACACGCAGTACACTCCCACCAAGCGAATCCGCCGCACGACCCGCCCACAGGAGACCCATGGCGCCCCGTCATCCCAACCTGCCCCAGCACCGGCCGCTCGCGATCGCCCATCGCGCGGGCAACGACATCCGGTTCGCGCAGAGGGCCTTCGACCTCGGCTGCGACATGGTCGAGACCGATGTCTGGCGCTACCGCAAGCGCATCGAGCTGCGCCACCTGAAGACAATGGGACCGATCCCCCTGCTGTGGGACCGCTGGACGCTCCGCCCCGGGTGGACCTCCCGCCTGCATCTGCGCGACCTGCTGGAGGCGCTCCCCACCGACAAGCTCATCTTCCTCGATCTCAAGGGCAAGGACACCCACCTCGCCCACGCGATCGTGGACGACATCCGGAAGCACCAGCCTGAGCGGCAGATCGTCCTCTGCGGCCGCACCTGGGCCCAGCTCGACGAGGTCGTCGACCACCCGCACGTCACCGTCTTCTACTCGGTCGGCAGCGACGAGGAGCTGGCCACCATCTGGTCCCGGCTGGAGCGCATGGAATGGCCGGCCGTGTCGATCCACAGCCGCTACCTGACCGAAGACCTCATGCGCCGCTTCAAGGAGCTGAACACGACGGTGGTGACGTGGGCGGTGAACACCTACGAGCACGCCCACCGGCTGCACCAGATCGGCGTCGACGGCTTCACCAGCGACAACCTCGACATGCTTGCCCACATCGCCGAGGAGCGCGAGGACGCGCTCACCAAGGGCCCACGCACCTAGCCAGGCGGGATTGCGGTAGGGGCGGACGTGGTGTCCGCCCGCCACGACCGTGTTCCCCGCTGCGGCACACATGGCCCCCGGCCACCGATCTTCGTACGGGCGGACCCGGCCGAGCCGCGGGAAAGGGCTCACCATGGCCGAGCGCGCAGCGCGAGAAGCGGTGCGGACCTTTGGCCAGCATTCGCTTCGGGAAGTACGGCCCCCACGACCTCGGGGACACGTTCCAATGTTGCAGCCGCGCACCCCGGAAGGTGTGCGCCGTCTTCTTCATTCTGTGCTGTTTACAGCTCCCGGGCCAGCGCCAGCGCGTCCCCCAGCATCCCCGCCGCGGTCACCTGCGCTCCCGCGCCCGGGCCGGAGACGACGACCGGATACTGGTCGTACCGCAGCGTCCGGAACGACACAACGTTCTCCGGCCCCTGCAGCGCCCCGAGCACCGTCGTCCGCGGGATGTGCCGCAGCCCGACCGAGACGTCGCCCTTCTCGGCCAGCGAGGCGACGTACTTCAGCGCCGCATCCTCGCCCGCCGCGTCCCGCGCCATGGACGCGATCTCCAGGTCCATCTCCACCAGCCGCTCAAGAAACGTCGGCACGTCGACGTCCGCCAGGTGCGGCGGCACCAGCGAATGGACGTCGATCGCGTCCAGGTCGATCTCCCGGCCAAGCGTGCGCGCGAGGATCAGTGCCTTGCGCGCCACGTCGAGCCCGCTGAGATCGTCGCGCGGGTCCGGCTCGGTGTAGCCCTTGTCACGCGCGTCGCGCACGGCCGCCGCGAACGGCTGCCCGGCGGCGACGGACGAGAAGATGGCGCCGAACGTGCCGGAGAGCGCGCCCGTGACCTCCACCACCGTGTCGGCGGTGTCGAGCAACGTCCGCAGCGTCGAGATGACCGGCAGCCCGGCGCCGCAGGTGGCCTCGTAGCGCAGTCGCCCTTGCGGGCCGGCCGCCGCCCACAGCGCCCGCGAGCGCGGATCGGCGTGCGGCAGCGCCAGCGGCGCCTTATTGGAGAGGACGACCCCGGCACCCAGCCCCAGGGCCGCGACCAGCGTCCCGACCGTCTCCTCCCCGGCCGCCGCATCCATCACGATCACCGGCTGCTCGGCCGCGAGCTGCGCCACGACGTCGCCGATCGGCGTCGCGGCGGCCGGCGCGGCCGCGTGCCGCATGGCGACCAGCGATCGCAGCATGGTCTCGTCGAGCTCGCTACCGGCCTCCGCCGCAAGCGCCCCGGCGCGCCCGGCGACGGCCGCAATCCGCACATCCAGGCCCAGCGCGTCGCGCCAGGCGGGGCGGTTGGCGAGCACCTGCTCGATCACTGCCCCACCAACCGTTCCGTACCCAATCTGGACCAACGCGACGCGCTTCAACTCATCCTCCCGCCTGAGACCAATCACCATGGCGAAAGGGTACCCCGTCTGCGCGATCGATGCGGCGCAAAGATATCGTTAGGGTGTGGGCCCAATGGCCCGCAGGGCCTATCCCGGCAAGGCGAAAAGGGCAGACATCAGCGTCTGCCCCAGCCTCGCCCGTATCGTGGACCACCCACCGCGCGCGCTACTCCGGCGGACGCTCCGCCCGCCCCGCGCGCTCCAGCAGCTCCTGCCGCCGGGCCCGCAGGCGCGTCGCCAGCTCGCCGAGGTCCGGCCGCTGGAAGCGGTTCGTGATGTCCCCCAGATCCGGGCGCTGGAACCGGTTCGCGATCTCCCCCAGGTCGGGCCGCTGGAACGTCAGGCGCGGCTGCTGCGCCAGCCGCTGCTCCCACCGCCCGCGCCAGTCCTCGATCGACTTCGCGACGGAGTGTTGCCACTCCTGCAGCTCGCGCAGCTCAACCCGGATCGCCGCCCGCCCCTCCTCGGTCTCCTGCCCGAGCGTGCGGTGGCGCAGGTGCCGCGACTCGACCAGCCGCCGTGGGCCGCTGCTCGAGAGCTCGGCCAGCAACCGCACCAGCGCGCCCTTCACCCGCATCGCCGCCCACGTGGGGTCTGCGTGGGCGGCCGGCGTGGGCTCCGGCACAACGCCGTCGATCAGCCCCAGCCGCTCGCACGCCCGCGCCGAGCGCGGCAGCGCCGCCTCCGAGCCGGAGGGCGGCACCGGAAAGCGCCCGCCGCGCGAGATCGCCGAGCCGGCCAGCTGCCAGGTCGCGTGCTCCTGCATCAGCCGCCGGTCGCCGGTCATCAGCGTGCTGCCGAGCGTGCCCTGCACCTGCCCGATCGCGAGCGAGATCACCGGCACCGGCAGCATCGAGAGCATGCTGCTCAGCTTCGCCACCGCCAGCGCCTCGTCCGGCGCGATCATCGTCGTCCCGGCGGCCACCGGAGCGTCCACGACCAGCAGCAGCGGCATCTCAAAGCGCCCCGCCAGGCGCGCCAGCCGCGTCACCTTGCGGATCGCCGCGGTCGTGTCGTTCGGCGTCGCCTCGGCCGTCCGGTCTTGCACCACGATGGCGACCGCCCGCTGCTCCAGCCGCCCGATGCCGCAGATGACCTGCCGGTCGTCGGCGGCCACGCGATCCCCGCGCAGCTCGATGAACGGCGAGAGCAGGCGGTCGAGATAGACGCGGCCGTGCGGCCGGTCCGGGTGCTGCGCCAGCGCCACGCCCTCCCGGGAGGCCTCCCGTCCGATGTGCGTGGGCTCCACCTCGGCGGTCTCCCCGTTCCCGAGGAATCCCTTCCCGCGACGGCCGAGCAGGTCCAGCAACACGTCGAGATGCTGGCGCAGCGCGGGGCGCGGCACGACGCCGTCGATCCAGCCATGCGCGAGGAGCGCGCCATCCGACACCGCCCGCTCCACGGCGTCCAGCGAGGGGCCCGCCGTGAGCGCCACGCCGAGCTGCGTGCCCGGCTCCGCGAAGATGAGGTCGCACTGGCTGGCGAACGAGCTAAAGACGCCGGCGGAGGTCGGGTGCGTCAGCACGGCGACCATCGGCACCCCCGCCAGCTGCAGCTGCGAGGCCATCGCCGCCAGGCGCGAGCCCTGCACCATCGCCAGCGGCCCGGCGTGCGTGCGCGCCGCGCCCCCGGCGCAGATCGCGACCACCGGCAGGCGGCGCGCGAGGGCGTGCTCCAGCGCGACGATGATCTTCTCCGCGCCAAGCGCGCCGATCTGCGCGCCGACGAGGTGGTCGTCCAGCGCGATGACGACGGCCGGCTTGCCGCCGATCGCCGCCGTGCCGGAGACGATCGTCTCGTCGAGCACGGGCCGCTCGCGATGCTCCGCGATCCGGTCGGAGACGGACATCTGGTCGTTGGCGACCTCGGCCAGCGGCGCGGGCAGCGCCGGCAGCGGCCGGAACGTGCCGGCGTCAATGATCAGGTCGATGCGGTCGCGCGCGGGCAGCGAGAAATGGCGCCCGCAGCCGGAGCAGACCCGCTGGCTCAGGAAGCGGTCGTCGTCGATCAGGTCCGCGCCGCAGGTAGGGCAGGTCAGCGCAGGCAGCACGTCGGCGTCCTCGGGGAGATCGGCGTCGTTAAACGGGGGATGGGGAAAATCGTGTCGATCCATCTCTGCCTTCCATCGCTCGCCGGTGAGCACGTCGCGGCCTCCGGTCCGGCGGCCGTGTCCCTCCATCCTAGGGATCGCGCCGGACCGGGTCAAACAGCGGTCGCCGTCGCCATTCCCGATCACGCCGCCCCGGACCGCGGTGCTACGGTGATGCCGCGATGAAAACGCGGGCACACGACCGGACACCGGACAGCGGACCGGACACGGGGACGCCTCTCTCGGCTAGCGCGGCCGCCGCGGCGCTCGGCGTCAACGAGCGCACAGTCCGGCGCGCTCTCGCTCAGCGAGCGCACCATCGACCACCACGTCCTGCACGTCCTGACCAGGCTCGGCGTGGACAACCGGATGGCGGCCGCCACCCGCGCGGTCCGACGGGGACTCGTCTGACAC
>DATLHE010000379.1:0-15450 GCA_035540335.1 Thermomicrobiales bacterium | reverse complement strand
GGTAGGGGAGCACCTTGTGTGCTCCCCTACCCCAACATCCCCGAGTCATACCACCCACCCCTGCATCCCGAGCGACGTCGAGGGATCTCTGCGCTGACCGACACACCCGGTTGCCTGGTGCAAAGATCCCTCGGCTCATCGCGACTCACGCTGTTCGTCGCTCGGGCTCGGGATGACGGGGTGGGGGCCTTAGGCTGCCCAGATGGCCACGTTTCGGGTGTACAGGGCAACGTGGCAACCTACAGCGGTTCTCGAAATGGTTGGTAGGGGAGGAGGTTGTCTCCTCCCGCCGCCGGGAGCACACAAGGTGCTCCCCTCCACCTCAACGATCGCAACGTTTCCGAGAATGGCTCTAAGCCGCGCCTGTGGCTGGCCTCGGTAGCCATCCGCCACACGGCGGTGCCGCACGCCCCGCAGCAAACCGGGCGCACACCCTGCGGGGTGCGCGGCTACGACCGATAGGCGGACGTGGAGGGATCACCTGGATCCCTACGAGGCGTCGGTCCACACGCGCTGCAGCGCCCGGAAGTCCAGCAGGACGATGCCCTCCTCCTCGATGACGACCCGCGCCTCGTCGGAGATGAGGTAGTCGTAGTCGGCGCGGCGGATGCGCCACGTTTCCGGCTCCAGCGCCTGGGCCTCGGCATCGCCAACGCTGGGATGGACCGCCCACTCACTGAGCCCGGGCGGGAGCTCCCGCAGCAGCCGCGCGAAATGGGAGGGCTTGTCGTCCGCGCCCATGTGATAGCTGTCGAGCACGCCATGATCGCCGATCGGCAGGCCCAGCTCGCTGCAGCGAGCGGAGGTCTCCGGCTTGTGGGCGCGCATCGCCAGGCCATACTCCCGGGCCAACGCGATCGACAGCTCCGTGATGTCCTCACGGCCGCCATCGGCGATGCAATGCCAGTCCAGATGCGTCGGGCGCAGGCCCGCCGCCAGCACGGCGTCGATCTGCGCCCGGTACTCCCGTTCCACTTCGTCCAGCGTGGCGCGCTCGAGCAGATTGGGGATCCGGTCGTACGGCAGGAAGAACCCGGCGTCGTCGACCAGCGTGGGCACGGTGTCCCACGCCGACACCGGCCGCCAGCGGTAGATGGCGAAGTCGGAGACGAGCGTGAGGTGCACGCCGAAAGGCAGCTCCGGATGCTCCTGCAAGAGCTGCATCGCGTGCGGCGCCCACGGGCAGGGCACCATCAGCGTCGTCGACGTCGCGACTCCGTCGCGCAACGCGCGCAGGATGGCCTCGTTCACCGCGTGGCACATGCCGAAGTCGTCGGCGTTGATGATCAGCAGCCGCGCGTCGTCCGGATAGCCCAGCAGCCGGTTCGTCCGGCGTTCGTCCACCGTGGTCATGCTCCCCCAGCCTCTCCATCGCGCCGCTCCAGCCGGACGACGGGGATGCGGCGCGCCAGCCGCGCCTGCATCGCGGCGAACGTCGGGAACCGCGCCGCCTGTCGCGCGAAGATCGCGTCGCGCTCCGCGCCATCCAGCACCGTCGCCCGCACCGGGATCGTCCCGGAGCCCTTCTCGATCGTGATATCCGGGTGGGCGACGAGGTTGTGGTACCAGGCGGGATGCCGGTCGCGGCCGTGCGCGCTGGCGAAGATGTAGAGCACGTCGCCGTCGGGCAGGCAGCGCATCGGCGTTATCCGCTCGATGCCGGTGCGGGCGCCGATCGTGTGCACCAGCAGCATCGGCGGCGGGTCCGGGTAGGGCGCCGCCACGTCGCCGCCGTTCGCCCGGAACTCGGCGATCACCTCGTCATTCGTCTCCGCGATGGTGGTCATGTTGGTCCTTTCGCTCCACGATGCCTCAGACCACCACCCTACCAACACGGCGCCGAAGCGAAAACTGCCCGATCCGGCAGCGCCGGACGCGAAACGGGGCGTCGCCTTGCCGGCGACGCCCCGTTCCTTCGTGCGCGTTGCGGCGGCCCTAGGCCCGGCGCGACCGCAGCCAGAACCCGGCGGCGCTGGCCATGAGCAGACCCGCGCCCGCCAGGAAGAGGGCGACGTTCGCGCCATCGACCGGCGCCGCTCCCTGGCCGGTGCTCGGCAGCCTGGTGACCACCGTCGCGGTCGGCGTCGGGGTCGCGGCCGGCGATGACGTGCCTCCATCGTCGCTCGGGTTCAGGATGGTGGCAGTCGTCACCGCGTCGCTCGCCACAGTGAACGGGTAGGCCGCGCCCGTGCCGCGATCCACCAGGAGGTGGGACGTGCCCTCGGGCGTCGTCGGCAGACCGTTGGCTGCCGCGGTGCTGTCGGCCACGAACGTCACGTACGGCTCGGCGCCCCGATCACCATTGAGGTAGATCGCAAAGCTCGCGGACGCCGGGGCGCAGCCCTCGACCAGCTCCACGCCCTGGGCCGCCAGGGACAGGTCGGTACTCACCGGCTCGGACACGTTGGCCGTCGGCTCGGCGATGTGGCTGCACGCGAACACGCTGACGACGAGCGAGCCGGCGTCGATCGCGCTCGTCGCCGGCACGAGCGCCACCGGAACGACGATCTCCCTGGAATACTCGTCCACGCGGATGGCGACCACCGACCGGTCGTAGCCGGGCGCTTCGAGCACCATCACGTACTCACCCACTGGAAGAGCGCCGATCTCGAGCGTGGTGGGCACGTTGACACTGCCGCCGCCGTCGAGCACCAAGCCATAGCCGGCGTCGAAGATGCCGTAGCTGATCGGCAGACCGGTGATCGAGCCGCCGTCTTCCAGCGACAGATCGAGCACGATGGCGGCCTCGGCCGGCAGCGCCTCGAGGACCACCGGCACCATCACGCCCTCATCGGCGGCCTCGACGGTAAAGAGCACGAACGCGGGATAGTAGCCGTCCGCGTTGACCGAGACGCTGTAGTCGCCCGCGGCGAGGTTGCCGATCTCGATCGTGCCCGGCACATCGACGGTCGCGCTGGAGTTGAAAACCTGCCCGGCTTCGCCCCAGACGCCGTAGGTCAGCGGCAATGCCGCGACCGTCGCCCCGTCCTTCATGGACAGATCGACCGACACGAGCGGCGCATTGATCCGGGCGGGCACGAGCACGATGTCGAACGGCACCGCCGACGCGGCCTGGGCGAAGAAGCCCCGCTTCGCCATTGCCAGCGGATCGACCGCGACGGTGAACTCCCCGACGAACGTCTCGAACGCCGGCGTGGCGTCGATCGTCACCACGTAGTCGCCATACGGCAGCGGCTGGTCGAGCAGGACCGACGCCGGCAGGTTGAGCCCCTCGCCCGTGAACTCCTCAACGAGCGTGAAGTTCGGGTTGTCAACGCTCGCGATCGTGTACGTCGAGCCCGCCGGCATCACGCTCGCGGCGTCCGGATCGGCCGACGAGAGGTTGAGCGAGACGAGAGCGCCGTCCGGCGCCGGTGTGAGCACGATCTCCACCGTCTGCCGCGGCTGGTCGATGACGTGCGTGTGCTGGTAGGCCTCGAAGATCGGCAGCCCGTTGATGCTCACCAGGTACTCACCGTACGGCACGGCTCCATTGCCCCGGAACGCGGTCGGCAGATCCAGCGCGTCGACAAACTCGCCCGAGTCGACGACCGTGCCGTCGGTCGTCGAGAGCGTCCAGCTCGCACCGTCCGGAAGCTGACTCGCGAGATCGGGATCCGCCGACACCAGCGACAAGGTCACCTCCGACGTCGTGATCGGGTCAAGCACGACGTCGACGACCTGCTCGGGCGCGTTGATCTCGTGCACGTGCTGGTAGTCGCCGAAGATCGGCAAGGCATTGATGCTGACGAGGTACTCGCCGTACGGCACGGTGTCGTTGACCGGGATCGTCACCGGCAGCGCCAGGTGCTCGGCGGCGAACGTGCCGGAGTCGACGACCGTGCCGTCGAGCAGCGTGACGGCCCACGTCGACCCCTCGAGCATCGCGCTCGCGACGGTCGGATTGGACGAGGAAAGGGTAATGGAGACCGCCGACGTCTCCGGCTCGGCCGGCGCGGCCTCGAGCGCGACGGTGATCTGCTCGCCGGTGACCGTGACGACCTGGCTGTACGCCGCGAACTCGGGGAAGCCGGCCAAGTCGATCGTCAGCGTCCAGTCGCCCCGCCAGACGTTGTTCCAACCGAAGGTACCGAAGGTGGACACCGAGCTGTTCAGCGTGCCGCCCTGCCCGAGGAGCGTGATCGCCGCGCCCCGCGGGATCTTCAGCCCGTCCGGCACCATGACCTGGAACATCTGCCGGGGAACGATCGGAGATTCCTCTTCCACCGGCGTCAGGACGATATCCAGCGCCGCTTCCGCCGTCTCGATGGCAAACGTGCCGGTGTAGGACTCGAACGCCGGACCCGCGTCGATCGTGACGTCGTAGCTGCCGAACGGCACCGGGTTGGTGACGGAGATGGACGCCGGCAGCGCCAGGTGCTCGGGGGCGAAGGTATCGCTGAACAGCGGTACGCCGCCCTGCGAGACCGTCCACGTCGAACCGTCCGGCAGCGCATCCGCGACCGCCGGATCCGCCGACGAGACGTAGACGGTCACGGACGCCGCGGCCGGCGGGGCCGGGATCGCCGTCAAATCCACATTGAACGACTGGATCGTGACGTCCGTCGTCGTGAAGCTGAACTCGGTGATCGGCTCAAACGCCGGCCCAGCGTTGAGGACGAGCCAGTACGTCGTATTCGTCTGGAGCTGGCCGAGGAAGACGGTCTCCGACGTCAGGTCGAACGTGCCGCCGCCCGAGATCTCCTGGTCGTCCTCGTCGGTGAGCATCCAGGAGACATCGACGCTGGACACGTCGACCGACGGATCGTCGGGCAGCAGGCGCAGCTGCACATCCGCCAGCGCGGGCTGCGCCGCCGCCGGGGACGCGAGGCTGCTGAAGCACAGAGACGCGAGCACCAGCACCAGGCACGCGCGTACACCAATCAATCGCACCACACTCACCGCACCTACCGCTACCTTCCTCTTCCGGGCACACTGACCCGCACCCGCCGGCCCTGCGGCGGGGAACTCACGACGGATCGCTCTGTCATCGCGGAGACAATCGGGACCCTGTACGTTCAACGATACCCGCCATATGGCGCGAAGACAATATTTGCCTTTGTGTCATGCAGGGATGCGGGAGCGGGTGCTGTCGGGCGGAAATCACGCAGGGTGCGGCGGGCGCGAGGTCGGGTGAGGACGGGGCGTTGCCACCGGGGCGACGGGGCATTCGTGATGGCGACGGTGGCCCGCGGTGCCCGGGGAGGGCCGACCGTTCGACCTTGGACGCCCGTACGAGGACGAGAGCCCTGCAACCCCGTCATCCCGAGCTTGTCGAGGGATCCCCATCGACGCGCAGCGTCAATATCGCCTCAACGGGACGCCCGGCTGCCCATGGAAGCGCCCTTTCCGGCCAGTACGGGAGAGACCGGCGCTGCGGCGCCGGGGGATCCTTCGCATTCGCTCAGGATGACGTGTGTTAGGGGCGGGGATTCCGGTAGCCTCGGCCCTGGGTGGCCGAGGACAACGCCGGGTACAAGACCCGGCGCTACCATGGAGAGCGATCGCGTCTCAGGCGAACCAAGGTGGTCGGCAAGGAACCCCGGCCGCAGGTGCGGCACACAAGACCCGGCGCTACCGGGGCGATGCGCTGTGCCGCCAGCGAACGTCGCGGATGCGAACAGACCCCGGCCGCAGGTGCGACACGGCCCGCAGGGGCAGGTCCGGAGCTACGAAACGTGGTGGTCGCTCAGCCGACGGTGTCGAGCGGGAGGTCCAGCAGGCGGGCGACCCTGGCGATGTCGCCGAGGCGATGGCCGAGGCCGAGCGCGACATGGTGCGTCGGGCCGAGCGCGGTCCATGCCGACATGAACTCCGGCAGGTCAAGCCCGAAGCGTATCCGGTGGTTGGAGTTGCCGATCCGCAGCACGGGTCCTGGCAGGCTCTCCCCCTCGGCCGCGAGCAGACGCAACTGGCCGAAGGCGTCCTGCGTCAGCCCGAGGACGGTGATCGGTCCTGGCTGCGCCCGCATCTCGACGGCGAGCCCACCGCCCGACTTGCCGTGGAAGACGGTGAGCTCCTTGAGCGCCGGCTTGCCGTCGCTGATGCCGATGTGCGCCGGGCCGTCGTGGCCCATGAGGAAGAAGCGCTCGCGGAAGTCCATCGCGCAGAACTCGCTGAACGACCCGCCCGCGCCGAGGGCGTGCATGATCTTCATCGCGATCGCCGTCTTGAGGTCGCCCTCGCCCGCCGCCGGGATGCCCCGCGCGGTGAGCAGCGTGTTGCCGAGGATCATGTTCGCCGCCAGGCCCTCCAGGTCGCTCCCGGCCGAGCCGCGGTAGTAGTAGGCCAGACCTTCGAGCGCGAACTCGTCGACCAGCCGGTCGAGGCCGACCGCGACCCGCGCGGCCTCCTCCATGCCCTCGGCGCTGATCTCGCCGTCGGCGACGAACCGCTCGCGCGCGGCCGTCACGACCTCCGAGATCTCGGACTCGTGCGCTCGCTGGACGCGCTCGTGGAGGTCGCCCATCTCCAGGATCTCGACGTGCGCGCCGAGCTGGCCGTGGACCGCCGTGAGGTCGGTCGCCATGTCGATCATGCCGGGGTAGGTGTGCCCCAGCACGCCGAAACGGGCGCGGCGGATCGTCCGCGCGGTCGCCGCCGCGCGACACCAGGCGGCGATGTCCCGCCAGACCGCCTCGTCGTCGTAGAGGGGACCGGTGATGACCTCGAAGTCGACGTTGGCGCGCTGGAAGACGCCCGCCAGTTCGGGGATCGGGCAGACGCCGCAGTTCTCCAGCCAGAGCGTCGTGTCGGTCGCCTCGTAGTCGAGCGCGACGACCGGCTGCAGGTTCAGGAGCAGAACCGGAACGTTCGCCCGCTGCACGACCGGCAGCACTTGCGTGCTGGTCGCGTACGTGCCGGCGTAGCAGACGACGAGGTCGAGATTCTCCCGCGCAAAGCGGTCGCCCAGCGCGGCGCCGGCCTGGGCGGTGTCGACGAGCCCGCCGGCCACGACGGTCGCAGAGGCGCCGATGCGTTGCTCGACGTGGGCTATGTGCCCCTCGATGCGCTCCTTCAACCCCGCGAACTGTGGCCAGTAGGCCGCCAGCCCGATCCCGAAGACGCCGACGCGCGCCGTCACCGCTGCCTGTGTCACCGTCATTCTCCCCTCGTCCGGAACCGATTGCATGGGCGGCATCATACCCCGTGCGCGGCCGTTGGGATGAGCGATCGCCCGCGATTCTGCTAGGCTGCATCCGGTACAACTCGATCGCGACAGGAGCGGAGGGCGCATGACAGGGAACACAGCGAACGGGCACCACGCGATGACGCCGGAGGAGGCACTGGCGGAGCTGATGGACGGCAACCGCCGCTATCTCGACGAATCGATCCCGCCGCGCAACTACTCCGCGTCCCACATCGCGCTCGTGGGCCAGCACACGCCGATCGCGGCGATCCTCGGCTGCGGCGACGCGCGGGTCGGCGCGGAGCTGATCTTCGACCGTGGCCCGGGCGACCTGTTCATGGTCCGTCTCGCCGGGAACTTCCTTAGCGACTATGGCCTGGCGAGCATGGAGTTCTGCGTTGCGTTCCTCAACGTGCCGGTGCTGATGGTGCTCGGCCACACGCACTGCGGGGCGGTCACGAGCGCGATCAAGGTCGTCCAGAACCAGGAGGATCTGCCGGGGCGTCTCTTCGTGCTGATCGATGCCCTGGAGCCGTCGGTGCTCCATGCGCAGGCATCCAACCCGGACGACCTCCTCACCGCGGCGATCGAGGAGAACGTCCGGCGGCAGGTGCGCCGCCTGCGCACCATCTCGCCGGTGATCAACGAGGCGCAGGCGGAGGGGCGGGTCAAGGTCGTCGGCGCGATCTACGACATGGACACCGGCGAGGTGCGGTTGCTGGACTGAAGCTGACAGGGCCCTTCGGGCCATCGGGCGCACACGCTTCGAGGTGCGCCGCTCCGACAGTTGGGCGGCGCGCTTTCGTCGTACGGGCGGACTCTATGTCCGCCTTCCTGATCGCGAATGGGGTCGACCCATTTGCTCCACTCAGGGCAGGCTCGTCGACCCGTACGCACCAGAGCGCCAGATCAACCAATCACCACCTCGCCTCGCCGCACCGGCGTGCCGTCGACGCGCAGCTCCAGCTCATAGCGGCCGATGGGCAGACTGCCCTCGATGGCGGACAGGTGCTCGGAGTACTGCCACGCTGCCAGCCGCGTCCAGGTCTCGGTCTCCGTGAAAACCGGCTCGCCGTCGATCGACCAGACGACCTCCCACGCGGCGCCGTCCTTGATGCCGACATGCATGAAGCTGGCGGTGATCATCGCCGTCCCTGCCGGCAACGTCGCGCCGGGGCCGCGCACCGTGCGCGCCTTGTCCTCGTCCGGCGTGAAGGTGAGCGGCGTGATAAAGACGTCCGCCCCATCGGTGCCCCGGTCAACGTCGTCGGCATCCGACCCGGTGATGCCGTAGACCATGCCGTCGTCGGTCGCGACGACGAGCATCTCGCCCGAGATGGCGACGGACGCCGAGCCGCCGCCGATGCCCTTCATGTGCCAGCGCAGCGAGCCGTCGCGAACATCCACCGCGTACAGGCCCGCCTCGAACGCCAGGCCGTTGTTGACAACGTAGGCGGTGTCGCCCGCAACGACCGGCGACGACCACGACGCGCCGGTCTCAATCGACCACCGCTGCTCGCCGCTGGCGCGGTCCAGGCCGACCAGCATCCCGCCCATCGTCTGCGCGATGACCAGATCGTCGGTGACCGCCGGCGTCGACCAGATGCTCGACAGGGCAGTCTGCCAGCGCTTCTCGCCGGTGGCGACGTCAAGCGCGTAGACGTCCCCGCCGTCGCCGCCGAGGTAGAGTGTGTCGCCCACGACCGCGGCGCTCATCAGCCCGGGCGCGTCCGGCTCGAAGCGCCAGATCTCCTCACCGCTGCCGGCGTCGATGGCGAACAGGCCCGTGTCGCTCTTCGCGCTGGCGCAAGGAAAGAAGATCACCCCGTCGGCGAACGAGGGCGACGGCCCCCAGGTGTAGTCGGACCCCTCCCCGACCGCGAACCGCCAGCGCTCGCGGCCATCGGTTATGTCCAGTGCATGGAGAACGTCGTCGTTGGCGCCGATGTAGAGCGTGTCGTCGACGACCAGCGGCGAGGACGACGTGCCCGCGCCGAGCGATGCCTCCCACAGCTTGTGATCCGTTGCGAGATCGTAGGCCGCCACCTCGCCCCGGATACCGGCGAGGTAGGCGACGCCGTCCGCGATCGCCGGCGTCGAACCCGATACAGAAAAGGTAATGGGCCGGGAATCACGCTTCTGGCCGGTGGCGAGATCGAGCATAAACAGCGGCCCCCCGTCCCCGAGCCCGCCATAGACGTAGACGACGCCGTCGACGATCACCGGCGTCGCCAGCGCGCTGGCCGTGGCGCCCCAGAACCGCCAGAGCAGCTCCGGCTTCGGGCCGGGTCCGGGATCGGCGGCGACGCCGGTCCGCGCCGGGCCGCCCTGGAAGAGCGGCCAATCCGCGCCGGCGACGGCCACGTCCGGCGTCGCCTGGGCGGCGCTGACCCTGCCTTGTCCGGCGAGCAGCCCGCCCACGGACAACGCGCCCGCGGCGCGCAGCACGGTGCGCCGATTGACCTGTGTGCCCCATCGCACATGCGGATCACGCATGGATCGCGGCCTCCATAAGAACTCACGTTGTCGCGGTCGGTCCCGTTCTGGAGGAGGAACGTGGCGTGGGGCGGGAATGTTCCCGCGCGGTCAGGACTCCGCCTCGGGGACGGCAGGGCGCCATTCGTAGAGGCCGATCCGGCAGTACTCCTCGAAGCCCAGCCGCTTGTAGACCGGGAAGCCGAGATTCGACGCGGCCAGCACGCCGATGCGCTCGCCCATCTCGCGGCCGGCGCGCAAGGCGGCAAGGGTCAGCGCCGCGCCGATCCCCTCGCGCCGGGCGTCGGGCAGCGTGGAGACGAAGTAGACGCCCACAGCGCCCGCGCCGGCGAAGAGGGTGGCCGTCGCGACCGGCTCCGTGTCGAGATACCCGACAAAATGTCGCCACGGCGCGGCGTCCAGCCCGATGCGGCGCACGACGCCGCGCACCCAGTGGGCCTCGCGCGCGCCCTCGCCGAAGCCGCGGGCCAGCACGGAGGTCCACGCCGCCAGCGCGCGCTCATCGGCGACGCGCTCGATGCGCAGCCCGGACGGTACGGACCAGGCCTCATTCAGCGCGTCGAGCGGCACGGCCATGCCGACATCGTCGCCGCCGTAGATGAAGCCATGGGAGACGAGCTGCACGCCGAGGTCGGCCGGGCGCATGGCGGGGCCAACATGCCAGGTGCCGGGCACGCCGTGGGCCTGGAAGCGCTCGATGGTGGCAAGGATGGTGGCGTCAATGTTCCCCGCGGCGAGGTCGGCGTGGACGACGGCGTTGTGGTAGTCGATCGGCGAGCCGCCGATCACCCAGTGGATGGCCGGGGTGCGGCGCTCCTCGGCGCCGGCCGCGCGGCCCATGGCGAGCAGGAACTCGGCGCCGTTCTCCTCGATCGCGTGGGTCATGGTCTGGCGGGACAGGATCATGGAAGGCATCCCGGGCGGGTGCGGCGGGCTGGAGCGCCCGCCGCAGCCCCGCAGAGGGCGTGCCGGTCCGATCGGACGCAAACGGGGCGGCCGTTGCCGGCCGCCCCGTGCTCGCTTGCTGTCAGACCGAGGCCGGGACCGGTTCGTTGACGCCCGGGGCGTCGATGCGCGGGCCGCGCTTGGAGCGCTTCGGCGTCTCATCGACCTCGCCGTCCGGCGTCTCGACGGACCCCTTCGGCGAGCCGGAGGAGGCCGTGCGCGTCCGCTTCGTGCCCGCGGGCGCGAAGGCGATCTCCAGCACCTCGTCGAGGTGGGAGACCTCGATCAGCTCCAGCTCCTTCTTGACGACGTCCGGCAGCTCGGAGAGGTCCTTGGCGTTGCGCTTCGGCAGCAGGAACGTCTTGATGCCGCCTCGGTGCGCCGCCAGCGTCTTCTCGCGCAGGCCGCCGATCGGCAGCACCTTGCCGCGCAGCGTCACCTCGCCGGTCATCGCGACGTCCTTGCGCACCTTGCGGCCGGTCAGCGCCGAGATCAGCGCCGTCGCCATCGTGATGCCCGCCGAGGGGCCGTCCTTCGGGATGGCGCCGGCTGGTATGTGGACGTGGATGTTGTGCTTGTCGAAGAAGCCCGGCTCGATGTTGAACGCATCCTTGCGGGCCCGCGCGTACGACATCGCCGCCCGCGCCGACTCCTGCATGACGTCGCCCAGCTGCCCGGTCAGGATCAGCTCACCCTTGCCCTCCATGATCGTCACCTCAATGGAAAGCAGGTCGCCGCCGACGCTCGTCACCGCGGCGCCGGTCGCGACGCCAATCTCGTCCTGCTCCTCGGCGAGGCCGAACTCGTAGCGCGGCACGCCGAGGTAGGCGTAGACGTCATCCGGCTCGATCGTGACCTGCTCCGGCGCGTCCGCCGCGGCGAACTTGCGCGCCACCTTGCGGCAGAGGGAGCCGATCTCGCGCTCCAGGTTGCGGACGCCCGACTCCTCGGTGTACTCGCGGACGATCCGCTGCAGCGCCTTGTCACTGACCGTCAGCTGCTCGGCCGTCAGCCCGTGCGACTCCAGCGCCTTCGGCAGCAGGTAGTTGCGGGCGATGGCGAGCTTCTCGAGCTCGGTGTAGCCGGAGACCTCGATGATCTCCATCCGGTCGCGGAGCGCCGGCGGGATCGGGTCGAGCATGTTCGCGGTGGTGATGAAGATGGCCTTCGAGAGGTCGAACGGCACCTCCAGATAGTGGTCGGAGAAGGTCGTGTTCTGCTCCGGGTCGAGCACCTCGAGCAGCGCCGACGAGGGGTCGCCGCGGAAGGTGTCCGAGCCGAGCTTGTCGACCTCGTCCAGCACCAGCACCGGGTTCTTGCTCTTGGCGTCCTTGAGCGCCTTGATCACGCGGCCCGGCATGGCGCCGACGTAGGTGCGGCGGTGGCCGCGGATCTCGGCCTCGTCACGCACGCCGCCGAGCGACATGCGGAAATACTGACGGCCGCTGGCGCGGGCGATCGACTTGCCGAGGCTCGTCTTGCCGACGCCCGGCGGGCCGACGAAGCAGAGGATCGGGGCGCGAAGCTTGTCGCCGGCGAGCTTGCGCACGGCGATGAACTCGACGATGCGGTCCTTGACCTTCTCCAGCCCGTAGTGGTCCTCGTCGAGGATGCGGGCGGCCTCCTCGAGATCGAGCCGGTCCTCGGTCTCGACCGACCACGGCAGGTCCGTCAGCCACTCCAGATAGGTGCGGATGACGCCGATCTCCGGCGAGAAGGGGTGCTGCTGCTCCAGGCGCTCGACCTGGACCAGCGCCTTCTGCTTGACCTCGTCCGGCATGCCGGCGGTCTCGATCTTCTCGCGGATCTCGTTGGCGAGCGCCTCCTCGGCGGAGCCCTCGCCGAGCTCCTTCTGGATGGCGCGGAGCTGCTCGCGGAGGAAGTACTCACGCTGCTGCTTGTCCATCCCGGCCTGGGCCTCGGACTGGATCTCGTGCCGCAGGTTGAGGACGTTGAGCCGCTTCTGGATCAGCACGCTGATCTTGCGCAGCCGCTCCAGCGGGTCGATCGTCTCGACCATGTCCTGCCGCTGCTCGGAGGTGAACTCCGGCGAGAACGCGATGAGATCGGCCAGCCAGCCGGGCTCATCGACGCTCTTGACCATCGTCAGCACTTCCTCGGGCACGTTCGGCAGCATCGAGATGTAACTCTCGACCTGCTCGAGCATCGCCTGCATCGCCGCTTCGGTCTTGGTCGAGTCGTGGACGGTCTCTTCCTGGCGGGCGACCCGGGCGGCCACGAACGGCTGGTCCTGGATGATGTCCTCGACCTTGCCGCGGGCGACGCCGTTGAGGATGACGTGGTTCTGGCCGCCGGGGCGGGAGATGTACTGCCCGACCTCGGCGATGACGCCGTACTCGCAGAGCTCGTAGTCGGCGTCGTCCTCGAGGAACTCCAGCTCCGCCTCGAGATCGGCATCGGCGCTGGCCTCGGCCATGCGCTGGGCGCCGTCCTCGTCGCCCTGCGCCAGCATGTCGGTCATGATGTCGATCAGGTCGCGGGTGTCGTCGTCGCTCGCCTCCTCCGGCTCGCCCGACTCCCGCGGGATGCGGCGCTCGGTGAGCAGCAGGACGTGACGCGGGTCCATGCGCATGGCGCGCTCGACGGCCAGCGCCGAGTCGTCATCGACCAGCGGGAAGGGGATCGACATGTGCGGCAGGAGGATCGTCTCCTCCGTGATGATCACGGGGAGGATGAGACGCTCGTTCTGCGGCTTCGGGGCGCGCTTGCGGCCACCGCCCGCGCGCTTGCGCGGGGCCGGGGCGGCCTCCTCGGTCGCCTCCGTGCCGGTCTCCGCGCTCATGGCCGCGGCGATCTCCGCGGCGACCTCCTTGACGCTGCGTCCGCGCCGTCGCTGGGGCGCCTCGTCCGCCGTTCCGTCCTGTTCGGTGGTGTCGTCGTGCTGGGTAATCAGGGTAGGATCATTCGCGGGTTTGCGCGAAGGCATGGTGGGTACTGCTCGACTTTCCAAAGTGACAACACGCGCGCCCAACGCGCGCGTATTCGCGGTGTCGCCCGCTGCGTGGCGTTCCGCTCGACAACGCTGACCGGAGCTGGTCACCGGGGACGTCTCGTGTTCGGGGTAGTCCGCAGCCCCAGGCACCTGCGTCGCAGATGGGGCTGGTTGTCCGTGGTGCGATCCCGATACACGACAATCCGCGTTCTCACGTTCCAGTGTATACCGGTCCGTCCAATCAGTCGCGTGCAAACGGGCCACGCGCCGCCGGCGGGAAACGCGTCGCCATGGGGACCGCGATGCGCTCTTTGCTACACTCCCACGCAGCAAACGTTCCGCCAGCGCGCACCGCGCGCCGCACACAGGGGTAACGACGCAGATGGGGTCCGCCGACACGAACGCACCAGCCGGAACCGGCATTCCAGCGCCCACCAAGGGCGTCGGCGCCGCCGAGCTGACCACCGCCTCCAACGACCCCGCCGTCCTGCGCGAGCTGCTCGATCGCGCCCGCGAGCGCCTGGCATTCTATGAGTCGTTCGACCGCATCATCGGCGAGAACATCCGCCGCTCCGGCGAGCTGATGGTGGAGACGGTCGCGCTGCGCGAGCAGGCGCAGGCCCAGGCGGCGCAGTTCGCCGCCGAGCGCGCCGAGTTCGAGACGACGCGGCGGGACGACCGCGAGAAGTACCGCCACCTGGTGCAGACCGCGCTGAACGACGTCGCGGCGGCCCGCCCGCTCATCGATCAGCTCGTCGAGCGGCTGCAGGAGGCGCTCGTCGGCTTCGGCGAGGAGCCGGGCGAGGGCGTGGCGACGGAGCCGCCGGCCATGCCGGAGGCGGCGGTCGAGGTGACGTCCGAGACGGTCGCGGCGATGACGACACCGGCGCCCGAGCTCACGCCCGAGCCGCCGCTGGAGGTCGAGACAGGACCGGACGCCACATCGGAGACGCCGGACACGATCGAGCCCACGGCTCCCGCGACCGCTGAGGACGCGGGGCTGGTGGCGGGTCGCCGCACGGTCGAGCTCCTCGCCCACGGGGTGGGGACGGCGGCGATCGCCATCTCGTTGCAGCGGACGCTGCGCGACCTGGAGCAGGTGAGCAGCGTGGAGGCGCGGGAGTTCGCGAACGGCGTGCTGCGGCTGCAGGTCGAGGCGGACGGGCCGATCGGCGCGGCGGACATCACGGAGTGGCTGGAGAAGCACGAGGGGCAGGTCGCGAACGCATCCGACCGCGTGCTCGAGATCAACCTGGGGACGGCGCCGGCGACGTAGCGCGGGTGACGTGGCGGTCCATTTATGGAAGGCTGCCAACGCATGTTACGTGGCCGGTGGCAGCCTTTTCCCGATTTCCTTGATGTGACGCGGATTTCAAGGCTGCCAATGCCGAGCGGAAACCTGGCAGTCTTCCACGACCAACGAGAAGGCTGCCACGTGGCCATGTTTCCATGTATGGGGGAACGTGGCCGCCTTGAGCGAAGGAAGCGCACGCCCTGCGGGGTGCGCGGCTACGACGGCCAGCACCCCGCTTCCAAACCACCGTCATCCTGAACGACGTGAAGGATCCCCCGGCGCCGCGGCGCCGGTCTCTCCTGGCCTGGCCGGGGACGGCCGCTTCATAGAGCCACACGCGGAGGCACAATATCGATGCTGCGCATCGATATTGTGCCTCCGACTGCGCTCGGGATGACATGGCAGTTTGGGTGCCGGTGAGGAACGGGCCGGTCGCTCATGCCGCTTCGCGCAGGGTCCACCGGCCGAGGCTGTAGGTCGAGAAGCGAAGGGGTCGCTCCGCTTTTCGCCCCTGCGGGGCTCACCCGGGCGGGCCCTTGCTTCGCTCTGGATGAGGAGGTCTGTGGTGCACGGCGCGAGTGTGTCCACACGTGTGTGGCGGGCCACGGTGGGAGGGATTGAACGCGCATGACG
>DATLHE010000378.1:0-7336 GCA_035540335.1 Thermomicrobiales bacterium | reverse complement strand
GTGATGACCTACGACATCAATGGCTCCGCCCGCAGCGGCATCACCAACTTCAACGCCGCCTTCGGCGATTCGTCCACCGACCCGCGGGATGACGACGAACGTCATTTCCAGAACGTGACCGGCACCATCGCCGCCTTCACGGCCGAGGGCGCGCCGCCCGCGAAGCTCGTCGTCGGCATGCCCTTCTACGGGCGCGGCTTCTCCGGCGTCCCGGATGTCAACCACGGGCTCTACCAGCCCTTCGCGGACACCTTCGGCACCCAGTACCACACCATCGTCGCCGACTACCTGCCGACCTACGCGCGCCACTGGCATGACGAGGCGGAGGTGCCGTGGCTCTACGACCCCGCGACCGGCACGATGGTCAGCTACGACGATCCCGAGTCGCTCGGCCGCAAGGCCGATTTCATCAACGCCCGCGGGCTCGGCGGCGCGATGTTTTGGGAGCTCTCCGGCGACGACGAGGACCTCAGCCTGCTCAACGCCCTCGCCTCCCGCCTGTTGCCGTAGGCTGTCGACAGGCGCGTACGGGCCGTCTCCATGTCGGCCCTCGTCACCACCACAGGGGCGGACATGGAGTCCGCCCTGCTCCGCATACAACGGCGCCGGCGGGGACATGCCTGCCGGCGCCGTTGTCATTGCTCTGAGGCATCCGCTACCAGATGACGATCCTGTCGTCCGGCGCGAGGTACATCGCGTCCCCGGGGCCGATGTCAAACGCCTCGTAGAACTCGTCCATGTTCTGCAGCGGCAGCGTTGCCCGCAGCTTGGCCGGGGCGTGCACATCCGTCCTAACCTGCGTCTCCAGCGCCTCGTCCCGGATCTTCTCACGCCAGACGGTCGCCGCCGAGATGAAGAAGCGCTGCTGCGGCGTCAGCGCGTCGAAGTCGATAGCGGCGACCGGCGATGCCATCGGGGTTGCCAGCGCCGGCGTCACCGGCGTCGCCATGGGCGATGAGATAGGCGTCGCGCCCGGTGTCGCCAGCAGACCGGACTGGCCCTCCGCCGCGAGATGGATCTCCAGCGCGTCATAGGCGATCTGCAGGCCACCCAGGTCGGCGACGTTCTCGCCGACGGTGATCTGCCCGTCGACGTTGAGGCCCGGCAGGACCTCCACGGCGCCGTATTGGTCAACCGCGAGCTGGTTCAGCTCGCTGAAGCGGGTCCGATCCTCTTCCGTCCACCAGCTGACGAGGTTGCCCTCGGCGTCGAATTGCGACCCCGAGATGTCGAATCCATGCGTCAGCTCATGCCCGATGACGTATCCAATGCCGCCGTAGTTGGCCGCCGCATCGCCCTGGTAGTCAAAGAACGGAGGCTGCAGGATCGCGGCGGGGAAGACGATCTCGTTCACTGTCGGGTTGTAGTAGGCATTGACCGTCTGTGGCGGCAGGATCCACTCGCTGCGGTCGACCGGCTTCCCGATCTTCTCCAGGTCGCGCCGCGTCTCAGCGTTTGCCGCGCTGAGGAAGGTCATGGCGTAGGAATCCTCGATGCTGACGGGCTCGTAACTGCGCCACCGGTCCGGGTAGCCGACCTTCACCGCGATCGCATCGAGCTTCTCCAGCGCCCTCGCCTTCGTCTCGTCCGACATCCAGGTGTTGGCTTCCAGCCGCTGACGGAAGGCGGCGATCTCCGCCTCGGTTAGCTCGGTGATCTGCTGCTTCGCTTCGGGTGGGAAGTACGCGTCGACGTAGAGCTGACCGATGGCCTCGCCAACCGCACTGTTGGCCTGATCCAGCACGCGCTCCTCGATCGGCGGCTTCTCCGTGATGCCGCCGAGGACACCGCCGCGGAACGAGAACCGGATGTCGGTGATGTCATCGCTGAGGTAGTTCGCGAAGGACCAGAGCGCCTCCAACTTATAGAAGTCCTTCAGCGTCTCGAGCGGCGTGGCCTCGACAATCGCGGGAAGCGCCTCCAGATACGCCTTCTCGGTGACGATCACGGTGTCGACGCCGGTCAGTCCCAGATCCGAGAAATAGGCATCCCAGTTCAGCAACGGGTAAGCCGTCTTCAGCTCGTCGATCGTCATCGGGTTGTATGAGAGCGAGAAGTCCTGCTGCTGCTCGCGCGTCAGCGTCGGCTTCGCCAGGTCGTGCTCGAGATCGTAGACGGCCTGCGCCGCCGTTCGGGCCTCCGCCTCCGTGTATCCCGCGACGACCAGGAATTGGGCGCAGGCATCGATGTAGGCTTCGCGCACCGCGGCGTTGCTCTCGTCGTCTTCGAGATAATAATCCCGGTTCGGCAGCCCGAGGAACGAGCTGGAAAGGTAGGCCGCGTTGACGGTGCTGTCCTGCCGGTCCGAATCGGCGTAGATCTGGAACAGGCCGGTGAGGTAAGAGAACACGGCCTTCTGATGGTATGCGTGGAGCTCATCGAGCGAATCGATCGCGTCGATCTCATCAAGGATCGGCTGGATGGGTTCAATGCCCTGCGCATTGCGGGTGTCGATGTCGACCCCCTGACGGAATATTTCCGCCGCCTTCCACTCGTCGGTGCCTTCCTGCAGGTCGCCGCTCGTGGAGACGTCGTCGAGGAGCGTCAGCAACTGCTGGCTGGTCAGCTCGTCAAGGGCATCGAAGACGCCATAGGACGCCCGGTCGCTTGGGATCTCCGTCTGGTCGAGCCAGCCGCCGTTCGCGAAGCGGTAGAAGTCCTGCCCCGGGTCGACCGACAGGTCCATGTTGGCGGGGTCGAGTCCGTGCTGCTCGCCCTGCGCCGCCACGGGGGCCAGCGGCATGACGAGCATAAGCAAGACGGCGATGAGCGACGCGAATACGGGCCATCGAGTCGGGTGCATGGCCTGGCTCCTTCGTGAGGGTGCGGCTGCCGGAAGTCTCGCGGAGGACGGAGAACGCCTATGTCTTGAGCGGGAATCTATGTGGGTTTCATTATGTTTTGGGCGTGGGGGATGTCAAGCCCCGCCCGGTGTTCCATGGGGTGCCGACCTTTTGCGCTGCTACCGCGCCCGGGGCCGCGCCCAGCGGCGGAGGCGGCGACGGCGGCGCTCCTGTTCCTCCTCCGAGTCGGGCGACCGCGCCGAATCGCCGCCGACGATCAGCGAGCGCATCCTGTCGCCGACGCTGAGCGGCTGCGTCATCACGTCGGCGTAGTCCTGCGCCGATTCGACCGGTCCGACGTCGTGCCCCTCGCGCTCCTCGAGCACGTGCCGGTGACGCATCACCCAGAGGTAGATGTCCGCCTCGGTCAGCCGCGGGAACTCCTCCAGCACGTTCCGGTCGCGCACGACCTTCACGATCGGCATGTAGATGTACTCGTACCAGTCGTTGACGGCCTCGTGCACCGTCGCCTCGCGGTGCCAGATCGCGGAGAGCCACTGCCGGTGCAGCTCGATCTGCTCCCAGATCTCGTCGTAGCGCCCGAGCTGGGTGGGGCGGATGTCGTGATCGGGCTGCAGCCGGTCCAGATCGGTCCGGCGCAGGAACTCCGCGTACTCCGCCTGCAGGAGGAGCTCGGCCGGGGACATCTGCGGCGAGAGGGGCACGCGGACGTGTCCCTCGATGACCTCGGCGTCGATGTACTCGACGCCGCGCTCCCGCGCGACGGAGACACGGTGGTTGCCGTCCTTCACGAAGTAGATGTCGCCGACCTTGTAGAGCTGGATCGGCGGCAGGCGGACGTCCTGGTAGTACGCGCGATCGACGTTCTTCCACCGGCTCTGGGTCGACTTCTTGCGCGGCAGGAACTTGCGGTCGAAATCCCGGAAGCGGTCCATGCTGCCGACGATCTGCGAGATCGGCACGGTCTGCAGGCCGCGGTAGCTCTCGCCCTCGGGGCTGAGGCGCTTGCGAAGCTCGTGAAAGGGCAGGAGGTTATTCTCGCGCCGGCTGACCGCGGCCACGAGGTCGTTCCTGATCGCCTTGTTCCGCGCGCGTTCAAAATCAGCGCGGAGCTGATCCTCTATCATGCGCGAGATGTCCCTCCATTTCGGAGACGTCGGAGTGCGGCTCGGGTACCGGCGCGGTCGCGGTCGTCCCCTCGGCCCTCGCGTCCGGCAGCGTCGCAACGTCAAGCTCGAGGCGCTGGTAGGGGAAGACGTTGATCACGTCGGTGTCGAGAAACCGCGTGGTGAACGGCTGAGAGCGGTCGTAGAGATGGATATGCCCGTGGAGCTGGAAGGCAGGAGAGAACCACTTGATGAACCTGCGGATCGCATGAAAGCCCTGGTGCGCGTGGTCCTCCCGGTCGCCGACGAAGCGTGGCGGGGAGTGGGTGACGAGCACATCGACCGCGCGCCCATGCCGGAACCGGTTCCAGAGCAGGCGCGGCGCCATCTTCAGGATACGCCACATCATCTGGCGCTCGGTGAACTGCACCGGATCGTGGGTGGTGTAGCGCACCGAGCCCGGCAGCCCGGCCATGATCAGCCCGGACATCGGGTCGCGGACGACCTTGAAGCCGAGGTCGACGCAGCCTTCCGGGTGCCGCGGCACGCCGCGCTCGCCCATCCGGGTCAGCTCTTCGGCGTGGTTGCCGAGGACGTAGTAGACCGGGCGGTGGAGGGCATCGGTGAGGAACTCGAGATAGGAGGCCGGGAGGTCGCCGCAGCCGATGACCATGTCGACATCGCCCATCCGTTCCCTGATCGACGGGCTGTAGATGCGCTGGTCGACCTCATCGGAAACGGCGAGGATCCGAATCTCCATGTCAGCGGTCTTTCAATCGCGAACACCGGAACATACGCATCGATGAATGATACCGCACGGCCAGTGCCGCGCCCGGGTGCATCGTGGCCGCATGTGTCGTTATTGTCAGGCTGCCAACGCGAATAACTTGGCCGGTGGCCACCTAAGGGGCTGTTGGGGCCGATTTCCTTGATCCGGCGGGGATTTTCTTAGGTGGCCAGGTTGTTTCGGAAACGTGGCAGCCTGGAGGACGTTATGGAAGGCTGCCCAGATGGCCACGTTTTGGGTGTATAGGGGAACGTGGCCGTGTGGGGCGGACACGGGGTCCGCCCGTACGACCAGGCCGCGTCTGCACGGAGGCGCACACCCTACGAGGCGCGCGGCTACGACGGCGGGCGGCGCGGCGTCCCGCGCGGGAATGGAAGCGCTTCGCTCTGAATGAGGGGTGTTGTTGGTGCGGGGCGTGCCAACGTTAATCCGTCGTTGTTCCCGCCGATACGCCGGGCACAAGACCCGGCGCTACCAGGGCGGAGGGGCGTGCCTCTCCCGAAGCGCCGTGGTGGTCGACGCCCCCGGCCGCAGGTGCGACACAAGGTCCGGGGCTACGGGGCGATGCGGATGGCGGCGCAGACCCTTTCCGGAAGACGTCTCAGCATTCCACCAGGCCGGTGCGGCGGGCGATCTCGCGGGCGACGTCGTGGGGCGGGCGGGCGCCGACGTCGATGAGCAGGTCCTCGACACGACCGCGCTCCATGATGCCCTGGAGCTCAGGGGCGCGGTGGCGGTACCAGTCGATCGTGCTGTCGCTCTCGCGGCCCTCGAGGCGGTGGACGATGATGGACATCGGCACGTCGAGGCGGACGACGGTGACGGCGGTGCCGGGCATCGCCGCCTCGTACTCTGCGACCTGGGCGCGGTCCTCCACGACATCGGCGAGGATCACGCAGTCGAGCCCCGTGGCGCGCAGGTTTGGCCAGATGGCGGCAAGGTTGCGCAGGCCGAGCTGCATGCCGAAGCGGTCGCCCTCCGGGTGCGGGTGCACCCAGCGCAGGTAGTCCTGGTCGATGACCGCATGGCGAATCCCCCGCTGGCCGAGCAGCTCGGAGAGGGCGTTGGCGGTGGTCGACTTTCCGGCGCCGACCGGGCCGGTGATCACCAGCGCCGGGATGATCGGCCCTCCATTCCCGTGTCCCCTGTCCTGTCCTTGACGCTCGTCCATGGCTCCCGCTACCGTTGCGCGAAGTCCGACGGAATCGGTCGGCTTTCGTCACTCGTCATCATGTTCCGGAGCATACCCGATGCGCACCTCTACGGATGCTGGCCTGACGCTCTGCTCGGTGGTCTCCGCGCAGAGCGGCGAGGACCCGGCCGGCTCGGCATGGGCGGTTGACCGGTACTTCCTCGTCGAGGTGCCGCTGCCGTGGCCGTACAACATGCTTGAGAGCCGGGGGATGCCGCCGGGGATCACCGACCTGGTGCAGAGGCTGTTCGAGGAGCGCATCTACTGGGGATGGATCGGCATCGCGCCGGACCCGGCATACGCGGTCGCGGGGATGACGCGCGTGGTGGACCTGCGACTCCCGGCGGCGCCCTTCGGGCCGTATCGGCGCACGGAATACCTCTTCCCGACCGAGCGCGCGGGCGAGCTGGCGGAGATCATGGTCCGGACGCCGGGCGACCCGGCGCTGGCTCCCTTCCGGCAGGCGACGGACCCGGCGCTGCGCGACCTGCTGGTCTGCACGCACGGGACGGTCGACGCCTGCTGCGCGACGTTCGGCTACCCGGCGTACAAGCTGCTGCGGCACATTGCGGACTCGACGGAAGGGCAGGTGCGGGTCTGGCGCTGCACGCATTTCGGCGGGCACCGCTTCGCGGCGACGCTGCTGGATATGCCGGACGGGCGGTATTGGGGCCGACTGGAGGCGCGGGACCTGGCGCACCTGGTGCGGCGTGATGGACGGATGGCCGCGCTGCGGCACCTCTACCGGGGATGGTCGGCGCTGGCGCATCCGGTCCACCAGATCGCGGAGGCGGAGGCGTTCGCGCAGGTAGGCTGGGCATGGGCGTCGTCCGAGGTGACGCCGCTGACAGCGCCGCCCGGCGAGGAGCGGCCCGCGGAGACGCAGGTGGTGCGGTTCGCGTGGCGCGATCCGGCGACGGGTGAGCGCGGGGAGATCGCGGTGGAGCTGGCGCCGACGACGACGGCGCGGACGATGGACCAGTCGCTGACGGACGAGTATGTCGATATCCTGCAGTATGAGGCGCGGGTGGTGGAGCGGACGGCGGGGTGAGCGAGCGGGCCGTTCGTCCATCGCCGATCGGCCGTGGACAAGGCCGCGCCGGGATTGACGGGACTGAGCGGAGCGGTGTGCCGGGTGGGACGCCCCGGTGGCGGTGAGCGCTTCGCGTAGGGTTCCTCGCTCGCCCCAGCTGGTCGCTCGGAATGAGAACCTTTTGTCGACGGGCCGGTATGGGTAAAGGTGTGCTTGCCGGCCATCCCCGGGCACCCAGGCCCGGGGCCACCGGGGGCGGAGTGCCGCGCCGATTGCCGTGCGCCATGGTGGCGAGCGGAAGTCGGCCACCTCCCGCAGCTGCGAGAGCCGACGCTCCCGGGGTTGGCGCGGTGTCCGGCGTCAATCGTCGCGATTGCGAGAGGCACCCCGGGCATTTCAGCCCGGGGCTACTGG
>DATLHE010000377.1:0-3682 GCA_035540335.1 Thermomicrobiales bacterium | reverse complement strand
ATGGTGGCCTCGCTGTCCGAGGACGCGCTCCGGGCCGTGCCCCGCTCGCTGCGCGAGGCCTCCTACGCGCTGGGGGCGACCAAGTTCGAGACGACCGTTCGCGTCGTCGTCCCGGCCGCGATCTCCGGCGTCATCGCCTCCTTCATCCTCGCCGTCTCCCGCGCGATCGGCGAGACGATGATCGTCGCCATCGCCGCCGGCCAGGCGCCGGCCGGCCAGTCGGGCGCCAGCAGCAGCATGTGGGATCTCACCCAGAGCATGCAGACGATGACCGGGTTCATCGCCTACACGTTCAGCTCCGACGTTGCCCGCGGCACGTCGCAGTTCTATTCGCTGTTCGGCGTCGGCCTGCTGCTCTTCATCATGACCTTCATCATGAACGTCGCCAGCCAGTGGATCACCCGGCGCTACCGGGAGGTGTACGAATGAGCGCCCAAGCCGTCAGCGGCCGCGCCGCGGCAACCTATGAGCCGCGACGCGACGCCCGCCGCATCCGAGGCGCCATCTGGCGCGGCTTGTTCTTCGGCGCCACCGCCCTGGCGGTCGTGCTGCTCGGCATGCTGCTCTGGTCCATCCTCAAGCCGGGCATCCCCTGGCTGAGCTGGCACCTGATCACCAATATGCCCTCGCGCATCCCCGAGAAGGCGGGGATGAACTCCGCCATCTGGGGCTCGCTCTGGCTCGTCTCCGGCTCCGGCCTGATCGCCTTCATCCTCGGCCTCGGGACCGCGATCTACCTCGAGGAATACGCCGATGACAACCGCTGGACCCGGTTCATCCACACCAACATCTCGAACCTCGCCGGTGTGCCGTCCATCGTCTACGGTCTCCTCGGGCTCGTGGTCTTCGTGGACTGGATGCACATGGGCCGCTCGATTCTCGCTGGCGCGCTCACCATGGGCCTGCTGATCCTGCCGATCGTCGTCATCTCCTCGCGCGAGGCGATCCGGGCGGTGCCCCTCAGCCTTCGCCAGGCCTCCTACGCGCTCGGCGCGACGAAGTGGCAAACAGTGAGCGCCCATGTGCTGCCCGCGGCGTTTCCCGGCATCCTCACGGGCATGATTCTCTCGATGTCTCGCGCCATCGGCGAGACGGCGCCGTTGATCGTCGTCGGCGGGGCCAGCCAGGTCCTCTACCGGCCGGACAGCCCGTTCAGCAGCTTCATGGTGATGCCGCTCCAGATCTTCAACTGGACCGGCCGCCCGCAGGAAGAGTTCGAGCAGCTTGCGGCAGCGGCGATCATCGTGCTCATGGTGATCCTCCTCATCATGAACTCGGTCGCCATCTATCTACGACAGCATTTCAGCAAGAAGAGCAGGTGGTAATTCCATGGCCATTCAGACCCCGCCCCTCCAGGCGCCCGTCGTGAGTACCGAACCGTCCGTCGCACCCGGGGAGCCGGAGGCGGCCCTGATCGCCCTGAAAGGCGTGAATGTCCACTACGGGACGTTCCATGCCGTGAGCGATGTCACGCTCGACGTGGGCAGCAACTCCATCACGGCGTTCATCGGACCCTCCGGATGCGGCAAGAGCACCGTGCTGCGCAGCATCAACCGCATGAACGACCTGGTGCCCTCGGCCCGGGTGGAGGGCCAGATCCTCTATCACAATCAGGATCTGAACGCCCGCAGTGTCGACCCGGTCGAGGTGCGCCGCCGCATCGGGATGGTCTTCCAGCGGCCGAACCCGTTCCCGAAGAGCATCCACGAGAATGTGGCGTGGGGCGCGAAGATCAACGGCTACAAGGGCAACATGGACGAGCTTGTCGAGCGCTGCCTGCGCCAGGCCGCGCTCTGGGACGAGGTCAAGGACAAACTCAAGGAGAGCGGCCTTTCGCTCTCCGGCGGCCAGCAGCAGCGGCTCTGCATCGCCCGCGCGCTGG
The DNA here is from genome assembly GCA_035540335.1 of Thermomicrobiales bacterium. Lineage (GTDB taxonomy): Bacteria > Chloroflexota > Chloroflexia > Thermomicrobiales > UBA6265 > UBA6265. The sequence goes on along the minus strand of DATLHE010000377.1, from coordinate 1,800 downwards.
CGACCGGGCCGGACGTGATCCTGCTCGACGAGCCGGCCTCCGCGCTCGACCCGATCTCGACCCTGAAGATCGAGGAGCTGTTGCGAGAGCTGAAGACGACGTATACGATCATCATCGTGACCCACAACATGCAGCAGGCGGCCCGTGTCTCGGACGAGACGGCGTTCTTCTCCCTCAACGACCAGCGCCAGGGGGTGCTGGTGGAGAAGGGTCGCACGGACAAGATCTTCACGAACCCGGATGATCCCCGGACCGAGGGCTACATCACCGGTCGATTCGGGTAACGGCGGCCGATACGAATGTGCGACGAGGCGGTGACATGTCCACGCGACTGACTTATGAGAACCAGATCCAGGAGCTGCGCGATCTCGTCGTCACGATGGCGAGCATGGTTGACAAGGCCATCGCGCGCTCGATCGACGCGCTGCGCACACAGAACGTGACCCTCGCGAAAGACGTGCGCAAGGCGGACAAGGAGATCAATCGCCTGCGCTGGGAGGGCGAGGAAAAGTCGATCACGCTGATCGCGACCCAGGCCCCGATGGCGGGCGACCTGCGTCGCATCACCGCCGGGCTGGAGATCTTCTCCGAGCTCGAGCGGATGGGCGACCATGCCGCGGGCATCGCGAAGATCGTGATCGAGACGGCCGACGAGCCCCTGCTCAAGTCGCTCGTCGACATTCCGCGCATGGCCCAGGTCGCCCGCGAGATGCTGGACGAGTCGATCACGGCGTTCATGAACCAGGATGAGGAGCTGGCGCGGGCGGTCGTCCTCCGCGACGACGAGATCGACGACATCAACGATCACGTCTACCGGGAGCTGCTCACCTACATGATCAGCGACCCGACCACGATCAACCGCGCCACCCACCTGCTCTGGGCCGCGCACAACGTCGAGCGGATCGGCGATCGCATCACGAACATCTGCGAGCGCACGGTGTACACGATCACCGGGCAGTTCGAGGAGCTAAGTGGTGGACGCAAGAAGCGTCAGCGCGCCAAGTTGGAGGCGTCTGCCAACGGCACGTCCGGGTGAGCCTCGCGCCACGCGAGGAAGACGCCGTGGAGCGTCCGCGCAACATCATCGATCTCCAGCGGGGCGTGGAGCATGGCCTCCACGCCCAGTCGTTTTCGCTGGCCGGCGTCGAGTTGGATCGGATCCTCGGCGATCAGCACCACCGGCGCGTCGGTCCGGGACGTCGCGGTCGCATCCCGGGTCGATTGACCGCGTAGCCGCCGCAGGAACTCCAGCGCGCCAAAGCTCTGCAGTGACCAGTCGATCACGATCAGGTCGAATTGGCGCAGCCGGAAGACCTCCAGTGCCTGGAGCCCACTGGCGATTACGGACGTCCAGAACCCGCCCAGGGGGAGGCCCTCTGCCAGGAATGACGAAAGCGAAGTGTCGTCCGAGACGATGAGCACGTGCGGGCGCTCGCTATGCTTGCGCGCTTCGAGGCGTGGTCGGTGGGTCACGATGGGGTCCCGTCCCTTCGGAGCGTTGGCCGCGCGGCCGCGAGACCGGGTCGCAGCAACGCGTTCACGAGGACGTTGTAGCCCGTCGGCGTCTGCGCGCGGAAGTGTGGCCGGAAGCCGATCCCGGTGAAGGTCCCGTCTCCCACGGTGACGTCGACTATCGCCGCCTCGCCGCAGATATGCTTCTCGCCGTGGATCCAGCCAGAGAGCAGGAGGTCATGCTCGGCATATCTCGCCGGCACGGTCGAGTGCCCGTCCAAGCGCGGCGAGAAGGCCACGGAGCCGGAGAAGAAGACCGGCAGCGACTCGTCCATGCCGAGCGTCAGC
>DATLHE010000376.1:0-8838 GCA_035540335.1 Thermomicrobiales bacterium | reverse complement strand
CAGACGGTCGATCTGGTGCCGGGGGTGGAGATCCAGTTCCGGCGGACGCGCAAGGAGTGCCTGATCGTGGCGCGCAACGGGCAGGTGATCGTGCGCGCCTGAAAGAGAGTTCGTAAGACGATCCCGTACGGTCGCCCCTTGTGGGCGACCAGCATTTTGCCAGTCGGGGGTCGGCCACCGCCCGCAGCTGCGGCCCGCAGGGGCGCCCGCAGGGGCAGGGCCGACCGTACGATGGTTGGTTGTGATCGCCCCACCCTCAGGAAGACCACGCTAGACTGCGTCGACCGACCACCCCTTGACGTCTTGCTTGATCGTGCTAATATTTGCTCATGCAAGCAAGAGTCTCTCGTCGGCAGGCGCGGCCGACCATCACCGAACACGCCAGACGCGCGCAGATCGTCGCCGCCGCGATCGACACGATCGTCGAGCTCGGCTACCCGCAGGCATCGTTTTCCCAGATCGCCAAGCGCGCCGGGCTCAGCAGCACCGGCCTCATCTCCTACCACTTCAAGACCAAGCGGGAGCTCGACGGCGCGATCGTCGGCGAGATCTTCGGCCGCCTAACGCATCACATGACCGACGCCATGTCCGGTGTCGCGGATCCGCGGTCGGCGCTGGTCGCCTACATCGAGGGATTGATCGGGTTCATGAAGCAGGACCCCCACGCGCTGCAGGCGCTGATGGGACTCCTGATGAACGGCGGCTTCGCGTACGACGCCGACGACGAGCGCGAGGCCATCTCCCACATCGGGAACATCCTGCGGTGGGGACAGGAGGAAGGCGTCTTCCGCGACTTCGACATCCAGGTGATGGCGACGACCATCCAGCGCTCGCTGGACGGCATCCCGCTCGCGCAGTCGACCACGCCGGATCTCGATCTGGACGCGTATGCCCGCGAGCTGGTCGAGCTCTTCACGCTGGCGACGCAAGCGCGTGGCTGAGGAGGGCGGCTCGATGCACGCACCCGCATTCGCCCAACGAGAGGGCAGGCGCGCCGGACGGTGGCGGCCAAGATGGCTGCGACCCGGCCTGCTCTGGTTCGCCTTCGATTTGCTGGGGACGACCGGTCTGCTGTACGTCGTGCTCTGGCTCGGCGGCAGCCTCTACCTCGCGATGCTGGCGTCGGCGTCCCTCTCGGCGGTCAGCTCGCTGGTCTCGTATCGCCGCGGCAGTGGGGGCCAGCGGCTCGCGCCCTACATGCTGGCGCTCTCGCTCGTCGGCTTCGCGATCGCGCTGGTGACCGGCAGCGACCGTTTCCTGCTCGCCAAGGAGAGCGTCCTGACGGCGACGGTCGGGTTGTGGTTTCTCGGCAGCATCTGGTCGCATCGACCGCTGACCTACCAGTTCACGCGACCGCTGCTGGAGGGGCGCTTCCGTCCGGGTCCCCCGTGGGAGCTGCTCTGGGAGCGGGAGCCCCGGTTTCGCCGGATCTGGCGAGTGCTGAGCGTGATGTGGACGGTCGCCCTGCTGACCGACGCCGTGATCCGCGTCGTGATGGCCTATACGCTGCCGGTCGAGACGGTTCCGGCGCTGCAGACCGGGTTGATGATCCTGACGACGCTGCTGATGCAAGTGGTGACGAATGTCTACTTCCTGCGTGCCGGGTTCTGGCCGATGGTCCACGGGCCACGAGAGCACGAGTGACGAACGGTTCGCACGGACCGCGTCGCGGCAGGTCGCACGTGTACCAACAGGAGTGTTCACATGGCCACACCAACGATATTCGGACGCACCTCACCGGGCGCCTTCCTCCGCGGTCACGCGCGGCTGCGCACCGTGATCAACGCGACGCTCGCCACGCTCGGGATCTGGTTCGTGGCGCACGTCATCGGGGGCGTCGACCTGACCACGCCGCAGGGCGAGGTCGGCCCCATCGCCGTCGCGCTCACGACGCTGCTGGTCGGATTCGCTGGCTGGGGGCTGCTGGCGCTCCTTGAGCGGCGGACGGCGCGGGCGTGGACGATCTGGCGGACGATCGCGATCGTTGTGCTGGTGGTATCGCTGCTCGGCCCGCTGGGGGCCGAGACGGGATCCGGGAGAATCGTGCTCTCCGTGATGCACGCGTTCACCGCGGCGATCCTCATCACCGGGTTTGCCCGGACGGTGGGCCGCCCCAAATACAGCGATTCTCGAAGCGGTGGGTAGGGGAGGAGTCCCCCCGGCGACGGGAGGAGACAAGGGCTCGCTCCGCTTCCCGGCCGAGCGCGGAGCGCGAGAAGCGGAGCAGGCCCTTGCCTGCGGCTCGGCCGGGCTCCTCCCCTACGCTCCCAGCGTCGCAACTCATCCGAGAGCCGCTCTCATACACATCTCGGACGATTAGCGTCCGTAGGAGATTGGTCCCTACCGGTTGTGGCCCCGACGAGGCAACGGTCACTGGCCAGCCGGATCCCGTGAGAACACCTCTCGCAGGAACGCCAAGCCGTCCGCCGCGAGGGCGTCCTGGCTGGTCGCCAGCGGCCGCCAGATCGAGGCGGCCGTGGCGAGCGTTTTGTTGGCGCTGGTGAACGACTCGATCGTGACCGCGCCGGCGTAGCCGATGTCGCGCAGGGCGTCGCGCACGGCGGTCCAGTCGATCCCGTCGTGGCCCGGGGCACCGCGGTCGTTGCCGCAGGCGTGAACATGGACCAGGCGGTCGCCGGCGAGGCGGATCGCCGCGCCGATGTCGCGCTCCTCGATGTTCATGTGGAACGTGTCCAGCAGCAGCCCGAGCGCCGGGTGGCCGACGGCGTCGATGAGCGCCATCGTCTGGGCGACGGTGTTGAAGAGGCTCGTCTCGAAGCGATTGAGCGGCTCGAGGGCGAGGCGGACGCCGTGCGCCCCGGCGATCTCCAGCACGGGGGCGAAGTTCTTCACGAGCAGCTCCAGCTTCCGGGCGCGGTCGTCAGCCGAGATGGCGCCGGTCTGCCCAGTTGGGGTGTAGATTGGTCCGGAGACGACGGAGGCGCCGATGGCGGCGGCGTGCTCGATGCAGGAGCGCAGATAGGACTGCGTGCCGTCGACGGTCCGCGCGTCGTCCGTGGTCAGGTCGCGTCCCGGTCCCATCGCCGCGCAGACGCCGGGGGCGAGGCCGGTTGCGTCGAGGATCGGCTTCACCTCGCGGGCGGACCAGTCGACGGCGGTCTCCAGCGGCAGCTCGATGGCGTCGAAGCCCATCGCGGCGACCTGGGGGGCGCGCTCGCGGATGACATCCGTGGTGACGGGCGAGTCCCAGATCCAGAGGTTGGCGCCGATGGGCGGGGTGGTCATCGCATGATCCTGGCGCGTTGGCGTGGGACGCCCGGTGGCAGCCCCATTCTCACCATATCCACCAGGCGGCCGCGCCTGTCAATCGCTTTCCCTCCGGCGCCGCTCATCGATGGTAAGAACTCTTGCGCCGAACCGGGCGGGGTTTTACCCTGCCGGGGTATTCGTGCTGCGCAGGGCGCAATGGCGATCTGTCGATCCATTGGGGTGAGTGAGGGCCGCGGCGGCTATCTCCGCGGTCATGATGGCGTTGTGTTCATCGGGAGAGGGAGCGGGATGAGGGGGATCAAGGCGCGGCAGATCGATCGGCGCGCGTTGCTGCGTGTGGCGGGTGCGACCGGTGTCTCGGCCGCCCTGCTGCGGCCGGTCGTTGCGGGTGCCGCACAGGAGGCACCGTCCGGCTCGGCGCGTGTCGGGGTCTCGGAGGATGGCTACCGCACCGACGAGCGGGCGAACGTCGGGTTCTACCCGTTGAACACGGGCATCTTCGAGTCGCTGGTGCACCTCACGCCGGACTACCAGATCGAGCCGCTGCTGGCGGAGGCATGGGAGCTCGTCGCGCCGAGCACGTGGCGGATCACGCTGCGGCAGGGAGTGATCTTCCACGACGGCAGCGTGTTCGACGCGAAGGCCGTGAAGTACACGATGGACCGGATCGCGGCGAACGGGGGCGGGGTGATGGGGATCGGCGAGGAGTCGACGGTGATCGTCGACGACCACACGGTCGAGATCACGCCGACCTATGTCAACATGCGCCTGATGCAGCAGATCGGGCACCCGAACAACTCGATCCTGCCGGAGGGGCTGAACCCGGCCGAGCAGCGGATCGGCACCGGGCCGTTCCGGGAGGTCGAGTACGTCGCCGGGGACCACTACACGGTCGCGGCGAACCCGGACTACTGGGGCGAGGACGCGGCGGGCGTCGGCGAGATCACGTTCCGCTTCTACCCCGACCCGACCTCCCGGCTGCTGGCGCTGCAGGCGGGCGACGTCGATCTCATCATCGACGTGCCGCGCCAGTCGGCCAGCCAGGTGGAGGCGGTCGGCGCCACGCTGAGGACTGGGCCGGTCGGGGCCTACGAGGCGATGTACGTCAACATCAACGGCGCGGAACCGTATGACCTCGGCGGCGACCCGGCCGTGCGCGAGGCCATCTCGATGGCCATCGACCGCCAGCAGATCATCGACAGCGCCTGGCAGGGCTTCGCCGAGCCGGGCACGACGATGATCCCGCCGGCGATCCTCGGCGACTCGGCGTCGCTGGTGAGCGCGCCGGAGTTGGACGTCGAGGGCGCGAAGCAGGTGCTGGAGGCGGCCGGCTGGGTCGCGGGCGACGGCGACGTCCGGGCCAAGGATGGCCGCGAGCTGAAGCTGACGATCATCAACGGGTACGGCACGGCGGCGGACCATGGTTCGGTGCCCGAGCTGTTGCAGGCGCAGCTGAAGGCGATCGGCGTCAACGTCGAGATCGTCCAGACGCCCGACACGGCGACCTACGAGCAGCGGCTCGCGGTCGGCGAGGGTGACCTGTGGCTGGAGGCGGGCAGCCAGAACGACGGCAACCCCTGCTTCCTGCCGGACCTGCTCTTCTCGTCGCCGGTCGAGGGCGGCGACCCCGAGTCGACGATGTACGGGCGGGCGTTCGCGCCGGGTGAGGCGTTCGACACGGCGATCACGGCCGCGCGCGAGGCCGAGGAGGTCTCGGACGTGCAGAAGGCGGCGGCCGAGGCGATGAACGTCGTGATCAACGAGGAGCGGGTGGTGATCCCGCTGTGCGGGTTCTACCGTATCATCGGCGCGTCGAGCGCGGTGGCCGGGTTCGACCTCCATGCCTCAGGCGTCAACCAGCGCTGGACGTCGCTCACGTTGAACGGATAGAGGCGCGTGCTCAGGTTCATCCTCCGGCGGCTCTCGTATCTGGTGCCGGTCTGGGTCGGGATCTCGCTGGTCGCGTTCATCCTCGCGAGCCTCACGCCGGGCGACCCCGCCCGGCTGGCGCTGCAGCGAGAGCTTGGCCGGCAGCCGACGGCCGAGGAGACGGCCGCCGCCCGCGAGCAGATGGGGCTGGATGACCCGGCGCCCGTTCGCTACGCGCGGTGGGTCGGCGATGCGCTGACCGGCGACCTCGGCACGTCGTACAGGACGGGCAAGCCGGTGCTGGCGTCGCTGGCCGAGCGGTTCCCGACGACCTTGCAGATCAGCGGGCTAGGGTTGGCGCTGGCGGTCGCGCTGGCGCTGCCGCTCGGAATGCTCGCCGCCGTCTACCGGCGGGGTCCGATCGACCATGCCAGCCGGATCCTGGCGCTGCTGGGGGCGTCGATGCCGTCGTACTGGGTGGCGTATTTGCTGATCCTGCTGCTCTCGGTGCGGCTCGGGTGGCTGCCGGTGGCCGGGAGCACGACGTGGCGGCACGCGATCATGCCGGCGCTGACGCTCGGCATCGGCGGCAGCGCGAGCCTGATGCGGCTGACGCGGGCGGAGATGCTGGAGACGCTCGGGCAGGACTACATCCGCACGGCGCGGGCGAAGGGTCTGACCCAGCGGACGATGATCGTCCGCCACGCGCTGCGCAACGTGATGATCCCGATCTCGACGGTGTTGGGGATGCGCTTCGCCGGGATGCTCGGCGGCGCGGTGATCGTGGAGACGATCTTCGCCTGGCCGGGGATCGGCAAGCTGGTCGTCGACGCCATCTTCGACCGCGACTACCCGATGATCCAGGGCTTCGTCATCTTCATGGGGACCGTCTTCCTCGTGATCAACCTCATCGTCGACATCGGGTACGGGCTGATCGATCCGCGCATCCGGCTGACGGGCAGGTAGGGCATGGCACAGCAGACCGCCGCGACGTCCCCCCTGCGGCTCCCGCAGCGCGAAGCCGCGCGGCTCGACGACGCCTGGCGACCGAAGCGGTTCGCCGCCTTCCGGGCCGTGGTGCGCGACCGCTCGGCGGTCTTCGGGCTGGTGATCCTGGCCGGCGTGACGCTGATGGCGCTGGCGGCGAACCTGATCGCCCCGTATGACCCGACCGCGCTCGACCCGACGTCGAACCTGGCGGGGTCGTCGCGCGAGCATTGGCTGGGGACGGACAACCTGGGGCGCGACATCTTCAGCCGGCTCGTCCACGGCGCGCGCTGGACGCTGGGCGCGGCCGGGCTGGCGGCGGCGGGGATCGTGATCCTCGGCGTGACGATCGGTATCGTCGCCGGCTACGCCGGCGGGCTGCTCGACGACCTGCTGATGCGGGTGGTGGACGTACTGCTGGCGTTCCCGAGCATGATCCTCGCGCTGGCCGTGGTGGGCATGCTGGGGCCGAGCCTGACGAACGTGCTGATCGGGATGGTCGCCGTCTGGTGGGTGGACTACGCGCGGGTCGTGCGGGGGCTGACGCTGCGCGTGGTCCAGAACGACTACGTGCTCTCCGCGCACTGCTGTGGATGCGGGCGGCGGCGGATGATCCTCCGCCACATCCTGCCGAACGTGATCCCGTCGGTGATCGTGCTGGCGACGCTGGAGCTGGGGGCGCTGATGCTGGCGATCTCGGGGTTGAGCTTCCTGGGGCTGGGGGCGCAGCCGCCGACGCCGGAGTGGGGGACGATGCTGAGTGACGGGCGGCTCTTCTTTCTGAACGCGCCGCAGCTGATGATGTACCCCGGGGTGGCGATCACGCTCGTGGTGCTGGGGTGCAACTTGCTGGGTGACGGGCTGCGGGACGCACTGGATCCGCGGCAGCGGGTGCGGTAGGGGCACCCCGAAGGGTGTGCGCCGCTACGACAGCGGGGCGGCGCTCGTTCGTCGTAGTGGGTCACCCCAGAGGGTGTGGCCCCATGCCCGCGGACATACCTGCACCGTTGTTGGGAGCGGACCCGGCCGCAGGTGCGGTACAAGACCCGGGGCTACTGGGGGTGCGCCGCGCAAGTGCCGTGACGCCGTAGTTGCGGACGGTCCCCGGGCACCGGGGCTCGCTCCGCTTCCCGGCCGAGCCCGCAGGGCGAGAAGCGAAGCGGGCCCTTGCCTGCGGCTCGGCCGGGGCCCGGGGCTACCGAGATGGGGCGGAGCTTCGAACAGTGACGCGCTGTGGTCATCTGCGGACGTCGGCCACAAGTGCGGCACGAGACCCGACGCGACCGGGGCGAGGGGCCGTTCTTCTGGCGATGCGTTGTGGTGGCCCGCAGACCCCGCACACAAGGTGCGGGGCTACTGGGTGCCGGCGGCGCGGAGGTCGGTGGAGGTCCAGAAGCGGTCCATGAGGGCGGCCTGCTCGCCGGGGGACATGAAGCGGGGCTGGCTGAAGGCCTCGATCTCGACGCCGTGGGTGCGCAGGCCGACGACCTGGTTGCCGCGCAGGGTAAGGTCCAGCACGTACCCTTGGCGGGTGTCGACGCTGAACATCTGGTCGTAGACGAAGTTGCCGATGCCGTGGAGGATCGGCTTGCCCTTGTAGATCTCCATTCCCTGGATCGTGTGCGGGTGGCTGGAGACGACCAGTGTCGCCCCGGCGTCGATCGAGGCGTGGGCGACGTCGATCGCCCACTGGCGGGGCGTCCACAGGTACTGATCGCTCATGTGATAGAAGGGGATGACGATGTCGTGCTCGCCGGCGAGTCGCTCGATGTCGGCGGTGATGTCGGCCATCACGAGCGGGTTGGTGCCGCCCTCGTTGGCGGTGGCGCCGACGTTGACCCCGCCGACGACGCCCGCCGCGTCTGGGTAGTCGGTGTTCGCGGTGACCCCATCGATGCCGAGGATCGCGATCGAGAGGCCGTTGGTCTCCATCACGTACGGGGCCCGCGCCTGGTCGAGATCGCGGCCGGCGCCGAAATAGGGCAGGCCGGCGGCCTCGAAGAAGCCGATGGTGTCGTAGAAGGCGGGCAGGCCCCAACCGGCGTTGCTGTAGACGGCATGGTTGTTGGCCATGCTGACGGCGTCGATGCCCGCCAACTGCAGGCCGGGGATGAACTCCGGCCGGGTGACGAAGTCGAGCGTGCTGCCGTTGGTCAGCTCGGGCGGCTCGATGGTCTCCGAGATGAAGCACTCGAAGTTGGCAAAGGTGGCGTCGAAGTCGGCGAGGACGTCCTTCACCGCGAGCATCGGGTAGGTGTAGTCGCCGTAGCGGCGGATGTAGTTGCCGACATTGCGGCCGGGGATGATGTCGCCGGCGAAGCCGATGCGGACGATCGGCGCCTGGTCGGCGCCGGTGGCGCGCAGAGGGTCGACGCCGTCGATGTTGAGCGTGTTGACCTGGAAGTCGATCTGGTCGAGCGGCACGACGGCGACCGCGCCGGGGGTTGTTGCCAGCGCCTCGAGCAGCGCGGGGTAGTCGGCGACGGTTGCCGCCGGCGTCATGCCGGCCGGGACGACGCCGTCGAGCGCGATGGTGCTCACCGGCAGGCCGATCGGAGCGCCGACCGCCCGCCAGCTCTTCACGGCGCCCTGCAGGAGGGCGCTGACCTGCGCCGAGCCGATGCCGGCGAGCGGCAGGCGCGGCGAGGTGACGAGCGCGGTGCCCTGGGGCAGGTCGACGGTGGCCTGTTGCGCCGGGGCTTGGGTCGGCGTGGCGGCGGGCTGCTGGGCGACTATGCTTTGGGTCTGCGT
>DATLHE010000375.1:0-4612 GCA_035540335.1 Thermomicrobiales bacterium | reverse complement strand
TCATGGCCCGCTGGGTCATCCCCGCCGCCGCCGTGCTCTGACGCCGGCAAACCCGTTCGCCCCCGCGCCGATTGCCCCGTTTCGCCCCGTAGGGGAGGGATTGAATGTGCTCACCCATCCAAAAGGGCATGCACCGTCATGCGCGTTCAATCACTCCCTTATGACGCCCGCTCGCCGCCGCATGTCCGCCCTGGTAACCCGGACCCTGTGTGCGGGAAGAGAGGGCAAGCACCGCCCGCAGCTGCGAGGCCGGCCCGTACGGTCGGCCCTTGTGGCCGACCTCATTCGCGATCTCGTTACCGATGGCTTGTCACCCCAACCTGCTCGCACATCTCCAGCACCGGGCACGTCGAGCACCGCGGCCGCTCCCCCGTGCAGATGTGCTTGCCGAACGGCACCAGCCGCTCGTTGATCTCCACCCAAAACCGCTCAGGCAAAACCTGCTCCAGCGCGACCATCGTCCGCTCCGGCGACTTGGTCCGCACGTAGCCCCACCGGTTCGTGACGCGGTGAACGTGGATGTCGACGCTGATCCGCCGCTCGCCGCAGGCGATCCCGAGCGCCAGGTTCGCGCACTTCGGCCCGATCCCGGCGAACGACTGCATCACCTCCGCGTCGCACGGCAGCTCGCCCCCGAACTCGTCGCGCACCCGGATCGCGATGTCGCGGATCTGCGGCGCCTTCCGCTCGTGGAATGTCACATCGTCGATCAGCGCGTCGATTGCCGCCGGCGTCATCGCCGCCACTGCCGCCGGCGTCCGCGCCTCGGCGAACAGCCGCTTCGAGGCAACGAGGCTGACCTCGTCGCGTGTCCGCACCGAGAGCATGCACGCGACCAGCTGCTCGAACGGCGTGCCGAACCCGTCGTCCCGCAGTTCGAACATCGCCGCCTTCGGGTACGGCCTCACCGCCTCGCGGATGCGGTTCATCGCCACGTCGATATCGAACGGTCGTTTCTCCATGGTCGGTGCGACCTCCTGTGCGGTGGAGAGTCGCACCGCGCGTGCCGCAACCCTTGTGTGCCCGTGAACGAGGTAGGGCCGGTCGCGTATGCCTTCCTCTCGTCCCGTGAGGCCCCGGAACAAATCATCAATTGCTTTCGTTCACACTTTGTCGGCCGTGCCGGCGCAAGATGCATGGGATCCCGAACAGGCACAGAGCGCGCACCTGAATACGGAGCGCATAGACCCTTCGACGACCATGAGGTGTATTGCATGCGTTTTTCAGCATTCGATTGGCCGCGCAGTGGCATCCGCGCCATGACCGTCGGTCTGCTCGCCCTCGGCATGGTGGTGCAGGGCGGCTTGGTGACCTCCGCATCCCCGTATCTCCCCGAGGAATCGACCCCTCAATACCCCCGGGCGATGTCGCTCGATCTCCCGGCGATGGTGCTCAATCCAGAGGAATACCCCGTTGCGGGGCTCGGGGCCTTCGGCGGTCGTCTAACCGGGGCGGAGCAAGAATCGGTCGAGTGGCGGGAGGACGATTCCCTGGTCGATGCATTTGCTCAGGTTGGCTGGCGCGCACGCTACACCGGCCAGGCTGTCCTCCCGCGGGACGATGACCCGACGCTCTTCAGCGTGTCCGCCCAGAGCTACGTGACGGAATTTGCGGATGACGAGGGCGCGGCGCGTGGCTTTCATTTGATGGAGGACATCGTCGAGTGGCCGGTGGAAGATGTGGACGATGTCCGCCAAGTCGGCGACGAGGCGGAACTGACCCAGTTGTCAGGTGGCCACGACGCGTTGGGCGAATACGTCACCCTCGATTACACCTTCCGATCCGGCAACCTGGTCGGCGGCGTCATGATTACCTGGTTCGTGGACATCCCCGCGACACTGGTGACGCCGGACGAGATGGCCGATGCGGCCGAGGTCATGCTGGAGCGCATGAACGAGGTCCGCGATGCCGGCTCGGTTGACCTGCCCGCGAAGATGCTCCGGGTGGAGACGACGGCGGCGACGGCCGGCAACACGGGCACGGACGACTACTACTTCCTGGATGGCAACGCCTTCGTGGCCTACGACGCGTCTGCCGAAAGTGCGGCGGCGAGCCAGGCCTATTGGGAAGAGCAGGGCATCAACACCATCTATGTCACCTGGAGGGAATTCTGGGCGGCGAACGAGCCTGATGGCGCCGCCACTGCCGTCATGACGTACATGTACAGGCTCGACACGACCCGCGATGCTCGTCGCTTTGCCGCGGGGGCGGCGCAGGGCTACCTGGATCAGCGGACCGAGACTCTCTCCGGCGAGGTGCTTGCGGGCGACCAGCTGCCCCAGGTCGAGGGAGCGGTCAGCGGTGTGTCGTATACGACGACATGGCCGGCAGGTCCCCAGGCGTCAGGCTATCGCTACTGGGTCCAGGTCGGCAGCGACGTCCTGGTGCTTCAGCTCGAATCGTCTGCGGACGTGGAGTCCGATGTCATCCGGCAGTTGATGGACGCACAGCTCGCATGCCTCGACGCGAGCGACTTCTGCGAGCCGATCCCGGCACCGAAGGGGCTCGTCAACTGACGGAAGGCTCGTTGCCAGGAGCATCGCCGATGAATATGGGGCGGCCCAATGGCCGCCCCGTGCTTTGTCAGCGCCGCAAGACAACTACCCCTGGTCGAGCCATGCCCGCTTCAGCCACCAGACGGTGTCGTAGCCGTTCGGGAAATAGTTGTGCACCCGCGGCGATGCCCCGTAGATGTCCTTCAGGAAGACCGTGATCCCGACCGCCGCGTCGTCGTTGGCGATGTTGGACATCTCGATGAGCAGCTCGATCCGCTTGTCGACATCCAGTTCCGTCTTCGCCGGCTCGACGAGCGCGTCGTAGGCATCGCTGCAGTACCGCTGGAGATTGAAGCCGTTCGGCGGAATCATGTTGCACGCGAACATCGCGTCCTGGCCGCCATCGGGGTCCCAGCCGAAGCCGAGCAGCGACATCTGGTAATTGCCGGCCTGATCGTCTTCCAGCAGCGAGGGGAACGGGATGACCGTCGGGATCATCTCGACACCGACCTCACGCCACGCCTGCTGCATGTAGGGCACCTGCACCTCGTAGGGCGCATAGCCCTCGGAATAGGTCATCTCGAAGGAGAGCTTTTGGCCATCCTTCTCGCGGAAGCCACCGGCCCCCTCGACCCACCCGGCCTCGTCGAGCAGCGACTTCGCCTTGTCCGGGTCGTAGGTGTAGATCGTCCGGACCTTGTCCGGCGCGTACGCGATCGAGAGCACCGGCTGTGTCCCGTCGGCGCGAATGGCGAAGCCATCGAACACCGTGTTCGCGATGACCTCGCGGTCGAGCGCGTATTGCAGCGCCTGTCGGACCTTGACGTCGGTGAAGAAAAGCCCCTTCGCCGGGTCCTGGTTTGCCACGTAGTAGTTGATGTCCAGGGTGTCGTAATCGATGACCTGCAGTTCCGGGTTCGACTCGCGAAGCGACTTCGCCTGCCCGAACGGCACCTCGATGAAGTCGGACGATCCCGTCTGCAGCGCGGCGATGTTGGACGCCGGGTCCTTGATGACCTGGTAGGTGTACGTGTCGATCACGGGCGTCCACTTCGGGTTCCAGTAGTCCGCGTTCTTCTCGAGCGTCACGTGGTCGCCGATCACCCACTCGGCGAAGCGGAACGGGCCGGTGCCGATCACGCGCGCGGGATCCTGTCCGCTCGATCCGGGATCGCTTGGCCAGTCGGCGGCCGGGACGTTCTCCCAGATGTGCTTGGGCATGATGCCGAACTGGCTCAGCGCCTCGCTGGTGAAGATCGCGCTCGGCGCCTTGGCGACGAACTTCACTGTGAGGTCGTCCACCTTCTCGTACGAGGCGAGCGTCCCGTCGATGGTGCCCTTGCGAGGACTCTGGCTCTTCTCGTCGAGGGCCATGTCGAACGTGAAGATGACATCGTCCGCGGTGAAAGGCTCGCCGTCGTGCCACTTCACGCCCTCGTGGAGCTTCACGGTATACGTGACGCCATCAGCGGCGATCTCCCAGCTGTCCGCCAGCCCGATCGGGACATCTCGTCCGTTTGCCACCGATGTCCCGACCAGCTGCTCATAGATGAAATCCGACACCCAACTGGAGTACAGGTCGCCCGAGAGCACCGTGTTGAGGGTGGAGATGTCCGTCGTCATCGAGTGGATGAGCTGGCCGCCCTGGCTCTGCGGCTCCTCGAACGGGAACGCCTCCTCGATCTCCGCTTCCGCTTCCTCACGGGTGATCGAGCGAATGACCTCGCCCGTGCCGGTAGGGCTCGCGGGCGGCGATGCATCCTGCGCGACCGCGCTACGGGCGAGGATGCCCGCCGCCGCACTGGACAGGCCCAACGCCGTCGCCCGGCGCACGAAGTCGCGCCGGTGTAGGGTGCCGTCGCGGAGCTGGTGGACCAACGTGTCAATCGCAGACCGATTCATCCGGAGTACCCCTCTCTGCCTCGCCCGGGCGAGGCATTCTACGACGTGTTTTCCAGAGTGACCCAGGATGCAGCCGCAAGGTTTCGGCCACGCGTTACGGCCCCGGGCAATCCAGTCCGGGGCCGTGAGAACCGATCGTGGGGTTGGCGGTGCGGACCGAGGATGGGCGGGCGCAGGTCGCGTCGTCTCGCGCCGGGTCACTCGCCCTCATCCAA
>DATLHE010000374.1:0-2779 GCA_035540335.1 Thermomicrobiales bacterium | reverse complement strand
GTCGGCACCTGGCTCGTCGCCGACGGTCCGCTCTTCTTCACCACGACGCCAGGAACCCGCGAACAACCTCCACTGAGTCCGGCGGATTCGCGTTCCGTAGCCCGGCACCCCGACCGAGCCCATCGGGCGAGAAGCGAAGGGCCCGCTCCCGCTTCTCGTCCTTCGGACTCGGCCCGTGCGAGCCCTTGATGTGCGGGGGCGGCCCTCGGCTACCGAGGGCCGAGGCTACCGTAAGCCGTGAGGGTCCCGGTGGCGCCGGGTCTTGTACCGCACCCATGGCCGGCGTGGGACCACCGCCTACGGTGGCCCGGGCGCACACCCTTCGGGGTGCGCGTCTCCCAATCGGGCCAAGCCGGGTTTGGAGCCCAGCGTGGCCCCATGACGTCATCCGAATGGCCATTTCGGCTTGGTATTCGATTGACAGGCTCCGCCTTCGTCCCAATCTCACAAAGCGAAACTCCCCGAGGAGCACGGGTCCCATCCTCAACCCACTCGTCAGGAGGCAGTATCATGCGTCGCGCCGTGCCTCTGCTCACCGTCGTCGTCGTGCTCCTGGTCGTGTTTTCCCTCCTCATCGTCGCGCAGGCATCGTCGGCGCAAGACAATCCCGATACCATGGCAAACCATCCGCTCGTCGGCACCTGGCTCGTCGCCGACGGTCCGCTCTTCTTCACCACGACGCCAGGAACCCTCTACGCGATCGGAAACGACACCGGCGTCGCCACCCCGGCGCCGTGATCCGCACTGAACGCGAAAACGACCCCGGGCGGCGGTGCCCGGGGTCGTTTCGTGTCGCATCACTCCGTTGTGAAGGATGCTAGTCCGCGATCGAAGGCTCGATCGCGAGATCGTCGATCTCTTCCTCGACCTTGACCGGCTCGGCGACCTCGTCGCGGATCAGCAGCCACGCCACCACCGAGAAGAGGATCGTCGCCGTGCCCGAGATGATGAACGCCCGGTCCATGCCCGAGATGAACGCCCGCGAGCTCGCGACCCGGATCGCCTCGGTCACGTCGGCCGGCAGGCCGGGGAAGTACGCCGGGTTCTCGATCACCCGGCCCGCGTAGTTGATGCCCTCGTGGATCTTGTCCAGCACCGGCTGCAGCGGCGCGAACGCCGGGTTGCTCGTGTCCCGCAGCCGCAGGACCTCGCTCGAGGTGTCGAACCGCTGCTGGTACGTCTGGTTCATGATCGTGCCGAGCAGCGCGACGCCGAAGGCAAAGCCGGTCTCGCGGATCGCGCCGTTCACCGCCGAAGCGACACCGGCCTTGCCGGTCTCGACGCTGTTCAGCACGGCGGTCGTCATCGGCGCGAAGACCAGCCCGTTGCCGATGCCGAGCACGACCATCGCCGGCAGGATGTCGAGGTAAATCGCGTCCACGCCCGTGCGCATGAAGAGGAACATCGACGTTCCGCTGATGACCATGCCGAGCGCGATCATCCAGCGCCCGCCGAACCGGTTCACCAGCGAGCCGGACAGCGTCGCCACCACCATCATGGTGAGCACCAGCGGCAGCATCGTCAGGCCGGTCTTCACGGCGCTGTAGCCG
Source organism: Thermomicrobiales bacterium (assembly GCA_035540335.1). Lineage (GTDB taxonomy): Bacteria > Chloroflexota > Chloroflexia > Thermomicrobiales > UBA6265 > UBA6265. The sequence continues at coordinate 1,229 of DATLHE010000374.1, read as the reverse complement.
TGCACGTGCTGGTAGTACAGCGTCATCGAGAAGGCGATGCCCGAGATCAGGAACGAGACCACCAGCGCCACCAGGTTCGCCCCGGTGAACGTCGGCGACTTGAAGAAGCGCAGCGGCACCATCGGGTTCGCCGAGCGCTGCTCGACGACAACGAAGAGGCCGAAGAGCGCCACGGCGGCGACCAGCGAGCCGACGATGAAACTGTCGCCCCAGCCGCGCTCACCCGCCTCGATCAGGCCCCACGTCAGGGACGCGATCGCCGCGGTCACGACCACCGTGCCCGGGATGTCGGTCGCGGTCTGGCCGGACTCATCTCGCGATTCCCGCAGGACGGCCTGCGCGGCGAGCACGGTCACGATGCCGATCGGCACGTTGATCAGGAAGATCCAGTGCCACGTCCAGTACTCGACGATGAAGCCGCCGATGATCGGCCCCAGCGCGAGGCCGGACATCGAGACCGCCGACCAGATGCCGAGCGCCTTGCCGCGCTCGTGCGGCGGGAACGCCGCCGAGATCAGCGAGAGCGACAGCGGCATGATAAACGCCGCGCCGATGCCCTGCGCCGCCCGCGCGATGATCAGCATCTCCGTCGACTGGACGAAGGCGGCCATCGCCGAGGTCGCCGTGAAGAGCACCACGCCCGCGATGAAGAACTTCTTGCGCCCGAAGCGGTCACCCAGCCCACCGGCGGTGATCTGCGTCGACGCGAAGACCAGCACGTATGCCGAGAGGATCCACTGCAACTGCGACGGCGTCGCCGAGAGATCCTCCGAGATCGTCGGCAACGCGACGTTGACGACAAGGTTATCGAGAACGGCCATGAACAGCGCCAGGACGGAGATCGCCAGCGTGTACCACTTGGCGTTTCCGTCGTTAACGCGGTTCGCGAGGCCCGGAAGCATGCGCATCGATCGTTACCTTCCTGTTCGACGTGTCGACTGACCCAATGCTGTAACCAGCGGGTCATCGCTCTGTGAGATCGTAGGCGCGGTCTCCGGGAGCCACATCGGTCGAACGGCGGAGTCCGCACCTGCCCATATGCATGAGGAGCCCCTGCCGCTCGCCGCCAACACCTCCGGGTTGCGAGCGGATCTCGACGATGACGTCGTGCCAGGCGGGGGATAATTCCGGACGTCGGGCCTCGATGCGGCGACGTCGCGGCAGGAAGGCGTCACTGCCTCCAACAAACTGAGCATACCGGCGAATGCGGACAGCACACTTCCTCATTC
>DATLHE010000373.1:0-26674 GCA_035540335.1 Thermomicrobiales bacterium | reverse complement strand
GGGATGACGCCCACGGCCACGCCATCCGGCACGCCAGAGCCCACCGCCACGAACACGCCGGAAACCATCCCGAACCCGACGCTGGAGGCGACGAGCACGCCGACACCGGCGGAAACCCCCATTGGCACGTCGACGCCGACGGAGACGCCGGTCTCAACGGAGCCGGGAACGCCGACCACACCGACGGCGACGGCCACGGCCCCCGAGGCGGGCACCGTGACGCCAACCGCGGCTCTGGAGCCGAAGGCGACATCGAGCCCGGAACCGGTATCGACCGATACGTCCGGCGCGATCACCATCGCGACGGCGACCTCGGAGGTGACCGCCGCGGCAGCGAACACGCCGACGGCGACACCGGAGCCAGCGACGACGACCGCCCAGCCAACGGCCACGGCCACCCCACAGGAGACGATGCTGCCGGGCGGGGGAGCGACGCTGACACCCAGCCCGACACCGACGGCCGGATCCGCCGTTGGGGGCGTCGCGGCACCACCGGGCTCGACTGCGACCCCGACCGCCACGGCAACGCCCCAAGCGACACCGGGGCCCGTCGGCGGGTCAGAGGGCATGCCGGCTTCCGGAACCGGATCGGTGCGCAATAGCGAGAGTGGCGTGCTGTGGGCGCTCGTGATCGGCGCGATCAGCGCGGCAGCGATGGGATTCGCCGTTGCTCGCCATCAGCGGCCCGACAGGTAGCTATCCGACATCGGTCCGGCTAGGCATTGCCCGCCAGGCCGACCGTGGCGCGGCGGACGACCCGCCGCAGATGACATTTGGACAGAGGAGGGTGTGCCCGTGCGCAAGTTGCTGGTCGTGCTATCGGTCGTCGCCATCATCATGGTCGGCCTCGCCGTGCGGCAGCCGGTCGCCAGCGCCGTCCAGGGCGATGCGCCATCCGATCTCTCCGGACACCCGGCGGTCGGCACGTGGGTGGTCACCGTCGTCGATGCGCCGGAGGCTGCCCCCTCCCTCATGATGCTGCTGAGCGACGGGATCGTGCTGGACGCCTCGCCGGCGGGTCACACCGGCGCGGGGTCGTGGGAAGCCACCGGCGAGCGGTCGGCAACGGTGACCTTTGTCTACGTCAATGAAGATGCTGGCGGAAGGTACCTCGCGACCGCGGTGGTCCGGGCCAGCATCGAGGTCGACGACTCGGGCGACAGCCTGACAGCGCACTACGCCGTCACGGTCGTCGCGCCGGACGGCAAGGTCCTGTCCTCGAACGAGGGCACGGCCAGCGGCGTGCGCGTCCCGGTCGAGTCGGAGGAGTCAGGGGGCACCTCGCTCACCGGCTACCCGACGGTCCCGGCCGCCACCCCAGGCCCGTAGGCCGCCGTCGACAGATCAGGGTGCACGAGGGGGCGGCCATGCGTGGCCGCCCCGGCGAAGCTTACAGATTCTCGAACGTCAGGTAGCGCTCGCTCTCGAACGTGGCCGGGTCGAGCTCGACACCCATCCCCGGGCGGTCGGGCACGGTCACGATCCCGTTCACCGGGCGGACCGGCTCCTTGAAGAAATGCTGGTGGATCTGGTTCCACTTGACGAGGTACTCCAGCAGCGGGCTGGTCAGCGGCGACTGCGCCGCCGCCAAATGCGCGTTCGCCGGCGTCGAATGCCCGTGCGCGATGACCGGGATGTCGTACGCCGAGGCCAGCGTGTAGATCTTCTGCATCTCCGTGATCCCGCCCGCCCAGTAGGTGTCGGCCTGGATGACGTCGACCGCCTCGGCGTCCAGCAGCTGCTTGATGCCCCAGCGCGTGTACTCATGCTCGCCGCCGGCGATCGGCACCGAGACGCGCTGCCGGATCTGCGCGTACTGCTCGATCTTGTCCGGCAGCACCGGCTCCTCGATCCAGCGCGGCATGTACTCGGAGAACAGCTCCGCCATCCGGATCGTGTAGGGCACGTCCCAGCTCATCCACGCGTCGATCATGATGTCGACGTCCGGCCCGACCGCCTCGCGCAGTGTCTTCATCAGCTCGACGTTCTTGCGGATGCCCTCGGGGCCGTCGGCCGGGCCGTTGCGGACGAACCACTTGGTCGCGATGAAGCCCTCGTCGGTGAACTGCTTCGCCCGCTCGGCGGCCTTCTCCGGCTCGATCGAGAAGCCGAGCGCGCTGGCGTAGGCCGGGATCTCGGTGCGGATCGGTCCGCCGAGCAGCCGGTAGACCGGCGCGTTCGCCCACTTGCCCTTCAGGTCCCAGAGCGCGCAGTCGATGAGCGAGATCGCGAACATCGCCTCGCCCTTGCGGCCATGGACGGCGAGCCGGTACATCAGGTCCCACAGCCGCTCGTTGGCGCGCGGGTCCTCGCCGATGAGCAGGTTCCGGAACTGCCGGTGGATGATGAAGGCGACGTCGATCGAGGTCGGTCCGCTGATGCCGGTGATGCCCTCGTCCGTCTCGATCTCGACGAAGACCGACGACACCGGCAGCCCGCGGTCGTTGGTGTCGCGCATCTCCTGGCGCTGCCGCGACTTGTGCTCGGGGTAGACGTCGATCGGCTGGATGAGCCGTTCTTCCCAGAACACCCCCTCGTGCGGGAGCGTGCCCGTGACGTGATGCAGACGGATATCGGTGATGCGCATCGGAGCAGCCGTCCTTCCGTGTCTCGCGTCGATGCGCCGTCAGCCCGGCGCGTTGCTGGTCGTGGTCGCGCCACGGTACCAGCGGTGCCGCGGGATGGGAAGCCCGGCTTGCGACCGGGCAGCGAACATGCGATGCCGCCAGCAGTCTCGTCGATCGACACCGCCCCACGGAAAGGACCGCGCATGCTCCGCCCGCAGCAGAACCAGACGCGCAACGTGCTCGACCTCTCGGGCCTCTGGCACTTCCAGGTCGACCCGGACGCCGCCGGCGAGGCGGCGCGCTGGTTCGACGGCATCCCGAACCCGCGCCAGGTCGCGGTGCCGGGGAGCTGGAACGAGCAGTTCACCGACACCGATCTCTACCTGGGGCGGGCGTGGTATGTCCACGAGACGTATGTCCCGCCCGGCTGGCGCGGGAGCCGGGTGCTGCTCCACGTCGGGTCGGCGAACTACGCCGCGCGGCTCTGGGTCAACGGCGCGTTCATCGGCGAGCATCTCGGCGGGCACCTGCCGTTCGCCCTCGATATCACCGGCCACATCTTGTGGCACGAGCCAAACCGGATCGCGATCGAGGTCGAGAACGAGCTGCGGCCGGATCGCGTCCCGCCCGGCAACATGACCGGCGTCGCCGGTCCGCTCGGGTTCGGCGGCAACAACCCGCCGACCGCGTTCGACTTCTTCCCCTACGCCGGCATCCATCGCCCGGTGACGCTGGTCGGCATCCCGCCCAGGCACCTCACCGACATCACCGTCACGACGGAGATCGAGGGCCGCGACGGCGTCGTCCACGTCCGGGCCGCCGCCAGCGAGGGCTGGGAGGGGGAGGGCACCGCGGAGATCGTCGCCGGCGACCGCAACCTCATCGCGGGGCTCGACTTCGCCGGCGGCGAGGCGACCGCCACCATCCGCGTGCCCGGCGCGCGGCTGTGGAGCCCGGACGATCCGCATCTCTACCGGCTGACGGTCTCGCTGCTCGGCGACGATGCGCTGGCCGACACCTACCAGCTCGACATCGGCATCCGCACGATCGCGGTCGCGGGCGACCGGCTCCTGCTGAATGGCCAGCCCATCGAGCTGCGCGGCTTCGGCAAGCACGAGGACTCGCCCGCCTTCGGGCGTGGCCTCAACCTGCCGCAGATGACGCAGGACGCCTCGCTGATGCGCTGGCTGGGCGCGAACAGCTACCGCACGTCGCACTACCCCTATGCCGAGGAGGCGATGGATCTCGCCGACCGCCTCGGTTTCCTCATCATCGACGAGATCCCCGCCGTGGGCCTCTCGTTCAGCGACGGCGAGGCCAACATCCGTGCCCGCCTCGACCAGTGCAAGGCGCAGATCGCCGAGCTCGTCGCGCGGGACAAGAACCACCCGAGCGTCATCAGCTGGAGCGTCGCCAACGAGCCGATCCCCAACACCATGCGCGCGCTCACCGGCGATCCGGACGACGGGGAGGCATCCGGCGTGGACGCGACCGGCGGCGACGCCTTCTTCGCGGAGCTCACCACCTACGCCCGCGGGCTGGACGGCACCCGGCCGGTGATCATCGTCGGGGTGATGGGCGGCTCCCCACGCAGTTGGCTGGCGATGTCCGACTTCATCGCGATCAACCGCTACTGGGGCTGGTACGTCATGGGCGGGATGCTCGACGCGGCGCGCCAGGCGCTCGACGAGGAGGTCGACGCGCTCCACGCGACGCACGGCAAGCCGCTGGTGATGACGGAGTTCGGCGCCGACACGATCGCCGGTCGCCATGCCGTCGATCCGCAGCTGTTCACCGAGGAGTACCAGCGCGACTGCCTGCGCATCTATCTCGACTCGGCGGCGGAGCGCCCCTGGTTCATCGGGCTGCACGTCTGGAACTTCGCCGATTTCCGCACCGCGATGGGCATCAGTCGCATGGGCGGCTTCAACCTGAAGGGCGTCTTCACCCGCGACCGCCAGCCGAAGCTGGCCGCGCATTATCTCCGTGAGCGGTGGACCTCGTAAGCACCGGTCTTGCCATGCCGGCAGGGACGGACATAATGACCCCGCGACCGCCTCTGGGGCGGACACGGGGTCCGCCCGTCCGGGTCGCCCCCGTGTCGACCCCATCAGAACGGCGCAACGCGCATGTTTGGCATGACACGAAAGACAGCCCGCCCATGACGACCGTTCCCGGCACGTTTCCCTTCTACCTCTTCGAAGGCTCCCATTTCGAGATCGGCAAGCAGTTCGGCGAGGCGTGCGCCGAGCGCATCCACCTCCATCTCGAGCTGGCGCAGGAGCGACTCGAGCGCAAGCTGGGGATCGCCCGCGCCACCGCCCAACGCAACGCGCTCCGCTTCCGCCCGTATGTCCAGGAATCCGCGCCCTTCTTCGACGAGGAGATTCGCGGCGTCGCCGAAGGCGCGAGGATCTCGCTGGAGGAGGCGTGGCTGCTCCAGCTCCGCGCCGAGCTGGGCGTCGTCCCCGCCGAGCGGCTCCAGGACGAGCCGGGCGACGAGTGCACGTCGTACGCCGTGCTGGCGGAGGCCACGAGCGACTCTACGCCGCTGATCGGCCAGAACGCGGACCTGCCGCCCTTCTACGCCCGCCTCGGCGTCGTGGTCGAGCTCGTCTTCGACGACATGCCCTCAGTGCTGATGCTCACGCCCGCTGGGCAGGTCTCCTACATCGGCATCAACGACCGCGGCATGGGCGCGTTCGCCAACTACCTGACCTGCGACGGCTGGCGCGTCGGCTTCCCGCGCTACCTGCTCTCCCGCCTCGCGCTGACGCACGAGACGGTCGAGAACGCCATCGCGGCGATCCGCTCCGTCCACCGCGCCTCGTCGCGCAACCTGATGCTGATGGACGCCTACGGCACGGTGCACGACCTGGAGACGACACCGGCGTCCGACGCCGTCATCGAGCCCGTCGACGGGCTCATCGCCCACGCCAACCACTACAGTCACCCGGCGATGGCGGCCGAGGAGCGGGCGAAAGCGAGCTACCTCCCGAACACCCAGACCCGCGAGGCGACGATGCGCCGGCTGCTGGAGGAGCGTCACGGCCAGCTCAACCCGGAGGTAATGCGGGGCATCCTGCGCGACCGGTCGGCCTTCCCGGACTGCCTCTGCCGAACGGAGAGCGACAACCCCGAGCACGACACGATGACGTTCGCCTCCGTCATCGCCCAGCCGACGGAAGGCCGGATGTGGATCGCCGTCGGCCCGCCGCACGAGCACGACTACGAGCGCTACAGCTTCTCGCGCGTGGCGCAGAGGGCGTAACTCGGCGAAGGCGGCGTTAACACGGATCGCGAGGTGGTTGACATATGGTCCGTACGGTCGGCCACAAGGGCCGACCGTACGATCCGTCTCGCAACCCTTCCGGGTTTCGCTTTCGCTCACCAGATCGTCTCCACCGGCTGGTCCAGCGCGAGGCGTCCGGCGTAGAGCAGCGTCTTCTCCGGCGTGAAGGGGTGGTACGCTCCGGCCCGCACGTCGCGGTAGGCGCGCTCCAACGGCGATCGCTTGAAATAGGATGAGCCGCCAACGACGTCCATCGCCAGCTCAACGATGGCGATCGCCTCGGTCACGATGTGGCGCTTGGCAATCATCAGCGGCGCGACGGCCCGATCGTCGAGCGCGTAGTCGTCGCCGAGCTCGTCGAGCGCGCCGAGCAGCGACCACCAGGCGGTGCGCAGCTTGACCTCCATCTGGCCGACCTGCCGCTGGATCGACGGATCCTCAGCCAACGGTCGCCCGTCGCCGCTCCTGCGTTGACAGGCGACACGAACGGCCTCGTCCCGCGCGCCCGCGGCGACCCCGAAATAGACCGCGGCGACGGGCGGCGCGAAGTGGATGGCGGCGTTGCGCAGGACCGGATCAACGCGGCCCCACGGGCGACGCGCGACGACCTGTGCCTCGCTCACATGCACGTTGTCCAGGGACACGTCGTGGCTGGCGGTGGCCCGCATGCCGAGCGTGTCCCACGTCTCCACGATGGAGAAGCCGTCGCTCGTCGCCGGGATGCTCATCAACAGCACGACGGTCCCTTCCTGCGGGTCGTCATACGCCGCCATGGTCGTCAGGACATTGGCGACGGGAGCCTGGCTGCAGAACATCTTTCGCCCGCTGACGCGGTACCCGCCGTTCTCCTTGACGGCGGTTGCGCTCGGCCAGATGCCGTCCGAGCCCCCGCTGGTCATGAGCACGATGCCATCTTGTGCAATCCGCTTGAGCGGACCATCGGCGCCGGCGATGCCCTTGCGCCAGCGAAAGGCGTTGGCCAGGGACAGGTACAGGTGCATGTTCACGGCCAGCGCCGTGGACGCGCAGTGCCTGGCCAGCTCGGCCTGCGCGTAACAGACCTGTCGCATCGACGCGCCAAGGCCGCCGAGCTCGGTCGGCACCGCCAGCGCGAGATACCCCGCCTCGCGCATGCGCGCGAAGTTCTCGGTCACGAACGTGTTCTCCCGATCATGCTCCGCCGCGCGCGGCGCGAATTCGCTGCCGAGCTCAGCGGCCAACGAGACGAAGGCGTCGTCCCCCGGTCGCACGGCAGCGGGCCGATAGGGGGCCAGGTGCGTGGTGGCTGTGTCGGTCATCGTCTTTTCCTCCTCGGGATCAGTGCGCTAAAATGTGGCCGTCCATGGGGATTGCCTGCTATGTCGCCCGCGGCCCGTTGCCTACCATCATGTGGGTCGCATGAGGCGATGCAAGTTCAAAAACTGGACCGATGCCGAGGTGCACCATGCCGATGCGGTCCTATGGCCAGTTCTGCCCGGTGGCGAAGGCGGCCGAGATTTTTGCCGAGCGGTGGACGCCGTTGATCGTGCGGGAGCTTGCCTGCGACAGCTACCGGTTCAACGAGCTGGAGCGCGGTCTGCCCGGCATCTCGCGCTCACTGTTGAGCCAGCGGCTGCGGGCGTTGGAACGCGCGGGCATCGTGGAGCGGCAGTTCGGGGCGACGAATCGTGCCGTGCGCTACCGATTGACGCCCGCCGGCCAGGAGCTCAGCGATGTGGTGCTGCTGCTGGGGGAATGGGGCCAGCGGTGGGTGAACTCCGAGATCTCCCTCGACGAGCTCGACCCCACGCTCCTGATGTGGGACGTCCACCGGCGCATCAACGTCCCGTTGCTCCCTGACCGTCGCGTCGTCGCCCAGTTTGACTTCATCGGCGCCCGCCGGCAGAGCATCTGGCTCATCCTCGAGCGCCCCGAGCCGTCCGTTTGCTTCAAGGATCCGGGCTTCGACGTCGACCTGTTCATCACGGCCGACACCATGGCGCTGCACCGCGTCTGGATCGGGCATATGAGCTATGCGAACGCGCTCCGTGCCGGCCTGATCGACGTGGACGGCCCGAGCGAATTGACCCGCTCACTCCCATCCTGGCTCGCCCTCAGCATGTTTGCCCCCTTCTCGACGGCTCACCCCCCGACCACCGGACGTGCGCCAACAGGTGAGCGGCGCGAGGCCGAACGGGCGCTGACGAGCCGCTCCGGACATCGCTGACACCCGCGCGTCCCTTCCGCTGACCGCCCTACTCAATGGCGATGCGGACGGTCTGGACGCCATCCCGCACGGCGACCTCGAGCACCTTCGGCTCCGGCGGCTTCGGGACGACGCTGATGCTGCCGTCCCGCTCCATATACGCCATCCGCAGCCGCGAGACCTCCGGCACATGACCGTCCTCGCGGATGGCCCGCTCCAGATCGCGGATGGTGGTACCGGTCCGCCGCATCCCGGGCTCCAGCACGTCACCATTTTCGACCAGCTTCACCTCGTGGCCCTTCACGATCGTCCCGAACGAGTCGATGTGATAGCTCAACCACGACAGGCCCCAGTGCAGGAAGATCAGCGTGAACCCGGCGACCCACGTCGCCACCATCGAGCCGGAACCGGTGATCGCGCGGCTCATGATCGAGCCGATCATGATCGCCACCACCGTGTCGAACGCCGTGCCCTTGCCGAAGAGCCGCTTGTTGCCGAGGCGGATGGCCGCCACCGTGACGGCGAACGTCACCACGGCGCGCAGCGCCATGTTCCCGGCCGACAGTGAGGTGGACGCATCCCCGAACAGCCGGTTCAGGACATCCTGCAGGTCGTTCAGCATCGCGGGTCCCTTCGCGTACCGTCAGCGTATGTCCGTCAGTTCGAAGCGTCGGCCCGCCGCTGCCCGAGCCAGGCCTCCGCGGCCCGAACGGCGGCGCCGGTCGACTCACCAATGACCTCGTCGACGGGGAAGACCTGTACGTTGGTGTCGAGCTCGAGTTTCCCGGCCCGCCGCAGTTGGGTCATGACATCCTCATCCACGCCGCTCAGGTAGAGCCGTCCGCCGACCTCGGCCAGCTCGTCCGCGTAGTCGTCGAGTTCATCGATCAGCGTTGCGCCCACGCTCGTCCGTCCACGCAGGCGCAGGACCACCGCCGGACGCGTGGCATCGTCCGGGCGGGGCAACGCGCGCCGCATCGTGCGCGCCCCCGCGAAGAAGAGACTGCCGTAGACATCAAGCACGGTCACGCGCTCGCTCTGCAACGTCTCCGGTGGGTCCGCTTCCGCGAAGCGCCCGTCGTCCAGCATCTCGACGGCGCGCACGGTCACATCCGTGGCCGATGAGACCACGAAGAGGACGATCGTCAGCCCGACGCCGACCGCGACCGCCACGGGGACCGAGAGCAGCAGGGTGGCGATGAACGTGACGAGAATGGCCAGGCGGGCGGAGCCTCCGGTTCGCCAGATGGACCGGGCCTCGCGAACGTCGATCGCGCCGATGCCCGCCATGATCATCAGGGCGGCGAGCACCGTCATCGGCACCTGACCGACCAACCCGGGGATCAGGAGCACGATCACCAGCATCCAGACGCCACCGAAGATCCCGGCCCAGCGGCTCCGGGCGCCCACGCTGACGTTCAACGCCGTCTGACCAACAGATCCGCCGGCAGGGATGCCGGAGAACAGGCCGGCGGCGACATTCGCGGCGCCTTGCGCGAACATGTCCCGCGAAGGGGAGACCGGTGACCCGTCCGGATTCTCCACGCTCTGGCTCACACCGGCGCCCTGAACGGCGATCACCGCCGCGAGCGAGAACGCGGCCAGGAGCAACGACGGCGTGATCAGGGTGAGATCCGGGACCGTCAGCGCCGGCAGCCCACGCGGGATCGGGCTCACGTCTGACACCTGCTGGATGCCCTCCCACCCGAGGAGGAACATGAGCAGCGTCGGCACGACCAGCGCGACGAGCGACGACAGGCTCGACAGCTTCGTGCGCGCCAGGACGACCATCACGCCAAGCGCCAGCCCGCCGATGGCGATCGACCGCACGCTGAATGCGCCGATGTGCCGCACCAGGTCCACGAACTGCGTCACCTCGTTCGCGCCCTCCGGGCTGTAGCCGACCAACTGGGCCGTCTGGTCCAGGATCAGCACCACCGCGACGCCGATCAGGAACCCGGTCATGACGGCGTAGGACACGTAGCGCACCAGGCGGCCGAAGCGCAGCAGGCCGAAGAGGAGGAGGAAGGCGCCGGTGAGCAGCACCAGCAGGAAGAGCGCCGCGTCGCGCTGGTCCGCCGGGTAGGTGGCGATGGCCTGGGCGGCCGCCAGTGCCGAAGCGCTCGTGGTCGCGACCTGCATCAGCTGGGCGCTCACGAGCGCGCTGCCGGCGATCGGCGCGACGATGCTCGTGTAGAGGCCGTACACCGGGTTGACACCCGTCAGCGCGGCCGAGGCAAGGCCATCCGGGACGCTGACGACGGCATTGATCAGGCCGGCGAGGAAATCGCTTCGCCAGCGGGCGAAACCGGTTGCTCCGGACGCCACGCCCCGGCCGCGCGGGCGGGCGTCCTGCTCACCCGTCGTGCTCATGCGCCGCTGCCCCGCGTCGTCGATCCCGGCCAGCTCAGCGCATCATCACCGTCCTCGCGGTAGTGCCGGAGCCAGTCGTTCGCGGCGGCGACGGCGTCCCGGGTCGACTCGCCAAGGATGTCCGTCGCCGGGACGAGGACGACCTCCTCATCAAGATCGAGCTTCTTGGCCCGTTCGAGCCGGTCACTGACCTGCTTGTCCATGCCATTCAGGTAGAGACGACCGCCCGCACTTGCCAGCTCGTGCGCGTAGTCGTTCAGGATATCGATCAGCGTTGGCCCGATCTGGTTGTTCCCGCGCAGGCGTATGACCACCACGGGATGCTCGGCGCCCGTCGGCTCGGGCAGCTTCTCCCGGAGCGTCCGCGCGGCGGCGAAGAAGAGGCTGCCGTAGATCTCAAGGACGGTGATGCTCCGGCCGGGCAATGCCTCCGGCGCCTCGACGACATGGATCTCGCCGTCGTCCCGCGGCTCAAGAGCGCGCACCCGCACGTCGCTGGCCGACGAATAGAGGTAGAGCACCACGGCGGCCACGACGCCGAGCGAGACCGCGGCCGGGATCGAGAGCAGGAGCGTGGCGAGGAAGGTCACCGCCAGCACCCACCGGCCAGAGCCGCCGGTGCGCCAGATGAACGCCATGGCGTGGAAGCGGATCGCGCTGTATCCGGCGACGATCATCACCGAGGCGAGCACGGGCATCGGGACGAGGCTGACGAGATCCGGCACCAGCAGGATGATCATCAGCATGAACAGGCCATGGAAGACGCCCGCGACGCGGGTCTTGGCGCCCGCGCTGACGTTCAGCGCCGTCTGGCCCACCGAACCGCCGGTGGGCATCCCCGAGACCAGGCTCCCCGCGACGTTGGCGGCCCCCTGCGCGAACATATCGCGGGACGGATCGACCACGCTGCCATCGGGGTTCGCGTAGCTCTGGCTGATGCCCGCGCCCTGGATGCCGGTTACTGCCGCAAGGGCAAACGCGGAGATGACCAGGTTTGGCGTGAGCAACGTGATATCCGGCAAGCCGAGCGGCGGCAGGCCCTGGGGGATCGTGCTCACGTCGGAGACGAGCCGGACATCGCCCGGATCCCACAGCACGACGATGATGGTCGGAATGACCAATGCGAGCAGCGCGGAGATGCTGCTGAGCGGCGTCCGGGACAGGCCGATGATGATCGCGAGCCCGAGCAGGCCGACGATGGTCGATTGCAGGCTGAAGTCGCCGATATTCAGCAACAGCTCGACGAATGAGCCAAGGGTGGTCTCGGCGTCCGGACTGTACCCCACGAGCTGCGCCGACTGGTCGAAGACGAGCGCGGCCGCCACGCCGGAGAGGAACCCGGTCATCACCGGAAAGGAGATGTAGCGCAGCAGCCGCCCGGCTCGCAACAGGCCGAAGAGCATGAGGAAGATGCCGGACAGCGCGACAAGCAGGAAGAGCGCCTCGGCGCGCTGGTCAGAGGGGTAGCTGGCGATCGCCTGGCCGGCGGCGAGCGCGGAGGCGCTGGTGGTCGTGATCTGCATCATCTGCGCGCTGGTGAGGAGGCTCCCGACCGCCGGCGCGGCAGTCGCGGCGTACAGGCCAAAGACCGGATTGACGCCGGCCATCGCCGCCGTCGCCAGGCCCGACGGCACGCTCGCGACGGCCACCATGAGGCCGGCGACCAGATCGCCCTGGAGGCGCTGGACCGAGGAGCCGGACTGCCGGTCGGATGGAGCGCTCATGTGTCAGGCCTCGCAGGATTGACGAAAGAACGGCGACATTGCCAGCCGCTCGCGGCTCTCTGGTGACCGTGATCGCCCAGCGGAGACATCGGGGGCGGCGAGCGAGGCCCGGCACGGTCGGGAGATCACGTCGTCCATGAGGAGATGCGATGGCGGTCGGGCGGGCCGACCGCCGAAACGACAGGTACGGCACGACGCCTACTGGTAGGCCACCTCGCGCGTCCCGAACATGTCGAGATCGAACGGGCACGTGTCCTCGCCGAGCTCGCGCGCGACGAGCGCGTGGAGCTTGCCGAGCATCCGCTCGACCAGCGCCGGGTCGTGCTTCGGGTGGTCGGGGTGGCCGATGTTCTCGAGCTCGCCCGGGTCGTTCACGAGGTCGTAGAGGCCGACATCGCCGGTGGCGTACAGCTCCTCCACGGTCGACGGATTGCCGTATTCCTCCGGGCTGAACCAGCGCACAAGCTTGTATTGCCCGTCCACGACGGCACGGTAGAAGGTCCGCTTGCCAAAATCAGGCGCGCCGTACTCGTGGCCCACTTGGCGCATGCTCTTCTTCCGGTCATCTTTGGGCGCGCGCGGCCCGCTGCCCATGTTGGTGAGATCCTTCAACGCCCCGGTGGCGGCCCACTCAGGGTCGAGCATGTTCAACCCATCCCAGCAGAAGAGCCCGCCGTCGCCGGGAGCATCCGCGCTGCCGCGCGGTCCGTTGGGTGACTCGCCGGTCATGACGTCTTTCATGCTGCGCCCCTTGAGGCGAGGGTAGCGCCCGGCGATTTCGTCGTCGCTCAGCCCGGCGAACGCCAGGAGTGTCGGCGCGAGATCGAGGAAGGTGGAGACGGCCGGGGTGCGCGCCCCCTTCGGCCCGTCCGGCACGACCGCGGTCAGGTACGCGACGGCGGCCTCGTCGAAGGTGATCGCGCCCTTCTGCGCCATGTAGTGGGCGCCGTTCATCTCGCCGTGGTCGCTCATCAGGAGGACGACGGTGTTCTCCCATAGGTCCTGGCGGTCCAGTGCGTCGAGGATCTTGCCGAACTGAGCGTCCACCAGCCGCATGCAGTTGAGAAGGTAGTTCCGCCGCTTCAGCCAGAGGTCCTCGCGGTCGTCGGGCACGCGCCCATAGTTGCGGTCGATGATCTCCTTGTAGTTGCGCACCCCGAACGGCTGCAGCTCATAGTCATCCGCGAAGTTGGGGGGGAGCGCGACGTCCCATTCCTGCTCGAACCAGCCAAGCCGCTGCCTGGTCGTCTGGAGGCCCCGCATCGAGCCGGACGGCTCGGGCCTCTCGATCGGATCGGACCGGAAGAACATGATGTCGTGCGGGTTCACCATGCTGCTGACCAACAGCCACGGCTGGTCCAGCGCCGGGGCCTTGGTCTCCAGCCAGTCCACCGTCTCGAAGGCGACCGCCCCGTCGAGCTGCGCGCCCTGCAGGGGCGCGCCGAACATCTCGCCCCATTGCTGATAGTCGGAGAAGCCGTAGCGCTCGAGCGTGTTCTCGCTGAGCTCGATCTCGGAGAGGTGCCACTTGCCCTTGAAGGCCGTGTAGTAGCCCTGATCCCGGAGCATGTGGCCGATCGTCGGGATGTCACGGCGCAGCTCCTCGATCCAGGCGAAGTTGGTGTTGTCCCACAGCCCGGTGTGGGTGGCATGGACGCCTGACCACATGGTGGAGCGCGAGGGGGTGCAGATCGGAACCGTGCAATAGTTGCGCTCGAACCGCGTGCCCTGCGCCTCGAGCCGCTCCATCGCGGGAAGCTGGACGTCCTCCGGCACGTCCATCGTCGCGTCCCACTGGTCCATGCAGAGAATCAGGATATTCGGTCGGTTCCGGGTCTGATCCATGGGCGCTGGTGTCCTTTCGCTCCGTTGACGTATGCGGATACACGAATACCACGGCCCGGCAGTCAGTCTCGGGGTGAGGAGCCGACGGGCGAACCCGCTCCGGTGATCCAGGGCCGGCGCGCGCGCTCGGCCTGCATGTAGCGCTGGTCGACGAAGATGCGGTTGTCGCCCCGGTCGGGATCGCCCTCAGCTGCACCGGCGTCGCGGCTGAGGCCCCGGGCGATGACCATCAGCATGATGATGCCGAGCGTGTTGACGACCGAGACGATGACGAAGACGGCCGGATCGGTGAAGTTGTCCGACGCGATGATCAGGGTCGCGGCGGTATTGCGCTGGGCGGTTCCCAGGCCCCCGACGTCCTGCAGGTGATCCTGCCCGTCGCCGAACAGATAGCCCACGAAGAACGCGAACAGCAGGACGACGAGGCCGCCAGCGATGGCCCCGGTGCCCACCAGATCCTGGATCTCGGGCCAGTAGCCGATGATGGTCGCGCCCAGGACGACATACAGCGCGAGATTGCCGAGGCGGGCAACCCAGGGCTGGATGGTGACGGCGAATGAGGTCACCACCTGGGCAAGGATCATCCCAACCGCGATCGGCAGCATCATCTGCACGACGAGGGACTGCGCGATCGCCCAGGCGTCGACGTTCAGGCCTTCGATGACGAACGGCAGCGTGACCGGCGCGATCACGACGGTCGCCACCATGAGCACCATCATGACCGTGGCGCCGAGCGCGATGTCGTTCTCGGATGTCTGGGTGAGCTTGATCAGGAACGGCGCGCCGGCGCAGACGCTCATGATCATGAGCCCGGCGGCGTGGGCCGGCTCATAGTCCCACAGATTGACCATCGCAAACATCATCGACGGCACGATGATGAAGTTCGCGAAGAGCATGCGAACGAGGAACCGCCAGTTCCTGAGGTTGTCGGCGATCGCGGTCGGCTTTTGGGTCAAGCCGACGTTGAACATGGTGGAGATGACGAACACCGGCAGCACGATGCTCGTCAGGTCCTGGAAGAACTCATACATCTCGCATCTCGATTCTCCGCTCGATGCATTGCGTGCAAAGCTCCGCGCCACCTCACGCAACTGGACTGGCGCCAGGCGTCACCAACGCACGATCCGCTCTCACGCATCTCACGCAAGAGACAATCCCCCAGACATCGGCACCAGCGGCAAGAAGCTTGCGAAGCGAAAGGGAGCAGTGTTGTGTTCGATCGCATCGTCGTGCCGCTGGACGGATCGACTATAGCCGAGCAGGCCCTGGGCCACGCGGTGAACCTGGCCTCTGCCACCGGGAAGCCGCTCCACCTCGTGCGCGTCGTCGACATCTCCGGCTTCGACCCCTACGGCACCCGCACCGTCGGCGAGGCCGAGGGCGTGCCGGAGCTCGCGGCGGCGGAAGCCGACGCCGAGCGGTACCTGCGGTCGGTTGGGCAACGGGTCGCCGGCCGCGGCATCGACCCGAGCATCGAGGTGCGCCGCGGCTGGATCGTCGACGAGCTGCTGGCGACCGTAGTCCCGGGAGACCTCGTCGTCATGGCCTCGCAGGGGCACGGCTTCATTGAGCGCCGCATCTTCGGCAGCGTCACCGAGGCCATGCTCAAGCACTCCCCGGTGCCGGTCGTCTTCGTGCGCGTGACGGAGGAAGCACCGTAGCGCCAGGGCACAGGAGATGTGGACGTGCCCATGCTCCCTCAACGTCGCAAGCAGACAAGCGTATGACAAGGAGTTTTGCTATGGACGAGACGGGACGTCCCGGCTACCCGGAAGGCAAGGTTGTCGGCTCCCTGGAGCCCGAGGCCGTCGAGGCCGCGATCGCGGCGTTGAAGGCGTCAGGCCTCGCCTCCGGCCCGATCGAGGTCATCTCCGCCGATGACGTCGATGATGTGGAGTCTCCGCTTGATCGAGACGGGCTACGCGGCTTTATTGACCGTTTCCTCCTGAGCATCGGCGATGACCTTGAGCGGATCGAAACGGCCAGGCAGGAGCTCGCGGCCGGCCGGGTGCTCATGATGATTCCGGTGGAGGAGGACGCTGACATGAACCGCGTCGCCGACATCCTGCGCAACCATGGCAGTCACCGGATTCTCCACGCGGGACGCTGGACGGTCACGATTCTCGACTAGCGATGAACTTGCGCATCTCCCACCGTTGGGTCGTCCGTACACAGCACGACCTCATTGAGAGATAGATGGAGGGACAACATGGTCAGGGAACCCAAGGACGTCCTCCATGTCGTCACCGTCAGCTTCAACAACGAGCGTGATGCCACCCAGGCGCTCATCGCGCTGCAGGACCTGGACTCCGCCGGCCATGTCGAGGTCGGGGAGGCCGGCGTGATCCATAGGACCTCGATGGGCTGGGTCTCTCCGAAAACGCGGCGCGAAGAGGGTCTCGTCGAGCGTCTCAGGGACGCGCTGGATGGACCGAACAAGGTAACGACGGATGACAGAGTGGCGGCCATTGCCTATATCGGTCGCAGTATTCAGCCGGAATCGTTCGCGCTGATCGCCGCCGTGGCCGAACGCGATGGTGAGGCCGTGATCGACGACGTGATGACCAAGCTGGGCGGCGCCATCTCGCGCCGGCCCGCCATCGACGTGTTCACGGAGCTCGAAGACGTCAGGGAAGAAGAGGAGAGGAGAGCCGCCAATCGGGCCAAAGCCCAGAAGAAACTGAACGAGATGCTGGAGAAGCGGCGACGGAGGTAAATCAGCCGCGTCTCCGGAGGTCACGCCTGGTCATCGAGCGGGCGACAGGTGGGCCCATCTCCGTCACCGATGCCATCCCCGACGGACCGGGCGTCGTCCGCACCCTCACCGGCGAGTCGTCGGGGCGTTCGCCTGCGTCTTCGCCGTTCCGCTCAGCCGGCTTCACGGCTGGCCCATCGGATTCCTGATCGGCATGGGCGCCGCCAGGGAGCACGCTTACTCCTTCTCCGGCGGTTTCCTGTTCCTGCCCGTGCCGGTCTGCCTCCGATCCGGGAAGCGTCGTCATCGGTTTCGGGAGAAGACACCCACATGCGCAACTGGATCCTCGTTGCCGTCGCGGCGGCCACCACGATTCCCGCCATCCTGCGGGAGTTCCGGAACGCACCAGCGGCCATCCCGGAACCGTGCGGAACCGGAGCGTGAGCGCCACCGAACCGACCGGTCACCAGGAGCCTATCGCTCGCGCCGATGCGCCACCGGGGCGCGATCCGGCGCCTGTCGCGCCGCCGCCGCTGACCCGTGTCCGGATCGAACTGCCGACCCGAACGATCGTCCAGGTTCTCGCCACCATCGTCATCGTCTCGCTGTTCCTCGAAGTCCGCGGCACCCTGTTCGTGATCGTCATGGGCATGTTCATCGCGCTCGTGCTGGATGGCCCCGTCGGCTGGCTGCATCGGCGCGGACTGCCGCGTCCGTTGGCGATCACCGTGGTGCTCGGGGCGGCGGTTGGCGGCCTCGCCCTGCTGCTGGCCAACCTGATCCCGCCGCTCGTGGACCAGCTCCGGGAATTCTGGGACCAGCTGCCGACCTATGTCGAAGAGAGCCTGGCCTGGCTCCAGCGCCGCCAGCCGGGCTTGTATGACGTCATTCTGGAGTGGTCGGACGCCCAGAGGGAGGGCCTGACCTCCGGCGGGGTCGATCTGCAAGGCGTGTTCTCCCAGGGCGTGGACGTCTTCAGCAGCATGGCCAACATCGTCATCGCGCTGATCGTCGCCGTCTACTTCCTGGCCGACCAGGGCCGCACGATCGATCCCCTGATCGCGCTCTTGCCGCCACGGCCACGAGAGAAGCTCCGCCGCACGATCCCGGCGGTCGCCAGGGTGATCAACGGCTACGTCGCGGGCCAGACGTTCAACTCGACCCTGTTCGCCCTCTTCACGCTGATCGTGCTCTCGACGCTCGATGTCCCCTCCGCCGGCGTACTGGCGCTGATCGCGGCCATCGGCGACGCGATCCCGCAGGTGGGCGTGACGCTCGCAACGATCCCGGCGGTCCTTCTGTCGCTCACCGTCTCCTTCCAAACCGCGATCATCGTCCTGATCGCCTACATCGTCTACCAGCAGATCGAGAACTACGTCACCTCGCCCCGGGTCTTCGGCAAGACGCTGGATCTGCCGCCGCTGATCACGATGATTGCGATCCTGATCGGCGGCGGCCTGATGGGCATCATCGGCGTCCTGCTCGCGCTGCCGGTCGCGGCCGCCATCCCCGTCATCGTCCGCATCTGGACCGACGACGAGCCCGCCGCCTCGTAGCCTTGCCTGCTGCGCCCCCCGCCACGTTCGCCGTCAGGGGAGAACGGCGAACAAGCCCGGCAGCGCCTCGGACACCTCGTCGCGGAAGACCGTGAACGGGGTGGCGTCGATGCGCTGCTTCGCGCCACGGCCAACGCGCCTCCACGTGGCGACGACCCGCCCATCGTCGACGACCGTCGGCTGGAACACGCCGTTCCCGCCGGGCACGACCCTGTCGGCGAACGCGGCGGGCAGGGTGGCGCTCCGATCGGCGTAGCCGAGCAGCAGCTCATCGAACCCCGGCAGGAGAAAGACGCCCCGCGCGGCGTCACGGTGCGCCTCCAGCAGCGCGGGCGTTTCGGGGGCCATGAAGTGCTCGACGTCATCGACCTCGATGGACGACAGCCCGGGCCGGGCGCTGGCGAGCCCGGCGCGGACGTCGCCGAGGGTGAGACCGGTCCAGCGGGCGGCGTCGCGGACGGTGGCCGGCCCATGGCTCCGGAAGTACCGCCCCATCCACTCGCCGAGGCGTTGCTCGCGATCGCTGTGGCGGGGCCGTGGAATCCACTCCTCGATGAGCACGATCAGTTGCTCGTTGCCCCGGACCGGCCCAAAGCAGATGACGCCCGTCTGGGCGAGATACGCCAGCATATGCGAGCCACGCGGCCCCACGGCATTCAGGCTCGCTTCGCTCCAGAGTCCAAGCAGCTCGGAGCGCGTGAGGTGGTTGCCTCCACGGAGGGCGTCAACCGCCAGCTGCCGGGCCCGGTCGAGGACGGATGCGTCCAGGCCGAGCTGCGCCCGGCGCGTCGCGGCGCTCTTCAGCATTCGCGGGGCGGTCAGCTCCAGCATCCACGGCAGGTCCTCCGCCGCCACGAGATGCAGCGTGCCGCGCATCGGCCACGACCGGACGATCTCGCCCCGGTTGAGCGACGCCTCGACGTCCGTGCGCGTGCCGGTGGCGGTCCGCAGCGCGATCGAGGTGAGGCCCCCCGGATAATCCTGCCCCTGCGCCGCGGCCAGCCAGCGCACCGCCTCGGCCGGCACTTCCAGGCGCGGCCCGGCGATGCGTTGCGCCACCAGCCGCAGCAGCGCCACCTCGTGCGCGGACGTCCCGGTCATCTCCGTTACCCGGCATCGCGCCAGGAGTACACGGGCTCCCAGCCGATGACGCGCTTCGCGGCGCCGGTATCGAACCCGCCGGCGGTCCCCGCGATCCCCGCGCGCAGCTCGACCTCCGGCGCGTGCGCCCGCAGCAGGTCCGCCGTCGGCGCATCGGCCAGCGTGTCGGCGGCGACGATGTTCATCGGCGCGAAGCCGAACGGGCGCTCTCGCGCCGCCTCGATCGCCATCCGGCAGGCGCGGGCGGCGTCCCGGATGTCGATGTAGCCCCAGATGTTGCCGACCTGCACCTCCAGATCCGGCCGCTCGCGGATCTCCCGCACATGCGCGAGCTGCTCGCCGCGCGTGCCGATCCAGTGGAAGCGCAGCGCGGCGATCGACATCCCGTTCCGCCGGCAGAACATCTCCGCCGTCCGCTCGTCGACCTCCTTGGAGAGCCCGTAGGCGTCGTGGTTCATCAGCGGGTGCGCCTCATCGACCGGCGCGTACCGGAACATCAGTGGCACCGGCGACCATGCCACCCCGTAGGCCGAGACGCTGGAGGCGATCGCCGCGCGCGTGACGCCGATCAGCGCGGCCGCCTGCAGGACGGCGAACGTCGCGCCGGTGTTGTTGCGAAAGACGACCTCGTCGGCGTGGTCGTAGGGGTTCGGGATCGCCCCGAGGTGGACCACCGCGTCGCACCCCGCCATCGCCCCGGCGACCTCCCCGACGTCGAGCAGATTCGTCGTGATCGCCCGCGCGCCCTGTGGATGCGGCTCGCGCGGCGGCGTGCGGTCGGCCGCATGGACCTCGTAGCCCTGCTCGATCAGCTCGCGGACGGTTGCCCGCCCCAGCTTGCCGCTTGCCCCGGTGACCAGTACCCGCTCCGCCATGCGCCGCGCTCCTTGTATGTGCTGTCGATTCGTCCGTTGCTGGGGGCATCATACGTTCCCATCAAACCTCCCGGCGCGCTTCACAGGGCCTTCACACACGGGCACGAGAATCGAAGACATGGAGATCGGACCTCACGGCGCGCGGGCGCCGGTGGCCGATCCGGAACAGGAGCCCATCATGAAACGACTCGTGCTCGGCGGCGCCGCGCTGCTCATGCTCTCCGCCGCCTTCGGCTGCCGCTCACGGCAGCGCGCCGGCGATCACGCCGCACACGCTCGTCCCTTCGGCCCGCCGCGCTTCGCCGGCCCGCGCGGGCAGCATCACGGCCGCTTCGCCCACGGCCCGGTCACGGTCTGACGGCGGTCCACGCCGGCGCTCGTACGGGTCGACTCCATGTCGACCCTCCCGGGCAAGAGGGCGGACATGGAGTCCGCCCGTACGGGCCGCCCTGCACCTGCGGCCGCAGCGACGCGCGGTGGCGGCCTCCCGCGGGCAGGCATAAGAGTCTGCCCCTTCGGAATGCATCAACAGGACACATCATCATGCGACGTTTCATCCCCCTCGCCATCGTCCTCACGCTCTTCGCCGGCCTCATCGCCGCCGCCTGGTTTTTCGGCGCCGGCCACGGATGGGACCACAACACCGCCCATGTCGTCCACGTCGTCAACGACCAGGGCCAACCCATCAGCGATGGCAATACGGTTATCATCGACAGGGACCGGGGCCCGTTCTTCTTCTTCCCGTTCGGGTTCTTCCTGATTCCGCTGTTCTTCTTCGCGCTCTTCTGGGCCTTCGGACGCGCCGCCTGGCGGGGAGGCCGCCCCTACGGGCCGAACGGCTTCAACGCGGAGACGCCGCCGCCGTGGTTCGAGCAGTGGTACCGCCAGATGCAGCGGCGAGACGCGGGCGCGCCGCAGCCGCCACAGGATGAGTGAGATGCCCCTCGCCAACGCCCAGCCGGGCGAGCCCACCGCTCGCCCCACGAGCGCCACGACCATCCTCATCGTCGAGGACGAGGCCTCCCTCGCCCGCCTGGTCCGGGACTACCTGGACCGGTCGGGCTACCGGGCGATCGTCGCGCCGGACGCCGCCACCGCGCTGCAGCGCTTCCGCATGGACCGGCCGGACCTGATCGTGCTCGACCTCGGCCTGCCCGACCGCGACGGCCTGGACGTCACCCGCGAGATCCGCAAGACCTCCAGCGTCCCGATCATCGTCCTCACCGCCCGCGGCGAGGAGATCGACCGCGTCGTCGGCCTCGAGCTCGGCGCCGACGACTACATGGTCAAGCCGTTCAGCCCGAAGGAGCTCGTCGCCCGCGTCCGCGCCATTCTCCGCCGCACTTCCGCCGCGCCGGACGCCGTCGAGCTCATCCGCGCCGGCGACGTCACGATCGACATCCCGCGCATGCGGGTGACGCGCGGCGAGGAGGCGATCGAGCTGACGCCGACCGAGTTCCAAATCCTCGTCGCCCTCGCCCGCCAGCCGGGCCGGGTGCTGACGCGCGGCCAGCTGCTGGACGCCGTCCACGGCGTGATGATCGAGTCGTACGAGCGGGCGATCGACGCGCACATCAAGAACATCCGCCGCAAGCTCGAGCCCGACACCAGCCACCCGGCCTATGTCCTCACGGTCCACGGCGTCGGGTACCGGTTCGCCGATGCCACGTAGGCATGGGGACGGCGGGGGAGGTGGCCCGCCGTGGCAGCAGGGCGGCCCGCCGCCGTGGTGGCCGGAGGGCGAGCCGTGGCCGCCGGAGCGCCCGCCATGGCAGGTCAACCGGCGCTCCATCCTGATCCGCCTCATTGTTGTGCTGCTCGTCTTCGTCGTGCTCGTCGGCGCGGCGGGGGCGATCGTCAACCACGTCATCTTCGGCGATACGCCCAGTGGCAACTGGCGCGGCGGCGGAGGACCACCGCCCTTCGCGGCGATCTTCTGGCTCTTCCTGATCCTCGGCATCATCGTCTTCGTGGTGCGCCGGATCCAGAGGACGGTGCGGCCGGTTGTCCGCGTCATGGAAGCGACCAGCCGGGTCGCGCAGGGAGACTATAGCGCCCGCGTCGAGCCGAGCGGCCCGCGCGACGTCCGGCAGATGATCGTCTCCTTCAACGAGATGGCCTCCCAGCTCGAGGCGCACCAGCGGGAGCGCCGTCGCCTCTTCGCGGACATCGCGCACGAGCTGCGGACGCCGCTGGCGGTGATCCAGGGCAACATCGAGGGCATGATGGACGATGTCTACCCCCGCGACGACGCGCACATGGCGCCGCTGCTCGACCAGACGAAGGTGATCACCCGCCTGCTGGAGGACCTGCAGACCGTCGCCACCGCCGACACCGGCAATTTGCGGCTCTACAGGGAGGAAGGCGACCTCTGCGACGTCCTCGCGGACGTCGTCGCGGCCTTCGCCCCCGCCGCCGCGCGCGACGGCATCGCGCTCCTCGCCGAGCCGCCGGCGGACCCGCTGCCGCGCATCGAGATCGACGCCGTGCGGATCCGCCAGGTGCTGGAGAACCTCGTCAGCAATGCCATGCGCTACACGCCGGAGGGCGGCACCGTGCGGATCGCCGCCGAGCACGCCGGCAAGGACGTGCGCGTCCGCGTCATCGACACCGGGCGGGGGATGCCGCAGGCCGACGCCGACCGGATGTTCGAGCGGTTCGTGAAGTCGGCCGACTCCGGCGGCAGCGGCCTCGGCCTCGCGATCGCCAAGAGCCTCGTCGAGGCCCACGGCGGCACCACCGCCGCCACCAGCGCCCCCGGCGAGGGCACGACCGTGACCTTCACGCTGCCGATCCAGTAGCCCCGACCT
Source organism: Thermomicrobiales bacterium (assembly GCA_035540335.1). GTDB lineage: Bacteria > Chloroflexota > Chloroflexia > Thermomicrobiales > UBA6265 > UBA6265. The sequence continues at coordinate 3,651 of DATLHE010000373.1, read as the reverse complement.
GAAATGGTCGGGGGCAGTCCGCGAATGGCCCGTGTCCATGCGAGGACCACATCTCGCTCCTGTAGCCCGGGGCTCGTATCGCACCTGCGGCGCACCTGCGGCGCACCTGCGGCCGGGGCCATCGCGCGATCACCGCATAGAGACACCCGCGCGAACGCTTCCCGCAATCCCCTCATTCTGAGCGAAGCGAAGAACCCTACGCGAAGCGGTGTAGGCGAGAAGGACCTCCGCCTTGACTATCTGCTCCTTCAGAGCAGAGGGCGGAGAGCCTTCGGCCATCCGCCCGTACGACCAGGAACGCCGCTCGATCATCGTCATCCCACTACCCCACCCTCTTGACAGCGCCATATCATGTAACTATTCTGGTTACATGAAGCGAGGCAGCCGTCTTTCCGTCGCACTTCACGTTCTGGCCCACCTGGCGGAGGCAGGGGATCGTCCCACCACGTCCGAGGCGCTGGCCGCGCATCTCCAGACCAACCCGGTGGTGATTCGCCGGACGTTGGCCGGGCTGCGTGAGGCCGGGATCGTCACCTCGGTGAAGGGGCACGGCGGCGGATGGACCGTCGCCCGCCCCGCCACGGCGATCAGTTTGCGGGAGGTCTACGTGGCGCTCGGCGAGCGCGGGGAGTTGGTGCCGGGCCGCGATCCGGACGCGCCCGGCTGCCTGATCGAAGCATCCGTCAGCGACGCGCTCGACAGCTTCTACGCCGAAGCGGAGGCCCTGCTCCAGCGCCGTCTCGGCGAGATCACGCTCGCCGATCTGGCGAACGACGTCCACCGCCGCCACACCGCTCGGCATGCCGACATGCCGGACGGCTAGACCACCACGACCCAACCGCACCCCATCCAACCGTTTCATCGCGCCTCGTCATGAGGAGGACCCCCACCATGCCATCGGACCAGTACGACGTGATCGTCGTCGGCGGCAGCTACGCCGGCCTCTCCGCCGCCCTTGCGCTCGTCCGCGCCCGCAAGCGCGTGCTCGTCATCGACGCCGGGACGCGGCGCAACCGCTTCGCGCACGCCGCCCACAATCTCATCGGGCAGGACGGCCGCGGCCCCGATGCGATCGCCCGCGATGCCCGCGCCGATGTCGCCGCCTACCCGACCGCGACGTTCATCGACGGCACCGCCGTTGCCGCGACCCGGGACGACGCCGGGTTTGCCGTCACGCTCGAGGATGGCGCGACGCACCATGCCGCGCGGCTGGTCCTGGCGATCGGGGTCGAGGACGAGCTACCCGACCTCCCGGGGCTGCGGGAGGAGTGGGGCAGGGGTGTCTTCCACTGCCCCTACTGCCACGGCTACGAGGTCGCCGGGCGGCGGCTCGGCGTGCTCGCCTTCGGGCCCATGGCGATCCACCTCGCGAACCTGATCCCCGATTGGGGGCCGACGACCTTCCTCACCAACGGGACGATTCACCTGACGGTGGACGAGCGCGACGCGCTGGAGGCGCGCGGCGTAGCCGTCGAGGACGCGGCCGTGACCGCGGTCGTCAGCAACGGGGAGGGACTGCAAGGGGTGCGCCTGGCCGATGGACGCGCGATCCCGCTCGACGCCCTCTTCATCGCCGCCCCGGTGCGCCTGGGGAGCCCGCTCGCCGCCCAGCTCGGATGCGATATCGACGAAACGGCCCTCGGCCCGATCATTCGCGTCGACGCCCGCGGGCAAACCACCGTGCCCGGCGTCTTCGCGGCCGGCGACGCCGCCCAACCCAACAAGAGCCTCGCCGGGGCGATCGCGAGCGGCATGCTGGCGGGCGCGATGGCGCACCAGTCGCTGCTCCCGGCGACGACCCCATCGCGATAGGCGCTGGGACCAATTCCATCATCGTGGCCGCGCACCCCGAAGGGTGTGCGCCGCAGGCGACGCGGGTAGAGCCGGCCCGAGTGGGCGGCTCTTCACCCGGGAGCGGCACGCACAAGGGCCGCCACAAGGGCGGCCCGTACGGAAGGACGTCGAAGGCCCAAGGCCCATATCGCCGCAGGCGTTGATTAACCCGACGGCGCCGACGCCAGCATCACCACCTGCGGCCACTGCGGGTACACCCGCTCCGCCGTCACCTTCAGCGTCGCCGGGTCCAGGCGGCGCAGCAGGTAGGACGACGCCCCGATCTGGCTGTCCCACCACGGCGTGACGCTGGCGAGCGCGTACACCGCGTTCCCATCGGGCGCGGGCAGCACCTGCGTCACCTCCTGGCCGCGCAGCACCTCGGCGGTGATCTGGCCGCTCGCGACGTCGATCCGCCGCACGCCCATCCCCTCGCCGCTCATGCTCTCGATGGTGTCCCCGATCCGCAGCTCGCTGCCCGTCACGTAGAGCGCCGCGCCGTCGGCGGCAAACACGGCGGACGCGGCCGGCCCCGCCATCCCCTTCGCGGAGACCTCCTGCGGCGCGAGACCCAGCCACCGCGCGAGGCGATGCGCCACGCTCTCGGGACGATCGATCTCATGGACCGCCTCGACCGTCATCGTCCCGGTGTCGATCAGTGTCAGCGAGGTCACCGCCGCGTCAACCACGGCGATCCAGGCGCCGTCCGGAGAGAGCGCGATTGCCGGGGTGAGCTGCCGCATCAGCGGCGCGTCGTCGATCGTGCCCGCCTGCCAGGTCCCGGCCAGCACGTCGGGCACCGTCATCCGGGCGGCCTCCTCGCCGGTCGCCAGGTCGTACGCGGCGATCCGCAGCGGCCACGGCCCTGCGCTGTCTTCTGCCGGCCGCGCGTAGAACGGCACGTAGAGCCGGGTTCCTTCGGGATCGATGACGTTCGGCCAGACCGGCTCGCCCGCGCCGGTGATCGTCGCCAGGACCTTGCCCGTCGTGGTGTCGTAGACCTGCCACGTCTGGTCGGTGCAGCCGGACACGCCGCAGGCGAGCCCGCCGGAGACGACGAGGCGGGAGCCGTCCGCGCTGAGCAGCGGCGAGAACGCCTCGCCCTCGAGCGCGATCCGCGCCCGCTCCGGCCCGTTCACGCCGTCGCGGATCACGATCGCGGGGTCGTCGAGCCCGCCCTGATCGTTCACCGTCGACTCGTTGGTGATGATCACGAAGGTCGAGCCATCGGCGGAGGTGGCGACGATCGGCCACCGGCTCTGGAGATCCAGCGGCGCGATGTCGTCCCGATCCGCCAGTGAGAGCGGATCGAGCGGGCGCAGCTCCGGTGAGACGTCGCCACCGGCGTAGAGCGCGAACATCGCCGGCGTCGCCTCACCATGCGGCTTCGCGGCCGCCCCGACCGGCCACCCGAGCAGCACGAGAACGACAACCAGCAGACGGACCATGCGCGATGCGTTCATGGATCACCTCCCGAGGTGTATGGCTTCTGCTCTCCATACAGCAAGGGCAGGTGATCGGTTCCCCACACGACGCGAACCCTTCGTAGCCCCGCACCTCGTGTGCGGGGTCCGCCCGCCACCACGGAGAATCGATGCAGGAATGGCGCATCGCCCCGGTAGCCCCGGGCCTCGCAGCCGCGGGCAGTGCCGCACCTGTGGCCGGCGACATCTGGCAGGCATCAAAGCCTGCACCTACACGCCCGCCGCGTGTCCACCCATCGGCCTGCGTCATGCCGGCACGGCCATCCCCTCCACGTCATCCTGAGCGCAGCGAAGAGCCTGTCCAGAGCGCAGCGTGGGAATCCCCCGGCACCGC
>DATLHE010000372.1:0-3391 GCA_035540335.1 Thermomicrobiales bacterium | reverse complement strand
CTACTCGTCGGGCCGGGAGAGCGGTACGGTCGAGGTCGACGTCGCCGAGCGGCGGCACGTGCGGAAGATCAAGGGCGGCGGGCCGGGGATGGTGACCTACCGGAACGAGCACACGATCGCCGTGCGCAGCGAAGCGAGAGCACGTCCAATGGCGCGCAGCGCCCTCCACGCCAATGCCGGGCACAAGAATCGGCGCCACGGGAAGGAAGGACGTCACCGCACGGTCCGCCCTGCCGATGCGGGCCGCGGTTGCGGGCGATGACCGACCCCTCCGCGCAATGAAAAGGTCGGCCACAAGGGCCGACCGTACGGAAAATGCCTTCTTCGACCGTCGCCCCTATTCGATCCGCCCGGCCTTCCGCAGCTCATCCTCGTTCGCGGGGCGCACGGCGATCGTGTGCTCGTTCCGGTAGGTCACCATCCCCGGCCCGCCGCCCTTGATCTTCCGCACGTGCCGCCGCTCGGCGACGTCGACCTCGACCGTACCGCTCTCCCGGCCCGACGAGTAGTAGGCCGCCAGCGCCGCCGCCGTCTCCACCGCAGCCGGATCCCCGTCCTGCCCCGGCACCCGCTTACGCAGGATGACGTGCGAGCCCGGCACCCCCCGCGCGTGCAGCCAGAGATCGTCCGGCCCGGCGATGTCGAACGTCACCTGGTCGTTCTCCCGCCCCGAGCGCCCGATGTAGATCAGGTTCCCGTCGTCGTCCGTCAGCGGCGTCGGCCGCTTGGTGGCCTGCTTCTTCGACTTGTGGCCAGTTCGCTCCTGGACCGCGTGCCGCCCGCCGGTGAACTCCTCGTACTCCTGCCGCAGCGCCTCGATCGCCGCGAACCCCTCGGCCTGCGCGGCGTGCGTACGCAGTTGCGCCAGATAGCCGCGCTCGTTCTCCGCCGCTTCGATCCGCTCCGGCAGCGTGTCGCCCGCCTTCTGCGCCTTGCGGTACTGCTCGAAGTACTCCTGCGCGACATCCTTCGGCGACTTCTCGGGGTCCAGCGGGATCGTCTCTCCTTCCCCCTCAATCACCAGGTCGGTCTGCCCCGGCTCGATCTGCCACAGGTAGGCGTAGATGTACTCGCCCCACCGTCGCAGCCGCTCGGTGTCGTCGGCCCGCGCGTGCTGCTGCCGCAGCGAGCGCAGCCGCGAGTCGATCGACCGCGTCGCCTCGTCGATCGCGGCGATCAACCGCGCCCGCCGCTGGGCGTGATCGCGCGGCGTCGCCTCCCCCTCGCCCTCCTGGGCGCGCTCGACGGCCTCCGAGATGGAGTCGAGCGCGATGTCATCGGCGTCGACCGCGAGGTGGGTGATCGGCACGGCGCCGTACCCGACCGGCAGGTCGTCCCGCTCGTACAAATGCGGCTCCCAGTCGCCGGTCAGCAGCGGCTGGAACATGTTCCGCACCGCCTGCGCGACCGCCCGCGCATCGGCGATGTCCGCCGTCCGCGCCTGCGCGTCCCCGGCCACCCGGTAGGCGACCTCCCGCGCGATCTGCGGGCTCACGCCGCGATAGCCGCGCACCAGCAGGTCCGCCAGCTTCGCGTCCGGCTTTGCCTCGGCCAACAGCGCCTCGACGCCCGGCGAGGTCAGCTGCCGTGGGTCCGCCTTCCCCGGCGCCGGCGGCAGCTCGTACGAGCGCTTCGGCAGGATCGGCCGCACGCGGCTCATCTGCGACGTCACGCGCTTGGCGCTCTCGCGGACGAGCCCCTCGTCGTCGACCAGGATCAGGTTGCTGTGCCGCCCCATGATCTCGACGATGAGCTCCAGCCGGGAGACGTTCTCCCCCGACCAGATATCGTCCTCCTCGGCGTCCTCGACCTCCTCGGCCTCGTCGCGCGCGCCGTCGGTGTGCAGCGGCGCCATCCGCTTGGCTATACTGAGCCGAACCACCCGCTCAAGGGGTGGCTGTTCAATGCCGATCAGGAACCCGCCCCGCACGTACTTGCGAAGCTGCAAGCCAAACGGCGTGATCAGGTTGGGATCGAGCGATGGCATCGACCGCGTCAGGTGGAGGCGCGGATTCGTGGCATCGGCGCTGGCGATCAGCGTCCGCCGCCGGCCGTGGGCGTAGATCTCGGCGCCAATCGTGACGGCGTCGACCATGCCCAGCCGCTGAATCCGGCCATCGAGCACCGTCCGACGCAACTCATCAACCACCGCGCCAACGGTCAACACATCGAACATCGAGCGATTACCCTTACAGTTGCCGGGGCTGTGTACCCCGTAGTATGGATCGTAGGAAATGCAGTCAGGCCTGTCTCGCGCAACCGGGAGAACCACCACGTTGGTCGACAACGCCCCCTCGACGACCCAGCCGTCCACCAGCAGCCTGCCGGACCATGATGCCAGACTGGACCGCATCTACGAGCACGGTGATGAGCTCATCGCCCAGCTGCGCGAGGCCAGCAAGCCGCGCGTGTTCATCATCTCCGGCCCTTCCGGTGTCGGGAAGGACAGCGTGATCGAGGAGCTGCGCGAGGTCTTCCCGGACGCCGAGTACGTCGTCACCGCGACCACCCGGCCGATGCGCAAGGGCGAGATCGACGGCGTGCATTACGTCTTCCTCTCGAAGGAGGAGTTCCTCGAGCGCATCGAGCACAACGACTTCGTCGAGAACGCGATGGTCTACGACAACCACTACGGCGTGCCGCGCAGCCCGATCGTCAACGGCCTCGCCCAGGGCCGCCACGTGATCGTCAAGGTCGACGTCAAGGGCGCGGCGACGCTCCGCCGCCTCATCCCCCACACGACCTCGATCTTCCTCGCCCCGGAGTCGATGCGGGCGCTCCTGAGCCGCCTGCGCGACCGCAAGACCGACGATCCGGACGTCCTCATGAAGCGCTTCACCACCGCCAGCGCCGAGCTGGCCGAGGTCGAGCACTTCGATTATGTCGTCTTCAACGAGGATGGCAAGCTCGACGACGCCGTGCGCTCGATCATCAACGTCATCGACTCCGAGCACCGCAAGGTCCACCAGCCGGACATCGTGATTCCGTAGCCCCGGACCGTGTGTCGCACCTGCGGCCGGGGTCGTTTCCAGCAACGGCGCACCCAGCTTGCGCGGCCGCTTGACCGTAGCGCCCGCTCTCGTGGCGCACCTGCCGGCGTCCCCCCACCACCACGGCGTTTCGATGCTGGAACGGCGCCTCGCCCCGGTAGCCCCGGGTCTTGTATCCGGGGTCGTGCACGTTCGCGATCGGGCCGTCCCCACCGCCGTCATCCCGAGCGAATGCAAGGGCCCGCCATGGCCGGGGAACCTGACGCGAAGCGCTGCTCGCCACCGGGACGTTCCCTCCTGCATCCCCGCCATCCTGTCATCCCGAGCCCGCGAGCGGAGCGCAGCGACGCGAACGGTGTCAAAGGCCCGCTACCGCTTCTCGCCCTCCGGGCTCGGCCGGG
>DATLHE010000371.1:0-2767 GCA_035540335.1 Thermomicrobiales bacterium | reverse complement strand
CAGACCATCCGCCAGCGCCGGATCGTGAGCATCCGCGAGATGATCGACCGGGTGCTGGAATCGACGCTGGGCCGGCCGCGCGTGCGCTTCAGCCACGTGATGCGGGACTACGAGACGCGCACCGAGATGGCGACCGCCTTTCTCGCGGTGCTGGTGCTGATCCGCCGGCGCTCGATGGACGCCAGCCAGGACGGCCTCTTCGGCGAGATCGAGCTGACGCGGATCGAGGACGCCGACCTGCAGGCGTTCGACGACGCCGAACCCGAATTCCTGAACTAGACGGAGCACGCCCGCCCATGCCTGAGACCGCCACCCTGTCGCGCGATGCGCGCACCGAGGACGCCGAGGAGACGCAGCTGTCGCTCTCGAAGGTCGGCCTCGCCTCGACCATGCCGGATCATGAGCTGGCGGCACTGGTCGAGGCATTGCTGCTCGTGGCGCAGGAGCCGCCGACAATCGAGGAGCTCGCCGCCGGAGCGGAGATGGCAACCGAGGACGTCGAACGTGGATTGGCGTGGCTGGAGCAGCGCGAGGATCGCGGTTGGGTGATCCAGCGGCACGGCCGGCGCATCCACATCGCGACCGCGCCCCGATTTGCCGACAAGGTACGTGTTTTCCTTGGGCTCGACCGCGAGGCGAAGCTCTCCTCGGCGTCGCTGGAGGCGCTCGCCATCGTCGCCTACCAGCAGCCGGTGACGCGGGCGGAGATCGAGCAGATCCGGGGCGTCGATTCGTCCGGCGTGCTCGCCAAGCTCCATGCGCGCGGATTGATCGAGCCGGTGGCGCGGTTGGCAACGGTCGGCAACCCGATCCAGTACGGCACGACCGCGGACTTCCTCAACCATTTCGGGCTGCGCTCGCTGGCCGAACTGCCGCCGATCGGCGAAATCGGCGGCAACGACGGTCGGGAGCTGCTCGAATCGGCGGCGTCGCTCGCCGCGCAGGAGGATGACGCGGAAGATGCCTAGCGACCTGCCGCCCGTGACGCTCCACAACGGGTTCGTGATCCCCGATGAGCTCAAGCGCCGCATGCTCTGGGGCGGATGGGAATCCGGTGTCCGCTGGCTGGAGCGTGCGCCTGAGATCGTCCGCGAGTGGTGCGAACGATGGGACATCACGCTCGCGCCCGAGGTGCCGACACTCTCGCTGAATCTGGTGCTGTTCGGCTCAACGCCGGAGTACGGTCAGATTGTGCTGAAGCTGTCGCCGCCCCACGACGAAGTGCGAGCGGAGGTCGAGGCCACGCGGGCCGCGTCCGGTCCGGGCCTCGTACGACTGATTGCCTCAGATCCCGATGTGTCGATCATGCTTATGGAGCGCGTGACACCGGGCACGCCACTGCGAACGCTGACCGAGACGGGAACGATGGGCGACGAGGAGGCGACACGCATCGCCGCCAGTGAGATGCAGAAGATGTGGGTCGCGCCGCCGTCGGGTCATCACCTCTTCCCGCTCGACCGCTGGTTCCAGGCGCTCTTCACCTACCATGAAGCGCATCCCAACGGCGGTGGGCCCATCCCTCATCACCTCGTCGAGCTGGCGGTGTCGCAGGCGCGCGAGGTCCTGGCCACCCAGCGCGAATGCGTGGTCCTCCACGGCGACGTGCATCACGACAACATCCTCGCCGATTCCGAGCATGGATGGACGCTGATCGACTTCAAGGGCCTCGTAGGCGAGCGCGGTTACGATATCGGCACCTGGATGCGCAACCCTCCGGACATCGAATCGTGGCCCGATCTCCCCAGGGTCATCGATCGCCGGCTGGACATCTTCGCGGAAGAGCTGGGGATCGAGCGGACGCGCCTCTGGCAATGGGCCATTGTCCACGCGGTGCTGTCGACCTGCTGGACCCTGGAAGGCGATGACTACAACGGCGACGAAGTCGTGGCGGAGATCCTGGCCGCGATGAACCCGTTCGCAACAGGGTGATCCCGCACATTCCGGCGACTCCCTGAAACGGAGGGCGCACACCCTTCGGGATGCGCGGCTACGACGCAGTCCTTCCCCTACGGGTGCCAAGACGGCGCCATGAAGGCAATGCTGAAACGCGCGGGACGCCTACAGCGCTTCGCGTAGGGTTCTCCGGCCGAGCGCCAAGCGCGAGAAACGGCAGCGAGCCCCCGGGTGAGCCCCGCAGGGGCGAAAAGCCAAAAGGCCCGCCCGGGTGAGTTCCCGCCGGGAACGAAAAGCGGAGCGACCCCTTCGCTTCCCGGCTGAGCCCGCAGGGCGAGAAGCGAAGCGAGCCCTCGGCCACGCCTCGGCCGGGCGACCCTTTGCTGCGCTCAGAATGAGGGCGTTGTCCACTCGGGGCGCGAGCCTGTTCGTACCACTAGGTCAGTCAGCGCTCAATTTCGAGAGCGTGCGGACGCGGTCGACGGTCTCGCGCAAGGTGTCGATGGCCTCGTCGATCTCCGCCTCGGAGTTACCCCGGCCGACGGTGAGGCGCAGGCTGGCGCGCGCTTCGGCCTCGCTGAGACCGCTGGCGAGCAGGACATGGCTCGGCTCGGCGTTGCCGGTCGTGCAGGCGCTGCCCGCCGACGCCGCTACGCCGCCCATGTCGAGGCTGAGCAAGACGGTCTCGCCCTGCACGCCGCGGAAGGAGACGTTGAGGTTGTTGGGCAGGCGCGTCGCGTCGAGCGGCGGTCCGTTCAGGACCACATCGTCGATGTTGGCCTGGATGCCCTCCCACAGACGGTCGCGCAGCGCAGCGCAGAAGGTGTTGTAGGCAGCGCGCCCGGCGGCGGCGCGGGCGAGCGCCTCCGCCTAG
>DATLHE010000370.1:0-11138 GCA_035540335.1 Thermomicrobiales bacterium | reverse complement strand
GATCGTCGGGATGAGGGCGGGGCGGGGTTGGTGTCGTAGGCACACAACATCGTACGGGCCGCCCGTGTGGCGACCCGATGGACCCGCAGCGCCCATTCGGAGTCGCTCGCGCACGGGACGGGAGGGCATTGAACGCGCGTTCGGTGCGTGACCGTTTGGGTGGGTGAGCGCGTTCAATGCCCTCCCCTACGGCATGTGGATTGGATGCGACGCTCCGTCCCGGCTTGACATGTAAGTGATCACTTACTACCATGTCGGCCAGGGTCGCGGAGGGTGGACATGTTTGACGGGGGTACATCGTGACCATGCAGCCAGCGAAGCGCCGCACCGCCGAGGAGCGGCGGGAGGACGTCGTCCGGGCGGCGATCGTGGAGTTCGCGACCTACGGGTTCCACGGGGGCTTGACGGAGCGCATCGCGGCCGAAGCGGGCATCTCGCAGCCCTATGTGCTCCGCCTGTTCGGCACGAAGAAGGCGCTCTTCATCGTCGCCCTGCAGCGCGTGTGCGCGGGAATCGTCGACGCGTGGCAAGAGGCGCTGGATGCGTACGGCGAGAGCGCCGGGGGCGTCGACACCTCCGAGCGGCGGCTGGAGGCGCTTCAGGAGCCCTATTACCGGTTCGTCTACGACGTCGTGGAGCTGCGCCTCATCCTGCAGGCGAGCGCGGCGGCCGAGGATGACGAGATCCGGGCGCAGCTCCAGGCGGGCATGGACACCATGTTCAGGTGGGTCCGGGATGCCACGGGGGCGAGCTACGAGGCGGTCCAGCAGTTCTGGGCGTACGGGATGATGCTGACCATCGCCGCCTCGATCGGCGCGGCGCGGGAGGCGGAGGAGGCCGAGTGGGCCCGGGCGATGCTAATGCTGCCGGAACAGTCGTTCACGGATGGGCGCGCCGAGCTCTTCGAGGATATTGGAAGCGGAGGCTGAAAGATGATCACGGTCCAAAGGTGGCCGCCTCTTTTTTCGGCGATATATGTAAGTGACTGATTACTATCTATGACATCATGGACAGGGAGACGGACCATGCACACACCAGCGAATCCACGTCAGCCGGGGCAGGTGCTCGCGGCAATCTCGTGGGTGCTGCTGATCGCCGTCATGTTCGGCGGGGAATCGCTGATCCTGCTGCTGACCTCGGGCGATCCGCCGACAGCGCAGCAGGAGCAGTTCTTCCGGGCCGGGCACGGCCACGCCGGGGTGCTGGCGATCGCCGGCATCCTCTACAGCACCTCTCTCGGGCGGACGGGGCTGCCGGCCCGGCGTCAGGTGGTCGCCTGGGTTGCCTACGCGATGGCGGTGTTCATGGTGTCGGGCGGGATGTTCCTGCACGCCTACACCGGGGAGGCCGGGGAGCGCTCGGCGGGGGTCTGGTTGACGGCCGCCGGTGGCGTGGTGCTGGCCGGGGCGGTGCTCTACCTCGCCTGGCACCTCATCCGGGCGCGAGACGACGCGGGAATCGCAGAGGCGCGGGCGTGAGCGGGAGGGCACCTGGACGGACGCTGCCGGGTCGCCTCCCCGCCGCGAAGGACACGCTTCGGGCATGAAGGCGCACGGTGCGCGGTGACGACGGTGGGCGCCATTGCATCGGTTCGCCTGCCTAGGCGCCGACGGCGAGCGGGTTGAAGTTGGTCGCGCGGTCGTCGGCATCGACCTGCTCGACGCGCTTGAGCGCGTTGACCACCTTGTAGGTGATCGGCGTGGCGGCCGTCTCGTAGGCCGTCTTGAGCAGCCAGTTGGTGTACATCATCTCGACCAGCACCTGGCCGGAGAAGACGCCCGCGAAGGCGATGAGGACGAACACGACCGTATCAAGCCCCTCGCCGACGATGGTCGAGCCGATCGTGCGCATCCAGAGCCAGCGGCCGTTGGTGAGGATCTTCATCCGCGCCAGCACGAAGGCGTTGACGAAGGAGCCGACGAGGTAGGCGCACATCGACGCCAGCAGCAGGCGCGGCGTGGCGGCGAAGATCCGCTCGTAGGCCGCGCCGCCGTCCCAGCTCGGCTCGGCGGGCATGACCATCGCCAGCTGGAAGACGCCGACCGCGATCGCGTTGCAGACGAAGCCGAGCCAGATCACCCGGCGCGCCGTGGCGTAGCCGTAGACTTCGGTGAGGACGTCGCCCACGATGTAGGCGATCGGGAAGGTGAGGATGCCCGCGTCGCTCGTCCAGAACCCGACGTTCAGCACCTTGACCGCGACGGTGTTCGCGGTGATCAGGCTCGTCACATAGAGCGCGACGATGACGAGGAAATACGGCGATCCCGTCGTCGCGGACCGGGCGGATGGACGGGTGGGCGTGGACGTCGACACTCAAGGCTCCGGAACGGTATGGCAGTGATGGACAGGGCTGGGGCGCCCGGGGACGGGCATCGCCCGGAGAGTGTAGCCGATGCGGACCGGGCGCTGGCCGCCTACCAGCGGCGGATGGCGGCCTGCACGCGCTGCGTCGCGGCGGGGTTCATCCCCGAGGCGCACCCGATCTTCCATGGGCACGCCTCGCAACGGGTGATGGCCGTCGGCCAGGCGCCGGGCGCGCGGTCGCATGAGACGGGCGTGCCGTGGAGCGGCCGCATTGGCGAGGTGCTGCGCGGGTGGCTGGCGGAGGCCGGGTTCCCTGCGGACGCGTGGCGGGAGACGTGGTACCTGACGAGCCTGACGAAGTGCTTCCCCGGCAAGGCGGCGCAGGGGAAGGGTGACCGCGCGCCGTCGCGGGCCGAGATCGCGCTGTGCGCCGATCATCTGGCGACCGAGCTGGCCTTCGTGCGGCCGGAGATGGTGGTGACGCTCGGCAAGCTGGCGGCGGCGCGGTTTATCCCCGGCGCGGGACGGTTGGCGCTCGCGGAGCTGGTCGGGACGACGCGGACGGTCGAGCTGGCGCACGGTCCGACGGTCGTCGTGCCGCTGCCGCATCCATCGGGCGTCTCGCGGTGGCTGAACGACCGGGAGAACCGGGCGCGAGTGGCGGAGGGATTGGCGCGGCTGAGTGAGGAGCGGGCGCGGCGGGGGATGTAGGGAGGATAGCTGTGGTGCACCCGATGCCTGCGGCGACGATTCGTAACCGGCCCTTGTGGCCGGTTCGGGTCACGCTGCGCGGGATCTGCCCCTACGCCCGTAACCCTTCGTAGGGGCAGACTCTTATGTCTGCCCCTACATGCCGCGCGCCCAACCAACCGTCATCCTGAGCGGGCCGGGAACGGTGCTTCTCGATGGGCCGGGCATCCCGGCCGCACCATATCGATGCTGCACATCGATGGGGATCCCTCGACTGCGCTCGGGATGACAGGGCGGCTTGGGTGACGGCAGGAACCGGGCTAATCGCGAACAGCGCTTCGCGTAGGGTTCTTCGCATCGATCAGAATGAGGGTGTTTGTAGGGGCTGACTCTTGTGTCTGCCCCTACGATGGAGAATCCTCAGACCGGCCAGCGTTCCTGTGTCCAGGCCATCTCCCAGAAGGCGAGCTCGTAGCGGCTGGAGGTGAGGAAGGTCTCCTCGACGCGGCGGAGAGCGCCTTCGGAGAGGTCGGCGCCCGTGCGGTCGAGCAGGTCGCGGCACCAGTCGGCCAGCGCGGCGAACTCATTGCCGGCGTACATCTCGATCCAGGCGGCGTAGCGCGGGTCACCCGGCAGTCCCTGGGCCGCGAGGCGCTGGCCGATCTCGGCGTAGCCCCACATGCAGGGCAGCAGAGCGCCGAGCAGCTCGACGAAATCACCGGTCGTGGCCGTGCGCAGCAGGAAGTCGGTGTAGCCCTGGCAGGTGGGGGCCTTTACCTCGCGCTCGAGGTCGGCGGCGGTGATGCCGAAGCCGGCGACGTAGGAGCGGTGCAGGTCCATCTCCGTCGCCATGATCCCGTGCAGCAGCTGGGAGCAGGTCGTCATCGTCGCCAGGTCGGGGGCGCGCAGGACCGCCGCCGCGAAGAGGCGGGCGTAGTCGATGAGATAGAGGTAGTCCTGCCGCAGCCAGTGGCCGAAGCGGTCGGTGGGGAGGGTGCCGTCGCCGATGCCGCGGACGAAGGGGTGGGCGTGCTGCGCCTCCCAGATCGGGTCCGCGAGCTGGCGCAGGTGGGCCGACAATGTTGGATTACGCATATGTGACATTCCTGTGACGTCTGAAGCGGAGAATGAGTGGGTTGTGCGGCCGGCGCGATGTCCGCCAACGCGCTTCGATGGCGGCGTTGCATCCATGGCCCGCTGGGGCAGGGCGAATCCCCGAAGGGTGTCCGCCCGTCCGACGGGAGGCGTCGCGCCGGCCCTAGGCATCGGTTGGCGCGGTGTCCGTGACGTACCGCCGCCAGGGCAGGAGCACACGCTCGAGGAGGGCCACGATGGAGAACAGGCTGACGCCCATGACGGCGAGGATGAGGATGCAGGCGAAGACGCGGTCGGTCTGGAACTGCGACGCCGAGCGCTCCATCAGGTAGCCGAGCCCCTCCTTGGCGCCGACGAGCTCGCCGAAGACGGCGCCGATGACGCAGAAGGCGATGGCGATGCGGGAGCCGGAGAAGATGGCCGGCATCGCCGCCGGCAGCTTCGCCAGCCGGAAGCGCGTCCAGCGCCCCGCCCCCATGCTCCGAAGCAGCGCCAGAATCTCGCGGTCGACGGCGCGGAGGCCGTCGACGGTGTTCACCGCAAGCGGGAAGAAGGCAACCAGCGCGGCGACGAGTACTTTGGGTAGCAGGCCGTAGCCGAACCAGATGAGCAGCAACGGCGCGAGCACCACCATCGGGATGGTTTGGCTGGCAATCAGCAACGGATAGACGGCGCGCTCGATGATGCGCGAGCTGTCGATGGCGATGCCGGCGAGGATGCCGGCCACGAACGCGAGCGCGAACCCGAGCAGGACCTCGACGAAGGTCACCCGCGTATGCTCCAGCAGCAGCCGCCAATCGACCCGCAGCGACGTGGCGACGGCGGAAGGCGGGGGCAGCATCCAGCGCGGGGTGTCGTTGAGACGGACGGCGATCTCCCAGGCCGCGATGAGCACGGCGAGGAGCAGCGCCGGCCAGACCCAGCGCAGCAGACGGTCGAGCGGTGACGGCGTCATGCCGGCACCCCCGCCTCGACCGGTGCGAGCAGCCCGAGCGCATCCAGCAGCACCGCGCGATGGCGCAGGAAGACGTCACTGGTGACGAGGTCGCGGGTGCGGTGCCGCGGCAGGTCGATCGGTTCGATGTGGACGACCCGGCCCGGCCGGGGCGAGAGCACGATGACGCGGTCGGCGAGGTAGATCGCCTCGTCGACATCGTGGGTGACGAGGATGACGCCCTGCCTCTCCCGCTCCCAGAGCGCAAGCAGCCAGGCCTGCAGCGCGACGCGGTTTAGCGCGTCGAGGGCGCCGAAGGGCTCGTCGAGGAGCAGCAGTCGCCGCTCGGCGAGGACCGTCCGCAGGAAGGCGATCCGCTGGCGCATGCCGCCGGAGAGCTGGGCGGGGTAGGCGTCCTCGAAGCCGGCGAGGCCGAACTCGGCGAAGCGGGCGCGGGCGATGGCGCGGGCCTCGCGCCGGGAGTGGCCGTGGACCTCGATCGCGAGCGCGGCGTTGTCCAGGGCGGTGCGCCAGGGCATCAGCAGGTCGCGCTGGCGCATGTAGGCGGCGTGGCCGAGCCGCTGGCCGGGGGTGAGGACGGCGCCGTCGAAGGCGATCTCGCCGCCGGCCTGCGGGTAGAGACCGGAGATGATGTCGAGCAGGGTGCTCTTGCCGCCGCCGGAGGGGCCGATGAGGGCGACGAACTCGCCGTCGGCGACGTCGAAGCTGATGTCGTCGAGCGCCTGCAGTGTCTGGCCGTCTTCGACGTAGAACGCGTCGATATGGGATGCGGACAGCAGCGGCGCCCGCAGGGGCGCACCCGGATGGGCAGCAGCCATGGAGATGAAGCCTTCCTACGCCGGTATTACCCGGATCAGGTGTAACGGTTGGCGGCGGAGCGTCGGCCACCATCTCAGCCCGGCTCGCCCGAGCACCCGTAGCAATAATCGTGAGGTCGTCATGGTGAGACAACCGATGGAGCACGGATGCTGACGCATCCTTGGCGCCGGTATGACCCGGATCAGGTGTAACGGTTGGCAACGGGATTGAATGGTTGCCATCTCAGCCCAGTATCCCCCGAGCGCCCGTAGCAATGATCGTGAGGTCATCGTGATGAGACAACCGATTGAAGACGGATGCTGGCACATCCGGTCCCGTTTGGGCGGAGGTCGGCCACCGCCCGCAGCTGCGGCCCGCAGGGGCGCCCGCAGGGGCAGGGCCGACCGTACGACGAGGGCACGCGGCAGGGAGCGGACGCCGTTTAAAGAGGACCGGATGTGGCCTCGTTCATTGATATCGTGCTGTTGCTGGCACACGACGCGCCGGCGGCAGCGGCCTGGGGCAATTGTACGCGTGCCCCAGGGGGACGCGACGCGGACGGAGATCGAACGATGCGATGCAATGGACAAGTGGATAACCGGATGATCCGAAGCCGGATGAATTATCCGGGCGGTGATTGGTCAGCCGTCGATGTCGGCCTCGGCGAGCAGCGGGGCGATGGGGGATTTCTCTCGCGCGCGCATCTCGCGGGTGGCCTCCTGCATGAAGCCGATGGCGCCGTCGGTGTAGCGGGCGATCGCGCCCAGCTCCTCGTCGGAGAACTGCTCGAGGTGCTGCCAGCTCGCTTTCAGCATGGTTTCGAACGCCTGACCGATCTCCTCGGCACGGTTGGCATTGAGGTGAAGGACGACCCGGCGGCGGTCTTCTTCGTCGCGCTCGCGGCGGACGAGGTCCAGCCGTTCGAGGCGATCGACGAGGCCGGTGACCGCGCCTGTTGAGAGGCCGATCAGCGTGGCGAGCTGGCCCGACGTGATCGGGCCGGCGCCGGAGAGGATGCCGAGGCAGAGCATGTCGGTCAGGTTCATGTCGAGATGATCGGCCGTCGCCATGGAGTAGAGCATGGAGATCGAGCTGAGCCGGCGGGCCTGCCACATGATGCGACGCATCAGCCGCTCCCGCCGCGCCTGCTCGTCCTCATCCGCATGGGGCCGGGAGGGCGGCGTGTTGACGAAGCGGGCGATGTTTTCGGGCCTCTCGGGGGTTGACATGAACGTATAGACCTCTTAGTATCCGAATGTCTCAGTAAAAGAGATATTCGACGACAGAGATAATCATGGGTCAAGTGTAGCAGACGCGATCCCGCGCACCACCACCGGCGGGACGACACCTTTCAGGCGAGACGCACGAACGTTCCAGCGGGATTCGAGACGACCAGACACGGACAGGAGCAGCAATGGCTGACAGGCAACGCTTCGAGGGCACACACGCGATTCGTGCCGAGGGGCTCAGGAAAACGTTCGGCAAGACGGAGGCGCTGAAGGGCGTTGATGTCTCCGTGCCGACCGGCACCGTCCTCGGGCTGCTCGGCCCGAACGGGGCGGGCAAGACGACGACGGTGCGGATCCTGACCACGCTGCTGCGGCCGGACGGCGGCCGCGCCGAGGTCGCGGGCATCGATGTCTTCCGCGACCCGGAGCGGGTCCGCGCATCGATCGGCCTCAGCGGCCAGTACGCCGCGGTCGACGAGATTCTCACCGGCAAGGAGAACCTCGTCATGTTCGGGCAGCTCTACCGTCTCTCAAAGAAGGCGGCGGTCGCCCGGGCCGACGAGCTGCTGGAGCGGTTCAACCTTACTGACGCCGCCAACCGCAGCCTGAAGACGTACTCCGGCGGCATGCGCCGGCGCCTCGACCTGGCCGGCAGCCTGATCGTCGCGCCGCCGGTGCTCTTCCTCGACGAGCCGACGACCGGCCTCGACCCCCGCAGCCGCAACGACATGTGGGCGGTGATTGAGGACCTGGTCGCGGACGGCACGACGGTGTTGCTGACGACGCAGTACCTGGAGGAGGCCGACCGCCTTGCCGACCAGATCGTGGTCGTCGACCACGGGCGCATCATCGCCGAGGGCACGGCCGACCAGCTGAAGGCGCAGCTTGGCGGCGAGCGGCTCTCGATCAGCGTCCCGGCGGGCACGAATATGGACCACGCCGGCAACACGCTGCTCGCGATCGCGCGCAACGGCGGCGGGGCCGAGCTCGAGGTTCAGGTCGACGCGAACACCCATCAGCTTACGGTGCCGTTCGCGGCCGGGTCCAAGGGCCTCGCCGAGGCGGTTCGCAAGCTCGACGCGGCCGGTCTGGAGATCACCGATTTCAGCCTGCGGCGCCCGACGCTCGACGAGGTCTTCCTGACCCTCACCGGGCATGCCACTGAAGACGACATCAACGGCGGCGCCAATGGCGCCGGGAAGGAGATCGCCGCATGAGTGAGCAGACACTGACCGTCCCCACGGCTCCCATCGTCTCTCCCCGGTCGACCGCGCTCGACCTCCAGCCGCTGCGGCGCGGCAAGCTCGCCGCCGTCCTGTCGGACTCGATCGTGCTGGCGCATCGCAGCCTGCTGCGGGTGCCGCGGCAGCTCGACTGGCTGATCGGCGTGACCGTGATGCCGATCATGTTCCTGCTGCTGTTCCGCTACATCTTCGGCGGCACGGTGCAGGCGACGATGCCGCCCGGCGTCAGCGCCGTGAACTATCTCGTCGTCGGCATCGTCGTGCAGGGCATCGTCTTCGGCGGCATGAACACCGCCCTCGGCCTGGCGACCGACGCCAAGGAAGGGTTGATGGACCGCTTCCGCTCTCTGCCGATGACGCGCATGTCCGTGCTGCTCGGCCGGGTGCTGGCGGACCTCGCGCTGACCGTCTTCACGACGTCCATCACCATCATGGTCGGCCTGCTGGTCGGCTTCCGGCCGACAGGCAACATCATCCACTGGGCGGCGGCGATCGGCATCATGCTGTTCACCGCGTTCACGATGAGCTGGCTGGGCGCGGCGATCGGCCTCTGGCTGAAGACGATCGAGGCAGTGAACTCGATCGGGTTCACGCTGATCTTCCCGATCACCTTCATCAGCAGCGCCTTCATTCACCCGGACTTCCTGCCGGGGTGGCTGCAGGGCTTCGCCAAGAACCAGCCGTTCACGCTCGCGGTCGACTCCACGCGCGGTCTGCTCACCGGGTATCCGGACGTCGGCAACAAGGGCTGGCTCGCGGTGGGCTGGCTGGTCGGCATCCTGATCATCGTGATGCCGCTGTCGGTCTGGCTCTTCGAGCGCCGCGCCGACGCCTGATCCCCACGCTTGCGCAACATTCTGAATCGCCGGATAATCCGTTACAGGATTATCCGGCGCTTTCATTTGTTTCCGCGAGCGGAGGGGACATGGAGACCAACGGCAGGCACACCAGCGGCGCGGAGGCGGCCGAGATCTGCTCGACGATCATCTGGATGGGGCATCTCATCGAGCGCTTCGCCAACACGCGGTTGCCGCAGGCCGGGCTGGCGCCAGGGATGTCGCTGCCGCGGGCGAACCTCCTCTTCGCGGTCCATGCCGCCCAGCGCAACGGGACATCGGCGAAGATGGTCGACATTGCGCTCGACCTCGGGGTCACGGCCCGCACGATCACGACGATGGTCGACGCGCTGGAGGGGCAGGGCTTGATCGAGCGCGTGCCCGACGAGCGCGACCGGCGAGCGATCCAGCTGGCGCTGACGGACGCCGGGGTCGAGCTTGTCGAGCCGCTGGCGCAGGCGGTGGAGTCGGCGAGTGAGGTGCTGATGAGCCCGCTCAGCGCCGCCGAGCGGGAAACGCTGCTGCGGTTGATGACGCGGCTGATCGAGCGGGGGGCGTAGGGTCGGGACGCACGTGCCTGGGATGATCCTCGGCCACCCAGGGTCGAGGCTACCGCAAGCCGTAGCATCTGTAGCGCCGGCCCTCGTGGCCGGCGTCCGACGTGAGATCCATCCAACGCCGTCGCGCATTGGGCAGACATAAGAGTCTGCCCCTACATGCCTGCCGCTCACCCACGATCTGTCATCCCGTAGCCCCGGCCCTGGTGTCCGGGGTCGAAGCGTCCCTCGGCGCCGCAGCGCCGATCTCTCCCGGCCTATCCATGGACAGTGTCCCGGTAATGCAAGGCGCTTCGCGTAGGGGCCTTCGCTTCGCTCAGGATGAGGGTGATGTGTTACGGGAGATCGTGGGGCCTCCCCATCTCGGGATGACAGAGAAGCGTGAGTGCTGGTAGGGAACACGCAGTTGGCTGCGGACGCCGGCCACAGGTGCGGTACACGAGGGCTCGCTCCGCTTCTCGCCCCAACGGGCTCGGCCGGGGCCCGGCGCTACCGGAAAACACCACCGTTCCGGTATCGTCGTGCCGCGGATTCGAGGACAACCCCGCACACGAGGTCCGGGGCTACGAAGCCGTTTGCTTGCGAAAGGGCGGACATGGAGTCCGCCCGTACGACCTCTATCTCCCCGGGCATTTCAGCCCGAGGCTCCTGGGCAGTAGCCCCGGCCCGAAGTGGTCGGGGTGGCGCACTACCGGCGTGTCGGGCGTAGGTCATCCCTCGTGCAGCCACGGGGAATTCGTCGCGATCTCGCGCCAGGGGAGATAGGTCGCGGCGACGGCGGACGTGCCGGTGGCGTCGAGGTATGACCGAACCACCCTGTAGCCCATGCCGTAGCCGATGTAGTCGGGCAACCCCTTGGCCTCGTAGTGGAACTCGGCCGCCGCCCAATCGCCGAACATGTAGGGGCGCGGGTCGCCGCCCTGCTCGAGCACGTCGCGGAAGACCGGGCGCTGGGCGGCGAGCGTCGCCTCCGTGTGCATTAGCGTCCACGGGCCGAGCCTGTCCTCACCGTGGAGCTCCGCCGCAAACGCCTCGGCCAGCCCCTCGAGCACGATGTACTGCCCGACCGTGATCGTCGCCGGGTCCCACGGCTCGACGCTGAGCCGGACGTTGTGATGCGCCTCGTGCGAAGCCATCGCCGGCAGCCGTGGCAGGTTGTAGGCGGATGGCAGCGCGAGCATCATGATCTGCCCCGGATTGCCGCCGAAGCCGGTGTAGGCGGCGTTGCCGTCGCGCTCGTGGCGGATCGCCGCGCTCGCCAGCGCCAGCGTGTAGCGGATCGCCGGCAGGGTGATGCCGTGCGTCGCCGGCTCGAGCACGTCGAACGCCTGGACCATGGCATCGGCGCAGGCGTCGAGGCTCTTTGCTTCCGCGAAGCGGTCGAGATACGCCAGCGCCTCGGTTCGGTCCATGTCCAGCGGCGCGATCTG
>DATLHE010000369.1:0-5908 GCA_035540335.1 Thermomicrobiales bacterium | reverse complement strand
CGCACGGACATCGGCCGTCGCGTGCGCCGCTCGTTCATCCCGGATCGCCGCCCCGAGCATTGCATCCATGAGAACGCAACCCTGCTCGCGGCCGACTATTCGCAGATGGAGCTGCGCATCCTCGCCCACATGTCGGGCGATCCGGCGCTCGTGACCGCGTTCCGTGAGGGGCAGGACATCCATCGAGCGACCGCCGCGCTCGTCAACGGCATCGAGCCAAATGCGGTGACCTCCGATCAGCGCCGCATCGCGAAGACCGTCAACTTCGGCATCCTCTACGGCATGCAGGCGTTCGGCCTCTCGCGCGACACCGGCATGAGCCGCGCCGACTCGCAGGAGTTCATCAACCGCTACTGGGAGCGGCTGCCGAAGGTCAAGGAGTTCTTCGACGGCATCATCGACTTCGGCCGCACGCACGGCTATGTCGAGACGCTCTCCGGACGCCGTCGCTACCTGCCGGACCTCAACGCCAGCAACGGCGCGCGCCGCCAGGGAGCGCAGCGCATGGCGATGAACATGCCGATCCAGGGCACGCAGGCCGACATCATCAAGCTCGCGATGATCGATCTCGACCGCGAAATCCGGGAGCGCAAGCTCCCCGCGACGATGGTCCTCCAGGTGCATGACGAGCTCGTGCTGGAGATCGACGAGACGGCGCTGGAGGAGATCGGGCGCACGGTGAAGCGCACGATGGAAGACGCCTTCTCGCTCGACGTGCCGGTCATCGCCGAGCTCCGCCGCGGCGCCAACTGGGAGGACATGGCGGAGTTCTCGGTCGACTGATCGCCGACGGGACCCGACTTTGCGGATGCGCCCGGGCAGCGATACACTGGTATGTGCTGCCCGTCCCGGGTGGCATTCTTTCGTGCCTTTCATCTTCTGTGTCAGGAGTATCGGGTTCATGCCAACGTACGCGTATCGCGGCACGGCCTGTGCCCACGAGTTCGAGACCTACCAATCGTTCAGCGAGGACCCGCTGTCCGAGTGTCTCGAATGCGGTGGACCTGTGCGCCGTGTCATTCAGCCGACCGGCATCGTCTTCAAGGGCTCGGGCTGGTACATCACCGACAGCCGCAAGAGCTCTTCCGCCTCACCCGCCAGCGACGCGAAGGCAAAGGAGGCCAGCACGCCGGCGAAGGAGACTCCCGCCGCCACCGCCACTGCGGACAAGGCCGCGGCAGACTAGGACACGTCTTGATGGCCACGACGACCATGCCGCTCGTCGCACATCCCACGTCGGCCCTGCACCCGTTCGCGGGGAGCGCTGCCTCCTGCACGCTCGTGCGCCATCTTTCCGACTGCGACTGTCTTCCGGGGTGCATATAGCCTTACGGCGTGTGTACCCCCGGCCTCCTGCCCGTCGTTCGCCCGCGTGTCCCTACCGGACACCCCACTGACGCCGAACGACGCCCCTTCGAGCCCCATCGATTCGCAGAGACTCGAACCACGGAGACAGTCCATGTCGCACGTTTCTGATTCCACGCTTCAGATCTACAACACCCTCACACGGACGAAGGAGCCCTTCACCACGATCGAGCCTGGCAAGGTCCGCATGTACGTCTGCGGCGTCACCGTCTACGAGCCGCCGCATATCGGCCACGTCATGTCGTACATCGTGTTCGACACGATCCGGCGCTACCTCGAACACCTCGGGTACGACGTGAACCACGTCCAAAACTTCACGGACATCGACGACAAGATCATCAACCGAGCCAATGCCGAGGGCATCGACCCGCAGGAGCTCACCGAGTCGCTGATCGCCGCCTGGGGCGACGAGATGGGGCCGTTCAATATCCTGGCGGCCGACGTCTACCCACGGGCGACGCAGGAGATACCGCAGATCATCGCCATGATCGAGGGGCTCATCGAAAAGGGGCACGCCTATCCCTCGAACGGCGACGTCTACTTCCGCGTGCGGTCGTTCCCCGATTACGGCAAGCTTTCGCATCGCGACATCGCCGAGCTGCTGAGCGGCGCCCGCGTCGAGGTCAACGAGCAGAAGGACGATCCGCTCGACTTCGCGCTCTGGAAGGCCGGCAAGCCGGGCGAGCCGGTCTGGGACAGCCCGTGGAGCCAGGGGCGGCCCGGCTGGCACATCGAATGCTCGGCGATGTGCTCGCACCATCTGGGCGGCATGGTCGACATCCACGGCGGCGGAACGGACCTCATCTTCCCCCACCACGAGAACGAGATCGCGCAGTCCGAAGCGTACTTTGGCGAGGAGCCCTTCTCACGGTACTGGGTACACAACGGACTGCTCCAGCTCGGCGATGAGAAGATGTCGAAGTCGATCGGCAACATCGTCCGGCCCACCGACATCGTCGAGAGCGGGCGTGCCGCGGCCTACCGGCTGCAAGTGCTATCGTCGCACTATCGCGCGCCGTTGACCTTCACCGAGGACGGGCTGGAGGCCGCCGAGAACGGCCTGAGCCGGCTGCGCGTCGCCGCCCGCCCGCTCGATGGCGCAGCGAACGGTGAGCGCGATGCGGAACTGGACGCCGTCGTCGAGCGCAGCGTGCGAGCCTTCCACGCATCGATGCTCGACGACTTCGACACGCCGGGCGCAATTGCAGCAATCTTCGATCTTGGTCGCGCGATCAACCGCGCCCGGGCGACGGACGCCACCTCCGCGTCTGTCGCGGACGCCCGCGACACGCTGCTCGAGCTGACGGGCATCCTGGGGCTCGACCTCTCGGAACCCGCCCAGGGAACATCGGCGGACGCTGCGCCATTCGTCGAGCTGCTGATCGGCATCCGCAAGGAACTCCGATCGACGAAACAATTCGCACTGGCCGATCGCATTCGCGATGAACTGGCCACGCTGGGAGTGACACTTGAAGATTCAGAGCAAGGGACGACCTGGCGGTCCGCGTAATCGCCAGGACACACGCAACGCACCGGGACGGCGCGGCGAGCGCGGCCCGCGCGAGCGCTTCGAGCACGGTCGACGCGGCCCGCAGGGGACCGGTCCACGACGGGGCGGCCCCACCGAGGGCGGCCCGTCGCGCGGCCCCCGGCGGCCAGCGGGACGCGGCCCGGCCGCGTCGGTGACGATCCGGGAGGACCTGATCTATGGCCGCAACGCGGTCCGGGAGTCGCTCCGCGCGGGACGGCGCAAGGCGAACCGGCTCTTCGTCGCCGAAGGTGTGCGCGAGGACGAGCGAGTAGAGGAGATCATCGACCTCGCCCAGCGCCAGGAAGTGCTCATCGAGCGCGTGCCGCGCCCGTTGCTGGACGATCTCGCCCATGGCGGGAATCATCAGGGCATCGCGCTGGACACCGCCGAGTTCCCTTACGTCGATCTCGAAGATGTGATCGAGCGCGAGGGGACCGTGCTGGTCATGGATCACCTCAACGATCCGCAGAACTTCGGAACGCTGATGCGCGCCGCGGACGCCTCGGGCGTCGCAGGCATCGTCCTGCCGGCCGACCGTTCGGTGAGCGTCACGCCGGCAGTGGTGAACTCCTCCGCCGGAGCGATCGAGCATCTGCATGTCGCGCAGACGCCGAACCTCGCCCGGGCGCTGGACAAGCTGGAGGCGTCCGGCCGCTGGATTGTCGGGCTGGATGAGGGCGAGGATGCCACCAGCCTTTTCACGGCGGACATCCCGACGCCGGTGACGCTGGTCGTCGGGGCGGAAGGGACCGGCTTGACGCCGATCGTCCGCAAGCGCTGCCAGATGATCGTTTCGATCCCGATGCTGGGGCAGGTGGAGTCGCTCAATGCGGCGACGGCGGGCTCGATCGTGCTCTACGACCTGCTGCGCCGGAGCACGACCGAAGCGTCCTGATCCGGCGACCACATCGACAAGACAAAGGCGGGAGGGCATTGTGCCCTCCCGCCTTTGTCTTGTTATTGTCAGGCTGCCAACGCAATTAACGTGGCCGGTGGCCACCTAAGGGCTTTGCGGGGCCGGTTTCCTTGATCTGGCGCAGGTTTTCTTAGGTGGCCACGTGTATTTTGAAACATGGCAGCCTGGGCGAT
Source organism: Thermomicrobiales bacterium (assembly GCA_035540335.1). Lineage (GTDB taxonomy): Bacteria > Chloroflexota > Chloroflexia > Thermomicrobiales > UBA6265 > UBA6265. The sequence goes on along the minus strand of DATLHE010000369.1, from coordinate 1,923 downwards.
GTTATGGAAGGCTGCCCAGATGGCCACGTTTCCGGGTAGAGGGGGTGGTTGGCCAGGTAGGATTCCGATTCCTCGCCCTGTGGGCGAGAGGGCGGACACGGGGTCCGCCCGTACGACTATGGGTGGAAGGCGCTGCGCGCCTTTGGACGTGCTGCGCACGGGGATCCTTCGGCTGCGGCCTCAGGATGACGGGCTTCTTCCGAGGCGCGGCGGTGAAGTCGTAGTTGCGCACCCCTGAGGGTGTACGCCAAATGGCTCGACGGGCCACATGGTGCGGAGGGCCTCACGTGGGACAACATTGAACGCGCGTTCGCGGCGGGCCATGACGATGCAGAGCGCGTTCACGTCGTCCGCTACGGAGACATTCGCGAGCGGTCAGGTCTTGCGCAGGTGAGCGACGGTGGCGCCCTCGCCGCCTTCGTTGGAACCGGCCGCCTCGCTCTTGCTCACGACAGGGTTGTCACGCAGATGCTCGCGGACGACCTGCCGCAGCGCGCCGGTGCCTTTGCCGTGGATGATCCGTACCCACGGCATGCCCATGAGATAGGCGTCGTGCAGGTAGCGCTCAATGAGCGGCGGGATCTCCTCGACCCGCTTGCCGCGCAGGTCGAGCTCGATCGGCACGGCATCCATCGTCGCCGCAAACTCGCGGGCCGAACGGGCGGATGACTGTTGGGCCGGCCGCTTCGCCCGTCCGAGCCGCTCGAGACTGGCCAGCGGCTGCCGCAGCTTCAGCGCGCCCATCTGGACCTCCGCCTCGCTGTCGTCGACGGAGACGACCTCGCCCTCCTCGCCGAGCGCGAGCAGCCGGACGCGGTCGCCTGGGCGGATGGTCGCCGTGTCGACCTGGACCTGGCGCACCGGCTGGCGCTTGCGCTGCGCCGTCTTGACCACCTCCTCGGCGGCCTTGAGCGAGGCGGCGACGTCGGCCCGGTCCGGGACGTCCGTGGCGCCCCGCAGCCGCTGCCGGTCGATCTCGCGCGCGGTCTCGCGGGCCGCCGCGAGCTCCTCCTGGACCTCGGCAATCGCGGTCTCGCGGGCGGTGCGCTTCGTCTCCTCGGCCTCGCGCAGGGCGCGGGCGGCCCGCCGCCGCAGCTCGCGCGCCTCCTCCTCGGTGCGCTGAGTGCGCTCAAGCTCGCGGGTGATCTCATCGCGGCGGGAGCGGATGTCGTCGATCAACTGCTCGGTGCGGCCGTCACCGGGGTCGAGCATCGTCTGCGCGTTGTCGATGATCTCTCGCGGCATGCCAAGGCGCATCGCGATCGAGAGCGCGTTCGAGCGGCCGGGGATGCCGATCGTGAGCCGGTAGGTCGGGGCCAGCGACTGGACGTCGAACTCGACGCTGGCGTTCTCGACGCCGCTCGTGGCGTAGGCGTAGGCCTTCACCTCCGAGTAGTGCGTCGTCGCGATGACCATCGCACGGCGCTGGAGCAGCGCCGTGATGATCGCCCGCGCCAGCGCGGAGCCCTCCTGCGGGTCCGTGCCGGCGCCCACCTCGTCGAGCAGCACGAGGCTGTCCGAGCCGACCTGCGCGAGCATGCCGATGATGTTTCGGATGTGCGACGAGAACGTCGACAGGCTCTGCTGGATCTCCTGCTCGTCGCCGATGTCCGCCGCGACGCCGTCGTACAGCGGCACCTGCGTGCCCTCCGCGGCGGGGAGCGACATGCCCATCGACGCGAGCAGCCCCGCGAGGCCCGCGCTCTTCAGTGCGAGCGTCTTGCCGCCGGTGTTCGGGCCGGTGATCACGAGCAGGTCGAACTCGCCGCCCAGGCGCAGGTCGAGCGGAACGACGTCGTCGAGCTCTCCCAGGCGCTTCTGCTCGAGGAGCAGCGGGTGGCGGAAGCCGCGCAGCACGAGCGCCGGGCGCTCGCCCTCGGACACCCGCGGCACGGTGCCGCCGCTCTCGCGCGCGTAGCGCGC
>DATLHE010000368.1:0-6881 GCA_035540335.1 Thermomicrobiales bacterium | reverse complement strand
ACAGCGAGCCGTGTTGCTGAGAGACGGCGCCGGAACCGTTCCGAGATGACCTCCGAGCCGCGCCCCGAACGCGAGTCCCTCTCGCAAGTAGACGGCGCCGGATGCCCCCGTTATCGGGCAGAACTGGTCCGGGAGCCCCTCTCCCCTCCCCAGTTTGCAAGGCAGCTGCCGCGAGGCATCTGCGAACCAGGGTGGTACCACGAGTCCGGCCATGCCCCTCGTCCCTCGGATGTTCATGGGCATGATGTCGCTGTCGAGGAGGTACCCCCGATGACCGCTCCAGATCCACAACCAGACACGCCGCAGACCTACTACATCATGACGTCGATCCCGTACGTCAACGGGCGACCCCACATCGGCTTTGCCCTCGAGGCCGTCCAGTCCGACACCCTCGCCCGCCACCACCGGCTGCTCGGCGACGACACCCGCTTCCTCTCCGGCACCGATGAGAACGCGCTCACCGTCGTCCAGGCCGCCGAGCTCGCCGGCGAGGACATCGCCTCCCTCGTCGAGCGCAACGCCGAGGCCTTCCGCGGCATCCAGGATCCGCTCGAGGTCCACTACGACGACTTCATCCGCACCGCCACCGACCCCCGCCACTTCCCCGGCGCCCAGAAGCTCTGGCGCAAGTGCGCCGAGGCCGGCGATATCTACAAGCGCCACTACCAGGGCCAGTACTGCATCAAGTGCGAGCGCTTCTACCGCCCCGAGGAGCTCGTCGACGGCACCTGTCCGATCCACGGCACCGTGCCGGAGACCGTCGACGAGGAGAACTACTTCTTCCGCCTCTCGGCGTACGGCGACAGGCTCCGCGAGCTGATCACCAGCAACGAGCTGCTCGTCCAGCCCGAGCACCGCCGCGAGGAGATGCTCTCCTTCATCGACTCCGGCCTCGAGGACTTCTCCATCTCCCGCCGCGCCCTGCGCGGCCGCGGCTGGGGCGTGCCCGTGCCGGACGACCCCGAGCAGGTGATGTACGTCTGGGTCGACGCCCTCAGCAACTACATCACCGCCCTCGACTACGCCACCGACGGCGAGCTCTACGACCGCTACTGGCGCAACAGCGACCAGCGCGTCCATGTCATCGGCAAGGACATCATCCGCTTCCACGTCATCTACTGGCCCGCGCTCCTGCTCTCCGCCGGCGAGCCGCTGCCGACCACCATCAACGTCCACGAGTTCCTGCTCTCGGACGGCGAGAAGATGAGCAAGAGCCGCGGCAACACCGTCGACCCGCTGGAGCTCGTCAAGCTCTACGGCAACGACGCGCTCCGCTACTGGCTCGTCCGCGAGATGCCGCGCTCCGGCGACGGCAACTTCTCGCACGACCGCCTCATCGCCCGCTACAACGAGGACCTGGCGAACGACCTCGGCAACCTCGTCAACCGCTCGATCAGCATGCTCCACCGCTACCGCAAGGGCGTCGTGCCCACGGTCGGCCCGCGCGAGGGTCCTCTGCAGGCGGTCGCGGACGGCCTGCCCCGGCGCATCGACGACGCCCTCGACCGGTTCGACTTCCGCCAGGCGATCGCCGCCGCGTGGGAGCTGGTGACGACGGCCAACAAGTACATCGACGACCAGAAGCCGTGGGAGATCGCCAAGGCCGCGAAGAAGGGCGACGCCGAGGCCGATGCCCGGCTCGACGTCGTGCTTGCCGACCTCATCGAGACGATCCGGCTGCTGGCCGTGCACCTGACGCCGTTCATCCCGCTCGGCGCCGCCCGCATCGCCACGCAGACCGGCTTCACGGTCGCCAGCGACACGCCCGAGGCGGCGCGCGACTGGACCGACGCCCTCGCCGGCCGCGAGGTGCCCAAGGCCTCGCCCATCTTCCCCCGCATCGAGGTCGAGACCGAGGCCCCCGAACCCGCCGCGGTCAAGTCCATCGCGTAAGGACGGAACTCCGTAACCCCGGGCCACCCCTTCGTAGCCCCGCACATTGTGTGCGGGGCCTTCGTCAATCGCGAACGCACGTTTGGAAAGTCGGCTGCTCGCCCCAGTAGCCCCGGGCTGGAATGCCCGGGTCCTATCCGTACGGTCGGCCCTGCCCCTGCGGGCCGCAGCTGCGGGCGGTGGCCGACCTCCGCCCGCAACAATGGCGCCCCACTGCCGAAACGGCCACTCCCCCGGTTGCGCCGGGCCTCGTGTGCCGCACCTGCGGCCGGCGTCCGTACGTCATCGCGGCCAGACGATGCTGGAACGGGCGCTCCCCCGGTCGCGCCGGGCCTTGTGCTGCACCTGTGGCCGGCGTGGGAGGGCGGCACAAGGCCGGCCCGTACGGTCGGCCCTGCCCCTGCGGGCCGTGGCCGACTTCCGCTCGCCACGCCCCTCATCCTGAGCGAATGCGAAGGACCCTACGCGAAGCGGCGTGAGCGCCACCATTGTTTCGCCCGATTGCCCCACACCTGAGGGCTCTCGCCGCGCATCGCACCCTCCCGCGCCCCGCGGCACCGGTGCCTCCCCGTCACGCTCCGGCCAATACATTCCACATCGAGACATGTCTCTCGCATGTGTAAACATCGTCCGTACGAGCAAATCAGCACCACGACCAAGATATCCCGTCCGTACACGTTGTCTCCGCGGTCACCGATTGCCGACAATCTCGACCGTGCGATGGAGTCAACCAGAACCCGGGAGGATGGTCCCGGCCCTGGTGCGCTGGCCCGGCCAGCACGCGCACGCCTGCCTACTCAGATGTCGCGGTGCCGGCCCCCGCCCGCGCCCGGCGTCCACAACCGACCGGGACAGCTCCCCGCGCTTGCCGCCACGCCGTGGCGCCCCGTGGGTCTTCCCGGACCGGATCAATCTGGAGGGAAGGACCATGATGCTCCGTGCGCGGACACGCCACGCTCGATCAGTGTTGCCTGCCGCGGGTCTGCTGCTCGCCCTGTCGCTCGCCCCGCTCACCGCGTCGGCCGACACCGACCTCACGATCGGCGGCACCGGCGTCGTCGCCTACGCGAACGGCGACAACGTCCGCGTCCGCACCGCGCCGGGCTTCGATGCGGACATCGTGACCGAGGTGGCCGAGGGCGGCACCGTGGAGATCGTCGACGGCCTCTTCACCGCCGGCGACGGCACCCTGTGGTACCAGGTCTCCGCCAACGGCGCGACCGGCTACATGGTCTCCGACTATCTCGCCAACAGCGGCGGCATGCTCAGCGCCACCACCGGCGACGCCATGACGATCGACGCCGTCAACGTCCGCTCCGGCCCGAGCATGGCCGACGGCATCCTCGGCACCCCCGCCGCAGGCACTTGGCTCACCCTCACCGGCGAGAACGTCAACGGCTGGCTCTCCGTCAACTACGACGGCTACACCGGGTACATCTACGGCGCCTTCCTCACCCAGGACGGTGAGACGGCGATGGACGGCTCGTCCGCCGCGGCCGCCAGCGCGGCGCCCGCCCCGACCGGCGCCACCGGCACCCGCTACACCAGCGACTCGGTCAACCTCCGCACTGGCCCCGGCCTCGACCAGGGCGTGATCAGCGTCCTCGGCGCCGGCGTCGAGGTGTCCCTCACCGGTAACGAGGCCAACGGCTTCGTTGAGGTTGGCGGCTCCACCAACGGCTGGATCTCCGTCGACTACCTCGCCACCGAGCCGCCCGCCGCGCCGCAGGCGACCAGCGCCGGGCAGGGCATCGTCGACTTCGCCATGCAGTTCCAGGGCTACCCCTACGTCTGGGCCGGCAACACGCCGGGCGGGTTCGACTGCTCCGGCTTCACCCAGTACGTGGTCTCAAACACGCTCGGCATCGACATCACCCACAGCACCGATCTCCAGGCCGGCTACGGCTCATCCGTCGGCTGGGGCGCCTGGCAGCCGGGCGACCTCATCTTCTTCGTCGGCACCTACGAGGGCGGCAACATCACCCACACCGGCGTCTACATCGGCGACGGCCTCATGATCCACGCCGAGAACCCCGGCACCGGCGTCGTCATCTCCGACATCACCTCGGGCTACTACGCCGACCACTACTACAGCGCCACCCGCCTCGTCTAGCGGCGGCAACGCCTATCCGGAAGGGGCGACCCTGCGTGGTCGCCCTTACCGGATACGTCCACGCTTCGTAGCCCCGGGCCTTGTGCCCGGGGTCAGCGGGCCACCGGCAAAAGACTCCGCACGGGCCGCCCTTGTGGCGGCCCCTCTGTCCGACCTCCGCCCGCCACCACCCCTTCCCCTGATTCCGATTGTCGTAGGGTCACCCCACGCTCGCACGCCCCTCCCGACCCGCGCCGCTCGTGCCTCGCAGACACCTGCACCCTCGCGCTCCCCTTCGCGTCACACGCCCCGCACCCGCGACGCCCACGGTGCCCACCAGACACCCGCGCCGTTCGCCAACGCGCCAAGACATTCCTCGTTCAGAATGAATACAACGAACGTACGAGCAATCCGGGCCATCGGTGCAGATATCCCGTCCGTACATATTGCCCCGCCAGTCATCGGTTGCCGACAATCTTGTCCGTGCGCTGCAGGCAATCAGGAGCCGGGAGGATGGTCCCGGCCGCTGGGCATCTCGCTCGTCCAGCACGCACGACCACGTTCTGTGACGCTCCGGCACCCCCCGCAACGTGCCGGAACCCGCACCAATCGGCCGGGAACGCTCACCGCGCAGCCATCACAGCGGCTGGCTGGGCTCGCGCGACGTCCCGCGCCGCCACAATCTGGAGGGAAGACCCATGACGCTCCGCTCGCGGACGCGCCACGTTCGATCTGTATTGCCTGCGGCAGGTCTCCTGTTCGCGGTTTCCCTGGCTCCGCTCACCGTCTCCGCCGACACCGATCTCGCCATCGGCGGCACCGGCGTCGTCGCCTACGCCAACGGCGACAACGTCCGCGTGCGAACGACCCCCGGCTACGACGGCGGCGTGGTCACCGAGGTCCCCGAGGGCGCGACGGTCGACGTCCTGGACGGCACCTTCACCGCCGGCGACGGCACCCTCTGGTACCAGGTCGCCGCCAACGGCGAAACGGGCTACATGGTGTCGGACTACCTTGCCAACAGCGGCGGCATGCTGTCCGCGACCTCCGGCGAGGCGATGACCATCGACGAGGTCAACGTCCGCTCCGGCCCCAGCCTCGCGGATCCGATCCTCGGCACGCCGGAGGCGGGCACCTGGCTCACCCTCACCGGCGAGAACGTCAACGGCTGGCTCTCGGTGAACTACGGTGACTACACGGGCTACGTCTACGCGGCCTTCCTCACCCAGGACGGAGACACCGCCCTCGACGGCTCGGCCGCCGTCGGCAACGACGTGCCGGAGACCACCGGCGCGACGGGCACCCGCTTCACGAACGATTCCGTCAACCTCCGCTCCGGCCCCGGTCTCGACCAGGGCGTGATCACGGTCGTCGCGGCCGGCGTCGAGGTCGCGCTGACCGGCGCCGAGGCGGGTGGCTTCGCCGAGGTCACCAGCGCCTCCGGCGACGGCTGGATCTCCGCCGAGTACCTCTCCGTCGATCCCCCGGCCGCGCCCTCCGAGGAAGCCCCCGCCGCCTCCGGCCTCGTCGTCTGGCCGGTCAGCGGCGGCGAGTGGTCGATCCTCCAGGGCTACAACGGCAGCAGCCACCAGGACAACGACAGCCTCTGGCAGTACGGCGACTCGCTCGACCTCGTGCGCAGCGACGGCAGCACTGCCGGCCAGGCGATCTATTCACCGGTCAGCGGCACCATCCGCTGGTTCGACCCGGGCACCGGCGGCATCTCGATCGACATGGGCAACGGCTACGCCTTCGCCATGTTCCACGCCTACTACGACGGCGGCCTGACCGAGGGCCAGCAGATCGCGCAGGGGCAGTACATCGGCACCGTCGCCCCCGCCTGGGAGGCCGCCGCCGGCAGCACCCCGCACCTGCACATCGCCGTCTGGGCCACCTCCGACGGCGGCAACTGGGATCGCCAGTCGGTGCCCTTCACCGGCTCCCTCGCCCTCTCGGGCCAGGAGTTCTACAACAACGGCGCCGCCTTCGAGCACACCGGCGAGGTCTTCTACCCGTAGGGCGTGTGCTGACGTGTTTGGTAGGGGAGGCCCTCGCGGCTGCGGGCGGTGGCCTCCCGCGTAGGGCGCATTCGAAGCCCGACAACCACCGTGGGGAGAAGCGCAGTGCCCCGGCCGGGAACGGCCGGGGCACTGCACTTCCAATCAGTCAAACGCGTAGGGGCAGACTCTTATGTCCGCCCCGGGGCCTGCCCCCCAAAAGCCTCGTCATTCAGAGCGCAGCGAAGAATCCCCGTGCGAAGCACGTTTAAACAGCGCACAGCGCCGCCGCGTCTACCCCTCGATCGCCGTAGCGTCGCACCCCGCGGGGTGTGCGCCTCCCGGCCCGTCGTTGTACGGCCGACCCTGCCCCTGCGGGCGCCCCTATGGGCCGCAGCTGCGGGCGGTGGCCGACCTCAGCCCCTCTACCGCGGCACCCACGACATCCACCCGTATCGTAGCGACGCCATCCGCAGCACGAACCCGGCCGCCAGCCCGGCGAGCACCGTCACCTCCCGCGGCGACCCCAGCTCCCGGCACACAATCACCACGATGCATCCCCCCAGCGCCGCCAGCGCATAGAGCTCCCCGCGCCGGAAGACGATCGGCGTTTCGCCGGTCATCATGTCGCGGACCACCCCGCCGCCGACCGCCGTCGTCACCCCCAGCAGCAGCGCCGGCCAGATCCCCAGCCCGGCGTCCAGCGTCCGCAGGCTGCCCGCCACCCCGAAGTTGGCGAGCGCGAGCGCGTCGATCACGATGATCGTCTTCCGCAGCTGGTCGATATGCGGCCCGAAGATCGCCCCGATGACGGTCGCCACCCCCACCATCGGCAGGTACGTCGGCTCCGTCAGCGCCAGCGGCGGCCCATCCTGCAGGCAGACGTCACGGATCAATCC
>DATLHE010000367.1:0-13594 GCA_035540335.1 Thermomicrobiales bacterium | reverse complement strand
GGACATGTGGTCGGGCACCAGGCCGTGCTCTTCGAGCTGCTTGGGCAGAAGGAAGCTGGAGGCGATGCGCCGTTTCTCCTCGCGGGTGTAGCCGGGGATCTCGATCACCTCCAGGCGGTCGCGCAGCGCCGGCGGGATGGGATCGAGGATGTTGGCGGTGCCGATGAAGATCACCCGCGACAGGTCGAACGGCACCTCGAGGTAGTGATCGCTGAAGCTGTTGTTCTGCTCGGGGTCCAGGACCTCCAGCAGGGCCGCCGCGGGGTCGCCGCGGAAGTCGTGGCCGAGCTTGTCCACTTCGTCGAGCATGAACACGGGGTTCTTGCTCTCCGTGCGCCGCAGGCCCTGGATCACCTGGCCGGGCCGGGCGCCGATGTAGGTGCGGCGGTGGCCGCGGATCTCGGACTCGTCACGCACGCCGCCGAGCGACATGCGGGTCATCTCGCGGCCCAGCGCCCGCGCGATCGATTGCGCGAGGCTCGTCTTGCCGACGCCCGGCGGGCCGACGAAGCAGAGGATCGGCTCGCGATGGACGATCTGCTCGTCGCCCTCCTCCCGGGCCTGCTCCAGCTTGAGCTTGCGGACGGCGAGGTACTCGAGGATCCGGTCCTTGATCTTGTCCAGGCCGTAGTGATCGGCGTCCAGCTGCTCGCGCGTCTTCTGGATGTCGATCTCGCCCTCGGTGGAGGTGTTCCACGGCAGCGAGGTCAGCCAGTCGAGGTACGTCTTGATGACGCCATACTCGGCGGCGGCCGGCGGCAGCTTGCTGAGCCGGTCGAGCTCGCGTCGCGCTTCCTTCTCCGCCTCCTCCGGCATGCCGGCGGCGTCGATCTTCTCGCGCAGCTCGTTGACCTCGGCCTCGGTCTCGTTGCTTTCGCCGAGCTCCTTCTGGATGGCCTTCATCTGCTCGCGCAGGAAGTACTCGCGCTGCGATTTGCTCATCTCCTCCTGGACATCGGTCTGGATCTTCTTGCCCAGCTCGAGGACGTCCAGCTCCTTGGTCAGGAACGCGTTCAGCGTCTTGAGCTTCTCGGTGATCGAGTCGATCTCGAGCAGCTCCTGGCGCTCCTGCGGCTCCATCCGGAGGTTGGAGGCGACGAGATAGACGAGGTGGCGGGCGTCGTCATCGATGTTCAGGGCAGCGGTGACCAGCTCGTCCGGCAGGTGCGGCACGAGCGAGACGAGCCGCTGGAAAAGATCGAGCGTGTTGCGCATGAGCGCCTGGACCTCGACCGAGTCCTCCACGATCTCGGGCAGGCGGCGGACACGCGCCTTCAGGTAGGGGTGCTCCTCGACGACCTCGATGATCTCCATGCGCTCGACGCCCTGCACGGCAAGCCGCACGGAGCCATCGGGCACGCGCATCATCTGGTGGATGGTCGCAATGGTGCCGATCGAGAGGATGTCGTCGGGGCCGGCGCCCTCGAGCTCGGCATCCTTCTGCATGACCATCGCGACGGTGCGCTCGCCGGCCATGACGTCGTCGATCAGCCGCAGCGAACGCGGCTGGGCGGCCGCGAGCGGCACGAGGGTCATCGGCAGCACGACCGTGCCGCGGAGCGGCAGCAGCGGGAGGATCTCCTCGTCCGCAGAGCCGGACGTGGCCTCGTCGTCATCCGCGTCGGGGTCGTTGACCTGCACGGGAACGGCGCCCGCCTCCCGGGAGGCGTCCGGCGCCTCGATCGGCTCGGGCTGATCCTCCGCCGTCGGCGTGTCGATCGCCTCGGGGGTCTGGATCTTTTCGTCTTCAGGGTTCACTGGGGCATCCTCTGGCAACTCGTCGAATCGTTTCTTCACATGCTCGTCGTACGGCAAGGTCAGGCATCCTTCTGTTCATTCGGCGATCCGGCGACGGACTCCACGCGGGTCGGGACGATGGTGCGACCCTTGGCGCGAGGGAGCGTGATCCGAAGAAAGCCGTTCTCATATGACGCGGACGCTGCCTCGGCCTCGACGGCGAACGGGATGTGGATATCCGCAGCGAACGCACCGTAGGCAATGCGCGCTTCGTGGTACGTGCGATGGTCGCACGTGCTGGAATCGTGGCGAGAGCCGCGCAGCGTCAGGATGTCGCCCTCGATGACGACATCAATATCGTCGCGCTGCATACCGGCGATCTCCGCGACGACCTCGAGCGCGGCCGGCGATTCGAAGACCTCGACCGGAGGGCGCCAGGCGCGGCTACTGCCGCTACCGACGGAGCCGTGCCCAGCCAGCAGCGATCGATACATGTCGTCGATGTCGGATGGGCGGCGGGAGTGTTCTCGCGGTCGGGCGCGTCGAACAACAATCATGGGAACTCCTCTGGTGTTCTGGTTGGCGACTGCCGGGCGGGCGAGCAATGGCTGTTCAACTGCCCGGGACGGCATGAGGCTATTATACAGAACCCGGCAACAACTTGCTACGGATCGTATAAGCCTTCCAAAGGGAAGCATAGGAGGCCGGGCGCTCGATGCGCGTCATAGGATGGGTCAGCGCTTCGGATATGCCATGCAATGCCCGGCGGGCCGTGCTGGCCCGAACCGCAGTCCCGCAGAGGGAGTGCCAATGCGACGTGGCCGGTGATGGCAGGTGCTGGGAGTGGAGAGCCGTCGGCCCTTCCGCCCACACGATGCGGCCGCGCCCACGGCGGTAAGGGCTCGATGCACTCAACGCTTCGCGTCGGGTTCCCCGGCCAAAGGCCCGCTCCGCTTCTCGCGCTGACGCGCTCGGCCGGGCCGCAGGCAAGGGCCCGCTTCGCTTCTCGCCCTGCGGGCTCGGCCGGGAAGCGGCAGCGGGCCCTTGCTGCGCTCAGAATGAGGGGTATTTGGGGCGCTGAGGTTGGCGAGCGCGCAACGGGAGGGCCGAGTCCATTGGTGCCGGAACGCCTGCTATTGGAGCCAGAAGATGACGAGGACGCTGGCGCCCCAGAGGGCGACCGCGGAGAGGAGAGGGAGATCCCGGAAGAGCAGCGACTCCGGCGCGCCGCCGAGCTTGCGCACGTAGACGAGATACAGGTAGCGGAAGATGGCGAAGGCGACGATCGGCACGGTGATCATCATCGTGTCGTTCTCGGGCACGTAGGTCGAGGTGAAGGTGTACATCGCGTAGGCCATGATCGTGGTCGACGCGGTCAACAAGATGAACTGATCGAGGATGGCCGGGGTGTAGCCGCGCAGGACGTCGCGATGAAGGGTGGCGGTGTCCTGGAGCGTGAGCATCTCGTTGCGACGCTTGCAGAAGCCGAGGAAGAGCGCGAGCAAGACCGTGCAGAGCATGAGCCAGGCGGAGATCGGCACGTCGACGGCGACGGCTCCCGCGATGGCGCGGAGGAGGAACCCGCCGGCGATGACGAAGACGTCGATGATGACGATGCGCTTGAGCCAGAGCGTGTACGTGGTCATCAAGAGGGCGTAGAGGGCGACGATGAGGGCCAGCGCCGGCGTCACGGCCCATGCCAACGCGAGCGAAGCGATGGCCAGCGCGCCACTCACCGGCAGCGCCTGGCGGGGCGTGATCGCGCCGGAGGCCAGAGGACGGAAGCGCTTGAGCGGGTGATGCCGATCGCGCTCCATGTCCAGCCAGTCGTTGAAGATGTACATGGAGCTGCTGATCATGCAGAACGCGACCAGCGCCACGAGGGCATGCAGCAGCTGCGAAGGCTCCCCCGCCATCCGGGCGAAGACGACGCCGGCCAGCACGACGGCGTTCTTCGACCACTGCACCGGGCGCACGAGGCGCACCCAGTTTCGCGCGGCGGTCAGGACGGCCGGGCGTGAGCGCATCCGCGCCGGTCGCGTCGTCGGTGACGGGTCAGTCGCATGCACCATCGGGCACGCCTCTCTCAACGCGATCTTGCGGTCATGAACGACTAGGTGCCGGGAGACGCCGGCTCCAGCGCCTCGACGGTGATGTTGAAGGGATCGCCCCAGAGCATCCAGCCGCTGGCGCCGTATTCCTCCGCGGCGTCGATCTGCGCCCGCACGTCTGCCGGGCCGTACTCCCGCATGTTGCCGTAGGAGAAGTCCTGCAGCCAGGGCCGGAACTTGGCGGAGGCGCCGGGGACGATCTGCTCCGCCCGACCGAGGCTCTCATAGATGGTCTCGTAGGGGAAGTCGTTCGGGTGGCCGTCCGCAGTGGCGATGTTGCCCTCGGAGAAGTGCGAGGGGTAGATCATCATGCAGACGTAATCGAGGTAGGGCTCCAGCTTGCTGAAGCGCTGGCCAATGTACTGCTCGTCATCAACAATTGTGATGAAGCCGAAGAGATCTGCGGCGAGCTTGCCCCCGGCATCGTGGATGGCGTCGTAGCTCTCCCGCATGAACCCGGTAATCGCGGCCTCGCGGGCCTCGGCCGTGTACTCCTGACCGAACTCGGCGGTCGAGAGGTCGCCATCGGAGGGGAAACGCACGTAGTCGTACTGAATCTCATCGAAGCCAATGTCGATTGCCTCGACCGCGAGCTCGATGTTCGCGTGCCACAGCTCCTCGTTGAACGCGTTCACCCAGCCGATGCCGAGCTCGTTGCGCCAGAGGCCGCCGCCGCTGTCCAGCACGGCGAGATCCGGCCGCGCCTCGGCGACCAGCGGGTCCTGGAAGACGACCAGACGGGCGATAGCGTAGATGTTGTTCTCCTCCAGCTTCTTGAGCACTGCCTCCGCGTCGTAGATCGGCGCGACGGTGCCGGCGTCGTGGAAGAACTGCACCTTGCTGTCGTAGTAGACGGTGTCCTGCTTGATGTCGATGACGATCGCGTTAATCTCGGTCGTGTTGGCGATCTCGATCAGCGAATCGAGGCCGCCCGGATCGGCCAGGAGCGACCAACTCGCGTAAACACCCTTGATGAGCTGCGGCTGGAGCTTGACGCTCCCGACCATACCGTCCGCCACCTTCGCGGTCACGGTCTCGTACCCGGAGGCGGAGATGGCGACCTCGGCACCATTGCCGACGCCTTCGAGCGTGTAGGCGCCATCGGCGCCGGTGACCGCGCGGACGTCGCCGGTCTGGACCACGGCGCCCTGCAGCGGTTGACCCTCATCGTCCTGGACCAGGCCGTTGGCGATCGACCGGACAAGCGCGAGATCGAACTGGTTCTTGCCGGCGACATCGTGCTCGGCCGCGCCGTAGGGGCCTGCCGCGATCGCGATCCGGGCATTGTCCGGCGTGTCGCGGAAGGTATATGCGCCACTGCTGTCGGTCTTCGTCGAGGCAACGGGGGTGCCGTCGGGGCGGAGGAGCGTAATCTCGGCGCCGGCGATCGGCTCACGCGTGTCCTGATCGGTCAGCACCCCGGCGAGGGTGGACGGCTTGAGATGGACACTCTGGGTGCCCGAGGAATCGTTCGCCACCTCACCGATGACCGTGCCGAAACCGTCGGAGTGCACCGCGATCTCGGTGCCGTCCGCCGGGCGCTCAATGACGACCGTGCCCGCGTCGTCGGCGGTGTAGGTATGGTCGAGGATGGACACCTGCGCGCCCGGCACGACGTCCCCGGTCACGACGTTCCGCACCTGGAGCTCGAGCAACTTACGGTCGTTGGCCCCACCCACCAGCAGGGTCACCAGGAACAGCAGGAGCGCGACGGGGAATATGAGGCTGAACTTCCAGTCCAGCCATGGCCACGGACCTTGCCGGGCCGCGCGCACGACATCCGCGGTACGCAACGACGACACGTTGCGGGCGTCCTCTTGAGCCAAGAACAATCTCCTGTCGGGTGACCGGCGGGATGGCACGACGAAGAGCGTCGCAAGCCGCGCCACGCGTGGGCGCACGGTGACGTCCGTGGATGACGATCGCCTTCACGCGTCCTGGATAGTCGATTCCACGCAGCGATTCCATCATTGGAGGTCATGTGAGTCTAGCATAGCGATGGCCTTGCAATTGACACACGCGCGCGCGAACGCGGATACTGAGCGAAGGTGTGTGCCGGTTTTCACAATCGGCCCCGAAACCGATGCGGCACGCTGCTGGAGAGACAGCGCGCCACAGGTTCCCAGACTCCGCTCTTCCGGCCGGCTGAGGCGCTCGGGCGGCAGCGACATGAGCCATCAGGGACACCGTTTCTCATAGCCCCCTAGGAGCCCCAGTGAAACTGCACACTCCCGATGTTTTTGAATCCATGAAGCCGGAGCTCGACCTGGTCGAGGCTCAGCTTCTGGAATCGGCTCGGGTGGACTTCCCCATCGTCTCGGGGCTGGTTCAGGACATCGTCCGGGGCGGCGGCAAGCGGCTGCGGCCGCTCCTGCTCCTCCTGGCCGCCCGTGGCTTCGCCGGGGACCGCACGGCGGCCGTCACCGCGGCGGCAGGTGTCGAGCTGCTGCACACCGCGTCACTGATCCATGACGACAGCATCGACCGCGCGGCGTTGCGCCGCGGTCAGCCGACGCTGAACACGCAGCTCAGCTCCGGCGCGGTAATCCTGATCGGCGATTACCTCTTCGCCCAGAGCGCGATTCTCGCGGCGGCGACGAAGGACCCGCGTGTCGTGATGATCTTCGCGACCGCGCTGGCCGACATCTGCGATGGCCAGCTGCGCGAGACGCTCGACGCCCACCGGCTCGATCAGAGCCGCGAGTCGTACGAGCAGCGAATCTACGGCAAGACCGCCGCCCTCTTTGCCGGCGCGTCCGAGATGGGCGCCGTCATCGGGCAGGCGCCGGAAGCCGCGATCGCCGAGCTGCGGGCGCTCGGTAGCGATCTCGGGATGGCGTTCCAGATCATCGACGACATCCTCGACCTGCGGGAGGGGACGCAGACGATCGGCAAGCCGGCCGGCAACGACCTGCGCCAGGGCGTCGTGACGCTGCCGGTGATGCTCTTCGCCGCCGATCTGCCGGCCGACAGCGAGACGTGGACAACGCTGGAGGCGATCATCTCCGGTGAGGAGACACGCGACGCGCGGATCGACGAGATCATCGCCGCGGTCCGCGCCTCCGGCGCACTGGAGCGCGCCGAGGAGATCGCCGCCGACTACGCCGAGCGGGCGCGCGAGCGGCTGCGCGTCGTTCCGGACGCGGAGACACGGGCCTATCTCAACGAGATGCTCGATCTCGCGGTCGTCCGCACCAGCTAGATCCAACGCACGCGAACGCGTAACACCCCGGCCAGTTGGCCGGGGTGCTTTTCATTGATACCGGTGAGATGCGACCGACGTTGTAGGGGCCGAATTGGACGTGCTCTCGCTTCGCTGCGCACGGGGATCCTTCGCTGCGCTCAGGATGACGGTTGCATTTGGGGTCGAGGGGTCTGCCCTACTCCGCGTTGGCGAGGCCGGCGGGGTCCGCCACGTACTGAAGGCCGAGCGCGTCGCAGAAGCGGCGGACAAAGGTCTCCGCCTTGACCTCTGAAGCAACGAGGACGTGGCCACCGTCGCGAACAGTCGTCTTGCCGCGACCGTCGTCGCTGGTGGCGACGTGGATGGCGCGGGTCGTCCCGGAGACCAGCGACGGGTCGAGCGCGACGGCCACGGCCAGCGGGTCGTGCAGGTAGAAGCCGGACATCTCGCGCTCGAGGAATGTCCGCGCCGCGACGTCGCGCAGGAGCCCGGCGGCGCCCGCGCCGGGCGGGATCGCCTCCCAGATCGCGCGGGAGAGCACCGTCTGGTGCGTGACGTCGAGGCCGACGGCCGTGATCGCGTTCCAGGGGGCATCGAAGACCTGCTGGGCGGCGTCCGGGTCGACGTAGATGTTGAACTCGGCGTGCGGCGTCACGTTGCCGGAGGTGGAGAAGGCCCCGCCCATGACGACGACGTTGGCGATCTGCCGGGTGATGCGCGGTCGCAGCGAGAGCGCGATGGCGAGGTTGGTCAGCGGTCCGAGCATGACGAGGGTGAGATCGCCCGCATGGCGCTCAGCATGATGGATGATCGCCTCGGGGCCGGTCAGCTCGCCTTCGCGGCCCTGGGCGACCGGCAGCTCGGCGCCACCGAGGCCATTGCCGCCATGGACGTGCGCGGCGTCCTGGTAGGTGGCGACGAGCGGCCTGCTTGCGCCCCGGAACACCGGGACGTCCGCCTTACCAAGCAGCGAGAGCACCCGCAGGCTATTGTCCGTGGCGTAGTCGATGGGGACGTTGCCGGCGACCGTCGAGACGGCCACCAGATTCGCGCGAAGGCCGATCGCCATCGCGATCGCCGCCGCGTCATCGACGCCCGTATCGACATCCAGCATCAACGGCTGTGTACGCATGGAGACCTGTTCCTCTGGTTAGTGGTTCGAGCCCGCGCCGGCCGCGACGGCCGCCTCCCAGGCGGACACGGGCGGCGTCTCGGTCATCTGCGGTTCGGTGAAGACGTTGACGAAGGTCGGCTTGCCACTGGCGAGCGCCTCCTGGAGCGTGCGCCTGAGGTCCGTCGGATCGGCGACGTCAACCGCCGCGAGGCCGAAGCCGCGAGCGATCGCGCCGTAGTCGACGGTCGAGAAATCGACCGAGTAGTAGCGTCGGTCGTGGTAGAGGTGCTGCAGCTCCTTGATCCAGCCGAACGAGCCGTTGCTGCACTGGACGAGGACGATCGGCAGGTTGAGCCGGCTGATCGTCTCCAGCTCGCCGACCGACATGCCGAAGCTGCCGTCGCCCATGAGGCCGACGACCCGCTTGCCGGCCGCGCCATAGTGCGCGCCGACGACGGCCGGAAGCGCGTAGCCGAGCCCGCCGTGAGCGCGCGGGATGACGGTCCAGCGTCCGGCCCGGGTGAGCTCGTACTGGGCGGCGATGTATGGCGTGGGCGTGCCCGGATCGGCGACGATGACCGTCTCGTCGTCCATCAACGCCCTGAGCTCCGCGATCAGCCGTTGGGGCTTGACCGGAACGGCGTCGCTTGCCGCTTCCCCGCGCACGCGCTCAAAGTAGGCCGCCTTCTCCGCCGCCAGCCGGTCGAGCCGGTCCGCATGGCGCTCGCGCAGCCGCCCGGGATGATCGATGGCCGCGAACAGGTCTTTCAGCGTCGCGGCGGCATCGCCGAGCAGGAAAGCCTCACTTGGGTAGGTGTTGCCGATCTCCTTGCTGCTGAGATCGATGTGGATCGTCTTTGGGGCGCCGGAGCGGGCCGGCAATGTCCAACCCGAGGTCGTCGTCGAGTCAGTACGAGTGCCGATGAAGATGACGAGGTCGGCCTCGGCGACCCACGCGTTGGCGTAGGACCGGGCGCCGTTGCCGCCGACGACGCCGATCGAGACGCGGCTTGTCTCGGAGACGGCGCCCTTGCCGTTGATGCTCGTGCCGACCGGGATGCCGGTCGCCTCGGCAAGCGCGGTGAGCTCCTGCCAGGCGCCGGAAGCGTGGATGCCGCCGCCGGCGACGATCACCGGGCGCTCGGCCTGCTCGATCAGACGGGCAGCCCGCTCGACCTCCAGCGCGTCGGCGCGGGGCCGCGAGCTCGGGACGATGTCGTGCGCGATGCCGCCGGAGCGCCGGCCGCCGTCGTAGTCGCCCTCCAGCACGTCGGCGGGGAGCGAGAGATGGACCGCGCCGGGGCGGTCGCTCGTCGCCAACCGCAGGACACGATGGACAGCGTCTTCCATGCCACCGGCGGTGTTGACGCGCTCGCTCCATTTCGTGACGGGCCGGAAAAGGCCGACCTGATCGAGCTCGGTGAGCACGCCCCGGTGCTCCTGGGAGACCGGCGTGTCGGAGGTGAGGCAGAGCAACGGCACGGCCGAACCGTGGGCCTCGGCCACGCCGGGGACGATGTAGGTCGCGCCGCCACCGCTCGGGCCCTCGCAGACACCGACGCGCCGGGCAACGCGGGCGTAGGCGTCCGCCATGAAGGAGGCGGAGCGCTCATCGCGCGTCATGATGTGGGTAATCGCCGGCTCGTGGTAGAGCGCGTCGTAGAACGCCATGCCGGTGTCGCCCGGCAGGCCGAAGATGTGGTCGATGCCCGATGTCCGGAGCGCGTGGACGAGCAGCTGTGCACCGTTCATGGCAAGTCCTCTCGTCGTGCACGCATGGCAACGTACACATCATTGACGTTGGTCCCGGAGGGGCCGGTCGTGACCAGCCCGCCGGATCGCGCGAAGAAGGTCGCGCTGTCGTTCTCGTGGAGCGAGGATGCGGCGTCGACGTCCTTCCGCCGCGCCCGCTCGATCGTGTCCGGATCGGCGATGGCGCCGGTGGCGTCGGAAGCGCCGTCCTGCCCGTCGGTGGCGAGGCTGGCGATCACCCACGGCGCGCCGGAGCGGTCGAGATCGATGGCGGCGACCAGCGCCGCCTCGGTGTTGCGGCCGCCGACGCCATCGCCGGTGACTTCGACGGTCGCCTCGCCCCCGCCCAGGAGCACATCGACGCCCGCTTCGGCAGCGGAGGCATCGGCGACGAGCCGGTGGCCGAGGTCGGTCGCGTCGCCCGCGAAGTCGCGCCAGGCGACCGCCGTAGAGAGCCCCTCCTGCTGGAAGAGCCGCTCCATCTCCGCGAGGAGCGTCGCGTTGTCGGCGATGACGCGGCAGATGTCGCCCTCAGCCGCCTGCGGGGCGTCCATCAACTCGATGTCTTCGGACAGGAAGCGCCGGACGGCGATCGGCAGGCGGTCCTCGACGCCGAAGCGATCGACAATCGCCCGGGCGCGCTCGGAGGAGAGGTCGGTGGGGATGGTCGGACCGCTGGCGATGACGCTCGGGTCGTTGCCGAGGACATCGGAGAGCAGGAGGCTGATGCAGCGGGCCGGGCCGATGATCCGGCGCAGGCCCCCACCCTTGACCTGGCTGAGCAGGCTGCGAACGGCGTTCAGCTCGTGGATGCCGGCGCCGGCGTGGAGCAGCAGGCGAGTCGTGGCCTGCATGTCGGCCAGTGTCAGCGGCTCGCGCGGCAGCTCCAGCAAGGCAGAGCCGCCGCCGGAAACGAGGGCCAGAACCGCGTCGTCGGCAGAGAGGTCGCTCACCGTATCGATGATCGTCCTGGTCGCGCGGGCGCCATCGTCATCCGGAATGGGGTGCCCGGCCTCGAAGGCATCGAAGCCGGACACCGGCGCGTCGAGATGGCCATGCTTGGTGAGGATGATGCCGTGCGTGATCCGGTCGCCGAGGACATCACGCGCGCCCTGCGCCATCGCGGGGGCAGCCTTGCCGATCGCGATGACGATCAGGCGGCCGTCGGGCTCCAGCTCGCCATCCAGGTCATGCAGCGCCGCCACGACCGCCCGCCGGGGCGCGACGGCGAGCAACGCTTCGGTGTAGATGCGTCGAATGAGCGTGTGCTCACGTTCAAACCGCGTCGTCATCGGCGGCTGGCTCCTCCCGCAGCGTCGTGAGCGCCGCCCGGAGATCGTCCGGCAGCGGCGCCTCGAAGGTTCGCATCGTTCCGTCCGGCATGCGGAAGCCGAGCGCCGCCGCGTGCAGGAACTGCCGCCGCAGGTCGAGCCTGTCCGCGATGCGGGCGGTGACCTTGTTACCGTAGATGCCATCGCCGACGACCGGATGGCCGATGAACGCGAGGTGAACGCGGATCTGGTGCGTGCGCCCGGTCTCGATCTCGACGTCGAGCAGCGAGGAATCCGCGAACCGCTCGGCGACGGTCAGTTGCGTCACGGCGTCGCGGCCGGCGCGCGTGGTCGTCATCTTCTGGCGGTTGACGGTGTCGCGGCCGATTGGCGCGTCGACAGTAGCCTCTTCTTCCTCGACGACGCCGGCGACAAGCGCGACGTAGCGCTTCTCGACGGCGCGGGCCTGCCACTGCTCGACGAGAGAGGTCTGCGCGCGGTCCGACTTGGCGACGACCATCACCCCGGAGGTGTCCTTGTCGAGACGGTGGACGATGCCGGGGCGGGTCGAGCCCTGGATGGAAATGCCGGGCGCGTGGTGAAGCACCGCGTTGACGAGCGTGTCCTTCGGGTGTCCCGCAGCGGGGTGGACGACCATGCCGCTCGGCTTGTTGATGACGAGGATGTCGTCGTCCTCGTAGAGGATGTCAAGCGGAATATCCTGCGGCTCGAGGTCGAAGACCTGCGGGACAGGCAGCGAGACGGTCACCACCTCGCCCGGCGTCACCTTGAACGCCGGCCGGCGCGTCTGGCCGTCGACAAGCAGGAGGCCGTCATCGATCAGTTGCTGAAGGTAGGTGCGGCTCAGGTCCGGCAGCTGGCCGGCGACGTAGCGGTCGAGCCGCGTATTGAGATGCTCGCGGCCCGGGCGCAGTTCGATCACCTCGGCGATCTCGTCGGCCTCGATGGCGTTTGCCGCGTCAGTGAGAGAAGGTCGTTTGCTCATCCGTGTGCTGATCCTCGTTCGCGGTGCGCTCGCTGGCGTGCTGCGGCGGATGCTCGCGCATGCCCGACCAGAGCATGAGCACGATCCCGATGGAGATCATTGTGTCCGCGAGGTTGAATTTCGGCCAGATACCGATGGCGATGAAGTCGACGACGTAGCCAAGCCGGACGCGGTCGAGCAGGTTGCCGAGGGCGCCGCCGACGATGAGGCCGATGGCGATCGCGGCGACGGGATGCGATTGCGCCTCCCGCCGCATGAGCAGGACGCAGCCGATGGTGATCGCCACGGCGACGACAGTCAGCAGCGCGGTCTGCCCCGGCAGGATGCCGAATGCGGCGCCGTAGTTCTCGACGTACTCGAAGGCGACGAGGCGGCCGGCGAGCTCCCAGCGGTGCGTCTCCGCTCCCCGCCCGATCCAGGCGATCATCACAAGCTTCAGGAGCTGATCGGCCAGCAGGACGACGGCAGGGAGCAGGTAGAGAAGCCGCCGATCAAGCGCCGTGACGCGAGCCGCCGTGGTCTCCATTGTCTGCGTCTCTGTCGAAGCCATGCGGCGTGTTCCCTGCTCAGGCGCAGTCGTACTTCCGATGGATGGTAGCACGCGCCGCCCCGCGAACCGCTCGGACTATACTTCCGGCAGACAGCGGAACGCCCCCTCCCGGGCCGATCTTCCCTATTCATCACGCGAACGAGGACACCTGTGACCAGCTCCAGCACACCATTGCGCCTGCTGATCGCCGCCGGCGGCACGGGAGGGCACGTGCTCTCCGCCGTGGCGGTCATCGAGGAGATCCAGAAGCGCGGGCTCCCGGTCGAGATGCTCTGGATCGGCGGCCACCCCGGCGTCGAGCGCGACATCGCGCACAGCCACGGCGTGCGCTTCGTGGCGATCCAGACGGGCAAGCTGCGGCGCTACCTCTCGGTCAAGACGGTCACGGACATGCTCCGCATCCCGGTCGGCATCGCGCAGGCGTGGCGGCAGGTCCGGGCATTTGACCCGGACGTCATCTTCAGCACCGGCGGGGCCGTCAGCGTGCCGACGGTCGTCGCGGGGTCACGGCGGGCGCCGGTCCTCACCCACGAGCAGACGGCGCAGGTCGGCATCGCGAACCGGACCGCCGCCCGCTTCGCGCAGCGTTTCGCTGTGGCCTTCGAGGAGACGGCGGAGATCGCCCGGAAGCACCACGAGCACGTGGTGATCACCGGCAACCCGGTGCGGGCATCGATCGCCGCGGGCGAGAAGGCGCGCGGCTGGGAGCACTTCGGGCTCTCACCGGACCTGCCGGTGGTCTTCGTCACGGGCGGGGCACGGGGCGCGAGCCCGATCAATACGCGCATCGAGGCGCTGCTGCCGGCGTTGCTGGAGCGGACGCAGATCGTTCACCAAACCGGCCCGGCCGTCGCCAACGACGACGCGGC
>DATLHE010000366.1:0-9950 GCA_035540335.1 Thermomicrobiales bacterium | reverse complement strand
CTGATGACGTAGCCGCGCACCCCGAAGGGTGTGCGCCCGTGCGACTGACGACCATCGTACAGGCGGACCCGGCCGAGCCGCAGGCGAGAAGCGAAAGGCCCGCTCCGCTTCTCGCGCTGAGGCGCTCGGCCGGGCGAGCCCTTCATGTCCGCCCTATGGCTAAAGGGGGTCGACATGGGGTCGCCCCGTACGGGCCGGCCTTGTGCCGGCCCCCTCAACCACCTCCAGCCTCGCACCTGCCCCGTCCGCACGAACCCGCTTGTGCAACGCGCCACAATCGCCCAAATCGATGTGCAATCTGCACAAAGTTCGTGCCCGAATCTCACCAAACTGCACGATGCCCTCAATTTCCTCAACCCGGTAGGCTACTTTCGTGCAGAAACGGCATGCCGGGATGCGCTGGGCGCCCGGGAACAGGTCAACGAGGAGACAACTGGACGTGGTAGCCACCATCGAAGACACGCGAGCCACCCTGATCGGTACGCAGCCATCGCCGGAAGAGATCTACGCGCTGATCGAGCGCGAGGGCGTCCAGTTCATCAATCTCCAGTTCACCGACGTCATGGGCATCGTCAAGAGCGTGACGGTCCCGGCCAAGATCTTCAACCACATCGTCGAGGGTGGTCAGTGGATCGACGGCTCGTCCATCGCCGGCTTCGCGCGCATCGCCGAGTCGGACATGTACCTCGAGCCCGACCTCTCGACCTTCGCCGTCATCCCCTGGGAGCGCGGCGAGTTTACCACCGCCCGCGTCATCTGCTGGGTCCACAACCCGAACGGCGATCCATTCCCCGGCGACCCGCGCTACGTGCTCTACCGCCAGCTCGAGAAGCTGGCCGAGCTCGGCTTCACCTACAACGCCGGCCCCGAGCTCGAGTTCTTCCTCTTCGCCCGCAATGGCGAGGGCATCGAGACCCTGCCCCACGACCGCGGCAGCTACTTCGATCTCTCCACCGACCTCGCCTCGACCGTCCGCAAGGACATGGTCGTCGCCCTCGACCAGATGGGCATCGACGTCGAGGCCAGCCACCACGAGGTCGCTATCGGCCAGCACGAGATCGACTTCGAGTACGGCCTGGCCATCCCGACCGCCGACCGCGCCGTCTCCTTCAAGTACATCCTGAAGGCGATCGCCCAGAAGCATGGCCTCCACGCCACCTTCATGCCGAAGCCGATCGAAGGCATCAATGGCTCAGGCATGCACGTCCACCAGAGCTTCGGCTTCATCGACACCAGCAAGGGCAAGAACGCCTTCGTCGACGAGAGCGACCCCTACGGCCTCTCGAAGATCGCCCGCCACTTCATCGCCGGCCAGCTCAAGCACGCCCGCGGCCTCGCCGCCGTCATCGCGCCGCTGGTCAACAGCTACCGCCGCCTGGTCCCCGGCTTCGAGGCCCCGGTCTACGTCGCCTGGGCGCGCACGAACCGCTCGGCGCTCATCCGCGTGCCGGCGATCCGCGCCGGCAATGTCAACGCCACCCGCATCGAGCTCCGCTGCCCCGACCCGTCCTGCAACCCCTACCTCGCCTTCGCCGCGATGCTCGCGGCCGGCATCGACGGCATCGTCAACGAGCTGCCGCTCGAGGACCCGGTCGAGGAGAACCTCTATCACTTCACGGACGAGGACCTCAAGCGCCGCAACATCCCGATGCTGCCGGCCACGCTGGGCGAGGCGGTGGCCGAGATGAGCAAGGACGAGGTCGTGCGCGACGCCCTCGGCGAGCACGTCTTCGAGCGCCTTGTCGAGGCCCAGACGGCCGAGTGGGACGCCTTCCGCATGCACGTCACCAACTGGGAGCGCGACCGTTACCTCGAGATCTACTAGACACGGCAACAGGCACGGACACAACACACCAGGGGCGGCCATCCGGCCGCCCCTGGTGTGTTGATCGTTGATCTGCTGGCGACCCTGCCTGCCCCGGTAGCCCCGGGCCTGGGCGCCTGGGGACGTCTGCAATCGCAGGGTCATCCCTTTGGAACGATGCCTCCGTCAGCACCCCCGTCATCCTGACCGAAGGAAGGGCCCGCACGGGCCGAGTCCGAAGGACGAGAAGCGGGAGCGGGCCCTTCGCTTCTTGCCTGCGGCTCGGCCATGAGATTCCCCGCGCGAAGCGCACCGCGCCGGAGGCGCGGACAGGATTCCCATGGACATCATCTGGCCTGACGGCCAGCGGCTTCGCCGGGGGATTCTTCGCATTCGCTCAGAATGGCGGCTATTCAGGATGCGGGACGAACTGTCCCGACTGACCGTTCACTGTTCGCCGTCACGAGGGCCGATCGTGCCTACCTCTTTGAACACCCCTCAATCCCCGCTCAGCACCACCCCACCATTGCCGGTCACCATGATCGCCCGCTCGTACTGCGCCACCCAGCTGCCGTCGTTCGTGCGGGCCTCCCACTCGTTCGCCATGTGGTACTCGTGATGCCCCTCGATCACCACCGGCTCGACCGTGAACACCATCCCCTCGGTCAGCACCGCCCCCGTGCCCGGCCGCCCCGCGAACGGCACGTTCGGCTCCTCCCACATCCGCGCCCCCAGCCCATGCCCGCAGAACCCCCGCGCCACGCTGCAGCCGCTCTTCTCCGCGCGCGACTGCATCGCCCAGCTGACGTCGCCCACGCGCCGGCCCGTCTTCGCCGCCGCGATCGCGTCGTCCATCGCCGCTTTCGTGACGTCCATCAGGTGCTGGTGACGGGGCGTCGGCGTCCCGATCGCGAACGTCGTCGCCGCGTCGCCGACGAAGCCGTCAAGCAGGATCCCCGTGTCGATCGTCAGGATGTCGCCGTCGCGCAGGACATACTCGCCCGGCACCCCGTGCACCACGACGTCGTTCGGGTTGGCGTTGATCGCCCCGGGGAAGCCCGCCTGCGTCTCGAAGACCGGCTCGCCGCCCAGCTTCGCGATGTACGCCCGCGCGTAGTCGTCCAACTCGCGCGTCGTCATGCCGGGCTTCGCGTATGCCTCGAGCTCGCGCAGGAGCTTCGTCGTCAGGCGGTTGACGCGTCGCAGCGCCTCGAGCTGTTCGATGGTGGTGATGGTCATTGCGGGCTCCGGGGGGAAGACGTGCGGGGAATATCTACGTTCAAAGTATGCGTCAGGCCCGCACATGTGCCAACCGGAAGACCGTATAGTTGGCGCGGACATCGAACGACACGCTGAGGAGGGCACAGACGAGCATGACGATCACCCCCGATCTCGACCCGGTGCGGAAGTTCCACGAGTATCTCAACAACGGCCAGGCCGACGACGTGATGGCGCTGGCGACGGACGACGTCGCGATCGGCGGCCCGCGCGGCACCGGCCACGGCCGGCAGCTGCTCCACGAGTGGGTCGGCCGCGCCAGCATCACGATGCAGCCGGTGCGCTGGTTCGCGGATAGCGAGACGGTCGTCGTCGAGCAGGTCGCCGAGTGGCGCGGCGCCGACGGCGCCGTCACCAGCAGCCAGCGCCTGGCGACGGCGTTTACCGTGCGCGACGGCAAGCTCGCCGGCATCTACCGCTACGGCAACATCGGCGAGGCCCTCACCACCTCCGGCCTCGACGAGACGCACGAGATCGCCGCCCCAGGTGCGCGGTAGCGATGTCCATGCGCGACGAGAAAACCACCCAGGCCATGGCGGCCTGGGATCACGAGCTGGCGACGACCGGGCAGGTGACGCTCCATCCCTCGCGCGGCAAGATGATCCTCGCGCTGCTCGGCGCGGTGGCGCTCACGACGATCGGGCTGGCTCTCGTGTTCGGGCCGGACATGTGGTGGCCGGTCCGGGCCGTCGGCGTGCTTGCGGTCGGTGTCTTCGGCGTGATCGGCATCCCCTCGCTGATCCGCCAGTACATCGACGCCGGATCGCCGGTGGTGATCGACGCGACGGGCATCCACATCCCGCATCAGGTCGACCTGCCGTGGCACGAGCTCCGCAGCGTCGGTGTCTTCAGCGTGCGCCGGACACGGACCGTCACCCTCGGCGCCGACGAGGCCTTCACGCAGGCGTGGCTGGCACGTCGCTCCCGCTTCACGCGCTGGATGGCCGCCGCCAACCAGACCCTCACACACGACGCGTTCGCCCTGCCGGGCACGCTTCGCGTCGACGCCGCGGCCCTGGCGCTCTGGATCGGCGACCGGGCCGCCCGCCGCGAGGGTGCCCCGCTCGACTGATCCGGACGCCGCTCGATCGCTCCCACTCGTACGGGTGGAGAGGCAGGATTCCGGGCAATTGCGCGAGTCCCGATTGCCTAGCCTCGTACCGCCGCCCGCGCGAGCGTGGCCGCGGTGCCGTCCTCGACCAGCGCGATCGGGAGATCCGGCAGTCCGCTTGTCTCCACCGCGAGCTTGCGCGCGTGGTAGCCGCCATAGGTGCCCACTACCGCGCCCACCGCCCCGGCCAGCGCGCCGCCGAGCTTGGCCCCCGCGCCATGCCGCTCCGATCCGGCCGCTAGCCCGACGATCGCGCCGGAGGTGATCCGGCCCCCCAGCGACCCCGGGTTCGTTCGCGGCGGCGTCACCGGCAGCTTGTCCGCCACCAGCTCCCCGAGCCACCCCAGCTGCAGCAGCACCCGCCCGAACCGGGATCGCAGCAGCGGCCAGTGCGCCCACTCCGCGCCGCGCGGCGCCTGCGGCTGATAGCGCGCCAGGGCGGCGATGGGCGTCTGCGAGCGCATCCCGGCGGTGATGCCGAGCAGCAACGCCCGGGCAATGATCGAGCGCAGCGACGGTCGATGGAACAACGGCATGGTTCTCGCTCCTCAACGACGGCGTCACGGCGTCCACGTGCGCCGCCCTGCAAGGATACGGCGGCCACCCCTAACGGGGTTGCACGGTGATGTATCATGGAGACATGAATACCCATAGGGGGTATGTAGAGGCATTGAGGAGGTGGGCCGGACGCCCAACGGGACCATGACGGACCACGAGAAGCACACATCAACACCCGTTGCCCCGGGCCACGCGCACGCGGGGCATGACGCGCACGACCATCACGCGCAGGCGATGGCGCACGAGATGGCGCATGGCGAGCACGCGGCGCATGGCGCCCATGCCGGGCACGCCGGCCATGGCGGGCACGGTGCCCACGAGGAGATCTTCCGCCGCAAGTTCTGGATCTCGCTGCTGCTGACGATCCCGGTCGTCCTCTACAGCGAGATGGTGCAGGACTGGCTGCACTTCTCCATGCCCGAATTCCCCGGCAGCGACTGGGTCGCGCCGGTCCTCGGCGTCGTCGTCTTCGTCTACGGCGGCACCGTCTTCCTGCAGGGTGGCTGGGACGAGATCAGGCAGCGCCAGCCCGGCATGATGCTCCTCATCTCGATGGCGATTCTCGTCGCCTTCTTCGCCAGCCTCGCGACCACCTTCGGCTGGCTCGACATGGAGTTCTGGTGGGAGCTCACGCTCCTCATCACCATCATGCTCCTCGGCCACTGGCAGGAGATGCGCGCCCTCGGCCAGACCCAGGGCGCCCTCGCGGCCCTCGCCGAGCTCCTGCCCGAGACCGCCGAGCGCATCGTCGACGGCCGCACCGAGGAGGTTGCGATCAGCCACCTGCGGCAGGGTGACCTCGTCCTCGTCCGCCCCGGTGGCCGTGTCTCGGCCGATGGCGTGATCGAGTCCGGTGCCGCCGAGCTCGATGAGTCGATGATCACCGGCGAATCCCGCCCCGTGGCCCGCGGCGAGGGCGATCGCATCGTCGCCGGCACCGTCGTCGCCGGCTCCTCGATCCGCTTCCGCGTCGGCGCCACCGGCGAGGAGACCGCCCTCGCCGGCATCCAGCGGATGGTCGCCGCGGCGCAGACCTCCCGCTCCCGCGCCCAGGCACTCGCCGACCGCTTCGCCGCCGCGCTCTTCTACATCGCGACCGCCGCCGGCGCGCTCACCTTCGTCGTCTGGTGGCTCCTCGGCGATCTCGACCAGGCGATCGAGCGTACCGTCACCGTCCTCGTCATCTCGTGCCCCCATGCGCTCGGCCTCGCAATCCCGCTCGTGATCGCGATCTCGACCGAGGTCGCCGCCCGCAACGGTGTCCTCGTCAAGGACCGCCTCGCGCTGGAGCGGATGCGCAACGTCGACACCGTCCTCTTCGACAAGACCGGCACGCTGACGCGCGGCGAGCACGTCGTCGCCGGCGTCATCGCCGCCGATGGCGACGAGGACGCGCTGTTGGCCCAGGCCGCCGCCGTCGAGATGGACAGCGAGCACCCGCTCGCCCGCGCGATCGTCACCAAGGCGCGCGAGCGACACGTCGACATCCCCCGCGCGACGGACTTCCGCGCGCTCGCCGGGCGTGGCGTGCAGGCCACCCTGAGCGGCGCGACGCTCGGCGTCGGCGGCCCGACGATGCTGCGGGAGCTCAACCTGACGGTCCCGGACGTCATCCGGAGCCAGGCGGACGCGTGGGCTGGGCGCGGCGCGGCCGTTCTCCATGTCGTCCGCGACGGCGAGGTCATCGGCGCGCTGGCGCTCGAGGACGCGGTGCGGCCGGAGTCCGCCGACGCCGTCCAGGAGCTCCAGGAGCATGATGTCCGCGTCGTGATGATCACCGGCGACGCCGAGCCGGTCGCCCAGGCGGTTGCCAAGGATCTCGGCATCAACGAGGTCTTCGCGCAGGTCTTGCCCGAGAACAAGCAGGACGTCGTCGAACAGCTGCAGGGCAAGGGACGGCGCGTCGCCATGGTCGGCGACGGCGTGAACGACGCACCGGCGCTGGCCCAGGCGGATGTCGGCATCGCGATCGGCGCCGGGACCGACGTCGCCATCGAATCGGCCGGCGTCATCCTCGCCTCCAGCGATCCCCGGCTCGTCTCCGGCGTGCGGCGGCTCTCGTCGGCGGCCTACCGCAAGATGGTGCAAAATCTCGGGTGGGCGGCCGGCTACAACATCGTCGCCATCCCGCTCGCCGCCGGGGTCCTCGCCCCGATCGGCTTCTCGCTCTCGCCGGCGGTCGGCGCCGTGCTGATGAGCCTCTCCACGATCATCGTCGCGCTCAACGCGCAGCTGCTGCGCGGCGTCAAGATCGTGCCGGACGAAGGATCGAACGCCGCGTGAGACGCGCCGCCGCCCATCTCGCCGCCATCGCCCTGGGGATGCTCCTGATCGTGCTCGGCCACGACGCGATCATGGCGGCCAACCCCCACGCGGCTGGCCATGGTGCGGCACACGCGTCGGCCCCGCACGTCGTCGCGCCGGACCACCAGGATGTGCCGTGCGGGCCGACCATCGGTATCCGCCCCCAACCCGGCGACGACCTCGACGCCACCGGCCATCTGCCTGCCCTGATCGTCGCCGACGCGCTGCCACTCGCGGCGCGACCGGCCCTCCCCATCACCTGGGTCGATCCTGACCACCCGCCCGACGTCCGCCGGGCCCTGTTGCAGGTCTTCCTGAACTGATCCTTCCACGCTCGTCCGCCGTACGGTCGGCCCTGCCTCTGTGGGCCGCAGCTGCGGGCGGTGGCCGACCTGAGAACCGGACCGCCCACAACCGGCGATCGTAGCCGCGCACCCCTGCCGGAGCAGTCGTACGGGCAGACTCTCTATCTGCCCTCTGGCAGCCCAAGGCCAGCTCAGGCATCCAACGGAAGGATCACCACATGAAGACCACTATTCGCACCTTCGCCCTCGCCGGCGTCCTCGGCGCCTCCCTCCTCGGCGCCCAAACCTCGACCACCGCGCAATCCCCCACCGCCGGCTGCGGTGCGCTCGCCACGCCCGCCGCGGGGATGATGGACCACGGCCACGGCGGGCACGGCATGGACATGGGCACGCCCGGCGACATGCACGGCCAGCACGTCGAGTTCGACCAGATGTACATCGACATGATGATCCCGCACCACGAGAGCGTCATGGCGCTGGCCGAGGTCGCCCTGCCCGAGCTGACCGACTCGCGCCTCAAGGAGATCGCCCGGGCGATCATCGACGCCCAGGGTCCGGAGATCGCGGAGCTCGAGCAGCTCCGCGACGAGTGGTACGGCAGCCCCGAGCCCGCCGCGATGGACGACGCCATGATGGGCATGATGATGGAGGCCATGCCCGGCATGGGCAGCGCCGAACACCAGATGCAGGTGATGAGCGCCGACTGGCAGGTGCAAACCTTCTGCGCCGCCGCCGACAAGGACCTCGCCTTCATCGACCAGGTCATCCCCCATCACCAGATGGCGATCGACTCGTCCAGGACCGCGGTCGAGAAGGCCATCCATCCGGAGCTGAAAGAGATCGCCGCGCGGGTGATCACCGACCAGCAGGCCGAGATCGACGAGCTGGAGGCCATTCGCGCCGACCTCACCGGCGCGGCCACCCCCGCGTCATAGCTGCCAGCGTGGCCCGGGTTCTCCGCGAACCCGGGCCGCATTCGGCTAAATCGCCTGTGCGCCGAAGCCCACGTGCTCGATCGCCTGTCGGAGCGTGGCGCCCCGGGTCCGGTCGAGGTCGTAGACGACGTAGGCGAGCCCGGTAGCCGGGTTCACGGAGACGTGGATCACGCCTGCCTCGTGGACCAGGCACTGCTCGATCCAAACGGCCTCGGCAACGCCCATCAGGCCGGTCACCTGCAGTTTCGCGTACGTGCAGCGCCGTCGCGGCCCGATGGCCTCCGGAGGACGTCTGTCATCCAACGGGGAGGTCGGTGCTGTGGTGCGCGCGACGGACCTCGATACCGTGCGCTCGCTCGTTGCGATGGCGTTCATGGGGGCCTCCTGGCGGCGAACCCGCCGCCTCGCTGCGTGCGTCGCTCATGTGAATCGCTCGAACCGTACACCTGTGCCCGCCACGGATGTGCCAAGGCGGCGCGCCCAGCGTGACAAACGCGCATCAACAGCCCACCCGATGGCCCACGGGGGCTAGCTGCGACGCGTCGCAGCTAGCCCCAGGCTGAAGCCTGTCCTGAGCGAATGGGCCGCTCCCGCTCGATGCCGCGGGCACCGAGCGGGAGCGCCGCAACGTCGCATGGATACCCTCGGACCGCGCCGGCATGGGCCGTGTCGCGATACACCCAAAACCGCTCCGGGCGAAAGAGCGTAAGATTTGATAGAGTTTCGTCGTGTCGGTCTGTCCGTACACAACGAGCCACGGCGAACGTGCCGCGCGAGACCGCCGGCGTCACCAGGATCCTGATGCGTCCGACGACAACCGCACGATACCGGAACCTCATCCCCACTCGCGCCCGCCACCTGCCGCTGCTCGGCATGCTGGTCCTGCTCGCGCTCTTCGGGCACGACGCCCTCAAGGCCACCCACGCCAGCGCGGGGCCTCTTACCGACTCCCTGACCCTCGCTCATGCGGCCTCCGGGCAAACCACCGGCAATGCGGCGGGCGACGACGCATCCACCCAGGTCCCGGACCGGCCGGCGCCGCGTCCGAAGCACACCTGCGGCTCCGGCGCCGACGTCGCCATGCCCCACGGCAACGACTCCAGCTTCGCCATCACCCCCGCCCCGATCGGGGAGGTCGTCCTCCCCGCCACCACCGGTGGCGAGCCCGGCACCGCCGTCGCCCCCACCGTTCCACCCGGCGTCCTCCGCGCCCTGTTGCAGGTCTACCGGATCTAGGCCGGCAACGCCGCTTGCAGAGAGCCTTCCCGTACCCGTAGGGGAGGGATTGAACGCGCTCACCCATCCAAATGGGCGTCCACCGACATGCGCGTTCAATGCCCTCCCGCTCAGGGCGCATTCGCAGCGCCTCCATGAATGAAAGGCACCAATCAGTGCAGAACGTCCATTCGACGCAGGCACGCCCGCCCCGGCGCGCCGGCATGCTTGCGATGATCGCGGCGGTCATCGCCCTTCTCCTGACCAGCTTCCTCCCTGCCTCCGCGCAGCAGCCGCGGTCGGACTGGGCGCCGCCCTCCACGGTCTACATCCCGGAGACCGGGCACTCGCTCGACCAGCTGTTCCTCGACCTGTGGCGCGGCGCCGGCGGCGCGGCCGCCTTCGGCAACCCGATCACGGCCGAGCTCACGGAGGCGAAC
>DATLHE010000365.1:0-3449 GCA_035540335.1 Thermomicrobiales bacterium | reverse complement strand
TCGCGCTCATGCCCTCGATGCCAGGGCGCCAGAAATACTGGCGGGTCATGATCTGGCAGAGGTGCTCGATGCGGTTCGGGTCTTCGCCGAGCAGGAGGCGGCCGATGTCCTCGACCGAGCCGACGACGCCGGCGGTCTTCCACTCCAGGGTTGCTTCCCCCCAGCCGTAGAGCCCGTCCTGGTCGGTTTCGACCTTGACGAAGATCCAGTTCCGCATGTTCGCGTTGACAACCAGGCTGGAGACACGTGTGATCTTCATGTGTGGCGGCCTTCCATTGCGATCTGAGGAGATGTGCTCGCTAGATCGACGATCCCGCGGCGCCGTCAACGTTGAGCGTTGCTCCGGTGATGCCGCTCGCCTCGTCCGATGCAAGGAAGAGCACGGCGTAGGCGACCTCGCGCACGGTCACCATGCGCCCGCTCGGCTGTTGCTGCCTGACGAGGGCGTTGAGCTTCTCAATCCCCCCGATCTGGTCGGCGAGGGCAAGGTTCATCGGCGTGTCGACCCAACCTGGAAGGATGCTGTTGCACCGCACGCCACGATCCGCATATGAGACAGCCAGGGCTTTGGTGAGGCCAATCACGGCCGCTTTGCTCGTCGTATAGGCCTCATGATGAGGCTCGGTCAGGTACGCCATGACGGAGCTGGTATTGACGATCGATCCGATCCCTTGCTCCAGCATGCTGGGCAATACCGCTCGCGCCATCAGGTACATCCCGCGAACGTTGGCGGCCATGGTCCGGTCCCAGGCGTCGTCGCCGAGCTCGAGAAGGTCGCCCGTGTCCATGATGCCGGCGTTATTGAAGAGGATGTCGATCGCGTGACCGCCCTGCCGCGCCAGAGCGGCTGCCGAATCACTGGTGCTTCGTACCCCGACGTCACCATCGCAGATCAGCACCTCCTCTGACGCCACCTCGAGGAGTGAGGTGCGGACCCCCTCCAGCCCCTCGCGATTGCGATCGACGAGGATGAGCCGGGCTCCCTGCTCCGCAAACAGCCTGGCCGTGCCGGCGCCAATCCCCGACGCCGCGCCCGTGATGATCGCCGTCTTTCCCTGCAGTCTCATCCGTCCTCACACCTCATTGCTGCCACCGGCCATGCCACCCAGCGCGATACCCGGTCAGGTCGCGCAATAATGGCGTCGCATCTCCTCGTGTTCCGGCATGCTGAGGATGGCGTCGACCAACGCCTCCGCCTGGTCAAGGGAGTGCGTCCACGGGTCGGTCAACACCAGCTCGACGAGCCGCTCCCGTCGGCCCTCATCGTAGGCCGCCAGTTCGAGGCTCACGGGGGCAACACGATCGCGCGTGATGTACGAGATGACGGCGGGGGGCAACGCCCCCGTCTGGATCCCACGTACACCCTGCTTGCTCACATGCAACGGGATCTCGACGGCAAAATCTTGCGGCACGCCTGGCACGTAGTTGCCGCGATTGGGGACATTGCCGATCAGGACTCGAGGACGGTCCACGGCCACCGCCTCGATGAATGGCACCATCACCTCGCGCGATTTCTCCGGGGGGAAGACCTCAGTGACCGGTCGCGAGCGGTCGTTCGCCGCCTGCCGGATCGCCGCAACCCTGGACTCGCCTCGTTCCTCGTGTCGGCGCCACCAGCCAGCGGGATCTTCGCGCCAGCGGTCCTCGGTCGCCTGGTCGGTGTGATACCACCAGGGCCACGATCCACCGCCCGGCGTGCATGTATCGCCGATGGGGAAGACGCCGAAGCGCTTGTAGAGGTCGATGGCTTGCGGACCCATATCGTCGCTCTTGGGACACGACGCCCAGTAACCCTCCGCCTCGTTGGCAATCCAATTGTCCAGGATCGGCAAGACGTCACGTCCGTCGTGGTGAATGGCGCGCAGCCAGACGTTGTGGTTGACACCCGGAATCTCGTAGGTGAGCCGATCCGGGTCAAGACCAAGCAAGTCCGCGATCTCGTAGACCGCAGCGAACCCATGGCAGATACCGACCATGTTGATGTCGGGGTACTTGCGACCGAGGTACGTCACGCCGGCCAGGACCGGGTTCGCCACCTGCAGATACCAGGCACGAGGACACTCCTCACGGACGTCCTGCAGCACCTGCTCGAAGAACCGCATCTGGTAGAAGTTCACCCAGAACGGCTCGTCGTGCATGATGTGCAGGCTGCCGCCCAACCGGTAGCCCAGCCGCTCGGCCCGCCGCCACCCCTCGTACATGCGGTCATATCCGGCGACGAGCGCGGTGTTGATGACGAAGTCCGCGTCGCGAATCGCTTCCCGGCGATCCGGCGTCGCCTCGGCGCGGATGTCGGCGCCCGTCTCTTCGATGTAGCGCTCGCATAAGGTGTGAATCGCCTGGAGGCGCTCCGCATTCACATCCATCAGGCTGACCACGCTGCCACCCAATGACGGGGTCAGGCACAGATCACGGACAAGCCCCAACGAGAACACGGCGCTGCCCGCACCGATGATGCTGATCTTTGCCATGCTGTCTCCTTGGCGCGAGGGGAAGCGAGCTCACGCCACGCTCGTGAACGTCGTAATCGACGTGGCCGTTAGGGGAATCTGGACGCGTGCCGCCAGCGGGAACATCATCGTCTGGTCGCAGTTGCGTTCCGGGTCCGACGCATAGACACGGCATGTCCTTCCCACAAAGCGCTCGTCCAGCTCCACGTTGAGCCGTCTTGCGGTGCCCGACTCGTTGAGCACCACAAGCGTGACCTCCTCGGATTGCGTCCGGAAGGCCGCCACGGCAAGGGAAGGATCGCTACAGGCGGTGTGCACGCGCACCGACGTCACCGGCACATAGCGGCTGATGTGCTTCCCGGCGAAGTACCGTTTCTTCGGCGTGTAGGAGCCGTGCGCCGTGCGCAGCAGGCCATAGATGGACCAGGCACGGTCGTGGTCGTGCCAGTTGTCATAGGCATCCCAGACCATCGCGCCCTGTACCCCGTCGTTGAGGCCGCGCAGCAACCTTCGGGTGGAGTTCAGGGCCACCGTCCACTCAAGCTCACCGGTCTGGTCCAGATCGCCATATTCGGTGAGCCAGTAGCGGCATGATGTCAGGTCGTGCTCGCGCAGGAATGCCGGCACGCCGCTCAGATCCTGATCGCGGTAGGAGTGCATCCCCACGACCGCCAAACGGTCCCGCACCGCCCGGTGCCGCACAAGTTCCTGCATGTAGTAGAGACCATAGTGCGCCTCGTCGGCCAGCACGAGTCCCACATCGCCCATGCCCAGGGCGGCGAGCCGTTCGGCGATGCGCACCGACACCTCGGCGAGCGGTGCCGGAGCGAGGAGGGGTCCCTCCGGCGGACCGAGATCGGTCTCGTTGAAGGGACCGAAGAGCGTGAATTCGATGTGCTCCTTCTCGCGGGCCCAGTGGGCCAGGGAGGTCGCGAGCTCCGCATATCCCTCAAGATCGATCAGCATCTGGCCGTTCTCGGCGCACATCCAGCGCGGAAC
>DATLHE010000364.1:0-4207 GCA_035540335.1 Thermomicrobiales bacterium | reverse complement strand
GGACCGCACCGCTTGCCGTCCCAGGTCCGCGAAGGGCAGCGCGACCGTAGACAGCGCCGGACGGAGGTTGGTGGAAATCAACTGCTGGTCGTCGAAGCCAACGACCGAGATGTCGTCAGGAATGCGGCGTCCGGCCTCCGTCAACGCGTAATAGGCCCCCATCGCCATCCTGTCGTTGCCACAGAAAAGTGCGGTGATTTCGGCATCACGCTCCAGCAGGACTCTGGTCGCCTCGAATCC
Organism: Thermomicrobiales bacterium; assembly: GCA_035540335.1. GTDB lineage: Bacteria > Chloroflexota > Chloroflexia > Thermomicrobiales > UBA6265 > UBA6265. Next base: position 3,967 of record DATLHE010000364.1, on the reverse strand, counting down.
GTCGCGCACCTCAAATCCGGCAGGTATCACCAGGTCTGGGCGGAAACCCACGCCGTGGTCGGCCAACGCGTGCCGATAGCCGGCAAGGCGACCCTGCTCCGGTGGATACCCATTCGCGAACTCGTCCGTATTGTGGAAATTGAGGAAGCCGATGTGCCGGTGGCCGGCCTGGAGGAGCGCCTGGGTGGCGAGGAAGCCGCCCTGGACCTCGTCGGGCACTACCGAGTGGTAGCGGCCGTCCCGGTCCGCGCAATTGAGGAGCACGGCCGGAACCTCGCCGATCACGTTCGGCGGATCGTAGATACGATGGGCGAGCGTGGAGCAGATGATGCCGTCGACCCGACGCTCGATCAGCATCTCGATCGCGGCGGTGGTAACGCCGAGGTCGTTGCCGGTATTGATGATGGTCAGGAGCATCCCGGCTTCCCAGGCCGCCTGGTGCGCGCCGAGGATAATATCGCCGGCGAAGACGCTGGCCGCGATGTGGTCAGTAATGAAGCCGATACTGTGCGTGCGGTTGGTGCGAAGCGTCGCCGCCGCCGCATTCGGGCGGTAGTTCGGCGCCGCCGCCGCCGCTAGCACACGCTCCCGCGTCTCCTGACTGATGTTGGCACGCTTGGCGTCGTTGAGCACGAACGAGACAGTCGTGATCGACACGTCTGCCTCACGAGCCACATCCTTGATCGTGATGCGTCGGTCTCGCGACCGAACCTGCTTACTGCTCATCCTGGCCTTCCTCGGCCCCTATGTCATGTCCTGGAGGAGGGCACGTAGACTCTCCTGTCGAGACATGCTCTCGTTTTCACCCCTCGGCGAACGCATTCCCCATATCCCACGCCGCGAGCGAGACGAGCTGGTCCGGGCCTATGACCGTCACCTTGGTGCTGGCCGGATCGGCTGGGTAGACGCGCTCGCTGATGCATGCCCGGTCGTTGAGGTAGACCTCGATCACCGAGCGGTCGAGATAGACGCGCATCGACACGTCGCTTCCCTGGGATATGAGAACGGGCAGGGTGCTCAGCGCACCTTGGGTGCCGGGTGCGATGCTGGCGTTTCGGGTATCGACCGACATCACCCCATTTCGTGAGTCCCAGGTAATTCGCGTTGCCTCGCTCCCATCGCGATTGGCGCGGACGGTCAACCCGACCGGCGCCGCCGTGTTGGCACGGAAGGTGGCGAGCACTTCGATCGTTTCCCCGTTGAGCGTGGTGTCTCCAGCGACACCGACCGCGACGTCGAGCGTGCGCATCCGCAGCAGGTTATTTTCAGGCGCTGGCGCGGTGACCAGCATGCCGTCGGCATCGACGGTCAGGATTCTCGGCAGGGTCAGCGCACCGGACCATCCGGCAGTCACCTGTGCTGACACACTGCGACGTTCGCGGAGCCAGCCGAACATCACGCGGCGCCCCTGGTTGTCGGTGAAGCTCTGGGGTGCGTAGAAGCTCGGGCCCCCGTCGACCAGGCCACGAGCCGACGGCTCGAGATGGTGGTTGGCAAATGCGCCGGTCATCCAGATCACGGTCCGTGGATGATCGTCATGACCGGAGACGATCAGCACATGCCGGCCATCGTTGGCGACGAAGAAATCCGGACACTCCCATCCTGTTCCTGCCCAGAGCGGATCGTCGCGATTGAGATTGCCGGTGGCCAGCGGATGCACGTACTCCCAGTGATGGAGATCGTCGGACCGGTAGAGCAGCACGGCGCCACCGACATCGCGGATGCGGCAGGCGATGCCCATGTACCAGGTGTCGTCCTCGCGCCAGACGGTGTGGTCGCGGTAGTAGACGAGGTCGAGTTCGGGTGGGGTCTGCGTGATCACCGGGTTGCCCGGGTACTTGGTCCACGTCACCAGGTCGGGATCATTGCTCGTGGCCACGCATGGAAGCTGGCGCTCGCCGCGGACTCCGGTGTACATGAGCAGTACGTGGTTGCCGAGGTCGATGGCACAGCCGGAATAGACGCCATCGGCATCGGGGCCGTCCAGCTCCGGGGCGAGAGCGATCGGCAGATGGGTCCAATGGACGAGATCGCGACTGGATACATGCCCCCAGTGCTTGGTTTCGGAGCGTGGATTGTGGGGATTGTACTGGTAGAACATGTGGTAGGTGTCGCCGCGCTGGATCAGACCGTTGGGATCGTTGAGCCAATTGGCCGGAGAGACGACGTGATAGGACGGGCGGGCAGGATCGGCCGCCGCGGTGGATGCGAATGTGGGGTCGACGGCTCCTTCGGTCATCGCGTGGGGCTCCCTGGCGTCGGATGCGGCGCGTTTGGAAAACGAGGTGATAAAACGTTTTATCGACGCCCTGTTGTCCAAGTACAAGGGTTGACGGTAGGACTTGGCCGCTCCAGGACACGAATGTGAGTTTTCTTTAGATGCAGTGCACTATATCTGCCGATATTTGCAATGTCAACCATGCACCACGACATCTCGTGGCAGCGATGCGAAGAAGGGCACTGAATACAGTCGCCCGCCAAGCGTCCATCAAAGGCGACTCTGGCGTCCATACATGCAGTACTCCCGCATCCTGGCTACCCTCCCAACCCCGAGGGCATCTTCTTTCACCGCGAAAACGTCAACGATGTGATGAACGTTGATGCCGTGGGGTCCTGCCGCGACACGACAAACGTCGTCATGCGAAGGTTAAGGCCAATGCGTTCGGACCCAAGCGTCCTGGAAAACATGCCACAACTCATCCAGCCTCGCCCGCTCAGCCACAGACCTATTTGGTTATATAGTCGGTACGCCGCTCAAATCCTATGGAGGCCCGATCTCGGGCGTGCCGGCACAGCCATCTGGCAAAATCTCCGCGTGGCTAGGTGGTAGGGAATTGTTCGGGGGACGGGAGGCGTTGTGATCGCTGGCCCGTCCCTCTCACTGATACACCTGTTACGCAATCATGCAGCCTTCAAGAAGCCAACCGTTCGACAATCGCCCTTACCGTTTTGGACACCTATCGTCGAGACGAGCGCATGGCCCTGGTGAGGGCGAGGGGCTGGCCGTCGTCCGACACGCCGGAGGCGAGGCGCTCGTACTCCTCCGTCTCGACGCCGAAGAGGGCGACGCGGCCTTCAGCGTCGGCGTGGATGCCCCAGCCGTACTTCTTGCCAAGATCAGATGCGCGCAGGCAGGGCTGGCCCTTGCTGAAGAACGCGGCGCGGGCGTCCTCCCGCTCCGCCTCGGGAATCTGCTTGCGGTCGGCGTGGACGGTGAAGACGACGTCGTCGGAGGTGTACCGGTACGGGTGCTCGCTGATCATCCGGTATGTGCGGGAGGCGATGGAGGGGTTGTCCGCCTTCTCCGGCGGCGGTGTGCCCGTGCCCGCCGTGGAATCCTCCGCGATGCAGATGAACGTGTCCGCGTAGTTCGTCGTGTGCTTCAAACGGTCCTCCCCGGCGTCGATCACGAATGTACGTACTCCCAGCTTACCGGAACACCGGCCGCATCGGGGATACTGGACGGCATCGGGCACGACTGTGCGGCGATGGCCCGCGCCGCTGGAAGGACCCAGGCGATGAGCGACCCGGAACCCATCAGCACGCGCGTCCGGCGCGTGCCGGCGCTGATCTTCGATCTGGACGGCACGCTGGTCGACAGCGTCTACCAGCACGTCCTCGCATGGCGGCAGGCGCTGGAGGCGGAGGACATCGAGCTCTCCGTCTGGCGCATCCACCGGCGAATCGGCATGAGCGGCGGCCTCTTCGTCAACGCCCTCCTGCGTGAGATCGGCCAGCCGATCGACCCGGAGCGCGTCAGGCACATCGGCACGCTGCACGGCGAATTCTTCGCGCCGCTGGCGAGCCAGGTCCGCCCCTTGCGAGGGGCCCGCGAGCTGCTGGAGACATTGACCGCGCTGCAGGTGCCGTGGGCGATCGCGACCAGCGGCCATATGCGCAGCGCCCGGCCCTCGCTGGAGATGCTCGGCGTGCTCGACGGCCCGGCGCCGATCATCACGCGCGACCT
>DATLHE010000363.1:0-2256 GCA_035540335.1 Thermomicrobiales bacterium | reverse complement strand
GCTGGAGACGACCGCGATCCAGACGGTCGGCGCCAAGGGCTGGGACGGCTTCTCGATCACGCTCGTGACGGGCTAGCGACGGTCAGCCCCAATAGGTCATCGCATCCTTCGAGGTCATAGCGACGCCGTGGCGACGGGAGTAGAGTGAGGGCGCAGAGAAAACTGATCGTTACGATACCTCCAGGATCGCCGCCACCACGCCTCATTTGGTCGCCCTGCCGTCACGCGGGCCGGGATGTGCCCTTCTCCCAAGGCGGCCTGCACGTTGGCAACTCTGGAGCATTCGGAGGACGCCACCATGGCCACCGCAGCCCCCTCCTGGTCGCTACAGGGAGAGTACTTCGAGAACTGCAACTGCACCGTCGTCTGTCCCTGCCTGTTCTCGACACAGCAGCCATTCGCGGCGTCCCCGACCGAGGGCGCGTGCGAGGTGGCGTTCGCCTTCCATCTCGACCAGGGCACGTTCGGCGACGTGTCGCTCGACGATCTCAACGTCGCGATGATCGCCCGCACGCCGGGACCGATGCTCGAGGGCAACTGGTCGGTCGCCCTGTACGTCGACGAGCGCGCCGACGAGCGGCAGCAACAGGCCATCCAGGCGATCTTCGCCGGGCAGGCCGGCGGCACGATGGGCGGCTTCGCGCCGCTCATCGGCGACGTCCGCGGCATCAGGACGGCACCCATCACCTTCGCCATCGCGGGGAAGCGCCGGTCGGTCGAGATCCCGGACGTCATGCACCTGGCCGTGCGGCCCGTTCCCAGCGCAATGGGAGAGAACGTGGAGGTGGTCGCGGCCAATGCGCACCCGTTCGCGCCAGAGGGTGTCGTCATGGCTGTCGGCGATGAGGGCAGCACGTGGTCGGACTACGGTATGCACTGGGACAACTCCGGCCGCAACGGGCACTACGCGCGCATCCAGTGGTCCAACGGTTAGCAGGCGATGGCCCACGGCGCCCGCCCGCATCGCGGGGCCTCGCTGTCCCTCAGCCGGGGTGAGCTCGCGCTGCTCCTGGTCCTGGTGGTGCTGACGGCGGGCGCCTGGGCGCTGACGATCCACCAGGCGCGGACGATGGACATGCCGATGGGCGTCGTCGTCCGGGGCGCCGGCCAGAACGCCCCTTCAGCCCCCGGCGACCTAGGCATGGCCATGCCCCCCGCAACCTCGATGGGCGAGATGGCGGCGTCGGGGATGTCGGGCATGGGCTGGTCGTGGGACGCGTTCCTCACCTTCCTGCTGGCGTGGTCCGTGATGATGGCGGCGATGATGTTCCCGGCCGCGGCGCCGATGATCCTCCTCTTCCACAAGGTCGCCGCCAGAGGCCAGGTTACGGGACGCGCGTTCGCGCCCACCTGGCTCTTCACGGCCGGGTACCTGCTCGTCTGGATCGGGATCGGCGCGGCGACGTGGGCCGCGATCCAGCTTGCCAGCGACCTCGCGGGCCGGCTTGGGGTGGCGGCACGCGACACATGGGCTCCGCTGGCCCTCGGCGCCATCCTGATCGCCGCCGGGCTCTACCAGTTCACGCCGCTCAAGGCCGTCTGCCTCCGCCACTGCCAGTCGCCGATGGGGTTCGTGATGACCCACTGGCGGGAGGGCCGCATTGGCGCGCTCCGCATGGGCGTGGCGCACGGCGCCTACTGCCTCGGCTGCTGCTGGATGCTCTTCGCGGTGCTCGTCGCCGCGGGGGTGATGAGCCTGGCGTGGATGCTTGTGCTCACGCTCGTCGTCTTCGCCGAGAAGGTGCTTCCGCTTGGCTCGCGGGCGGTAGCGGCGACCGGCATCGCGCTCATCTGTCTTGGCCTGGTGGTCGCGATGGGCGCCGCGACGTTTCCCTGGTCCGCCTGATCACACGCGCCCTCACCCGGGCCCCTTCCCACGCTCCGCGCCGATGACCCAACGACGCCGGCAGGATCGCTTCTACGCCGCCATGTGGCGGTCGAGGAACTCCCGCACGGTGGCGGCGAACCACGCCGCGTGCGTGAAGGGCAGGGCATGGGTCGTGTGCGGGCAGACGGCGAGCTCGCCGTTCGGCAGCATCCGGTACATCGCCACCGCGGCCTCGATCGGGACCAGGTCGTCCCGGTCCCCGATCAGTACCAGCGCCGGTGCCGTTACACGCTGGAGCTCCGCCTCCGTCAGGCCCGGGTAGTCGAGCCACATCGCGACCGACTGGCGCAGGAAGACGCGCCACGCGTCATCGTCGCCCGCGAACATCGCCCGGAACCGGGACATCCATTCGCCGAGCGTCGCTTCGA
>DATLHE010000362.1:0-30273 GCA_035540335.1 Thermomicrobiales bacterium | reverse complement strand
TCCTGGTTCATGAACGCCGTGATCGACTCGTCCATGCCGAGCGTCAGCGGGTGGGTCGGATCCGCCACCACGCGCAGCATCGAGCCGGGGCAGGAGAACTGGGCCGGCTTCAGGCCCACGGTCGGCAGGTCGACCGGCAGGCGCATCGCCTCGATCAGCGCCCGCGCGCTGCCATCGATGGCGACGAGGTACCCGCCGTGCTTGAGAAAGCCGAGGAGGCCGGCGATGCCGGCCGTGCCCAGCCCATTGGCGTAGGCCGGCGGGTACACCTTCTCGCTGTTGCCATCGAGCAGCTCCTGGCCCGGCACGTGGGGCACGACGATGACGTCGTAGTCGCCGATCGCTCCGCACGAGAAGTCCGCGTCGCGAAGCACGTCGAACGGTATCCCCAGGCGCTCGAGCACCAGCTGCATCCAGCCGCCGTCACTTGCGTTGGGTCGCCAGGACAGATGCAGGCCGATCCTCGGCATCCGCTGGCGGATGGTGCCGGTCGCCACCGGGCGCACCAGCCACGTCCGCAGGGCATGGCGATTGGCGTCGGCCATGGCCGCGAACGCGTTGTCATCGGTCACGAGCCATGTGCCGATGGGGAGCACGCGCCCGCCATCGAAGTGCGGCCGGACCAGCCGGCGCACGTCCGCGCCGTTCGCGATCGCTCGCGCGGCGATGGAGACGGCGACGTGGCTCCGGGCGTCGATCGCCAGCCAGCGATCGCGCGTCACGTCGCTGGCGACGAGCGGCGTGAAGGGTGTCAGGTCGCCGGGCGCCAGCGGTCGGCTCTCGACCGTTGCCTCGCCATCGATGCGGCGAACATCCACGCCCATGTGCACCGGCAGGCAGTGGGAGGTGACGTCGTATGGGATCGCCGACGGAGTGCCCGCCGCACGCGCCGGCACCGGGTAGGGCGTCAGCTCCAGGAGGGCGCGCGCGTAGCTGCCGAACGGCTGGTCCGCTCGCACGAGGAAGCTGCCCGCGGGAACTGAGGGATTGGATTGCGTGACATAATCAACCGTCACGTCGCCGCCGGTGAGGATAGCGATCAGATCGCGGGTCGCCGGCGGGTCGATCTGGTGGCGGAGCGGCGCGATTGCGAAGGTCAGGGGCGGATCCTCGTGCACCTGGTCGGCCAGCATCTTCCATTGGTTGCGGAGCCATGCGTCCCGATGCAAAGCGGCATGCTCCAGCACGGCGTGGATCGTCGTCAGGTGGTAGTCCATGATGTCGCGCAGCCGCCAGGTGCCGCCCGGCCACGGCACGGGGTTGTGCACGCTCGGGATGTTGGCGTCGAAGCCCCGCTGCGGCTTGATCTCACCGGCGTCCATCGCAACCGGCGTCGCCAGCTTCGCGCTCGCGGCCTCCGCGAGGATGCGCACGCCGCCATGGTAATGCTGGTAGGCGCGAGTGGGGGAGTAGCAGTCGAACATCACCCCCGAGCAGGCGCCGGGCCGCTCCGCCTGGACCAGGCGGGAGGCGACGAACGCTCCGACTTCGGTCGAGAGTGCGTTGATGAGCGGGTGGACGTGTGGCTCCACGGGATCGATGTAGGGCGGCACGACATAGCGTGGCGCGTGCTCTTGCATCTGGTGCAGGTCAAGCACGATGTGCGGGCGCCACGGGTTGTGGGCGTGCTCCACGGTGTTGCGGGTCTCGACGAGCGCGTGCGTGTACCAGTCCCGGTTGTTGTCGTGGCCGGCGTAGCGGTGGTAGAGCGCGGGCGGCGCCGAGCCCTCCGCGGGCGTGCCGAGCGTGTCGCGGTACCACCGATGGACGAGATCCATGCCGTCCGGGTTGAGCGTCGGCACGATCAGCAGGATGACGTGCTCCAGCATGCGCGCGACGGCCTCGTCGTCGGAGAGCGCCAGGTCGGCGACGAGTTCCGGCATGAGCTGCACGCCGCCGACTTCGGTGGCGTGGATGCCTGCCGTGAGCAGGACGACCGTCTTGTCGCCCGCCAACCGGCCATTTTCGTTGGCCGGGTCGCGCAGCAGCGCCTCGTCCGCGAGCGCGCGACGCCGATCGCGGACCGAGTCGAGCGCCCCGATGGTGGCAGGGTCGGCGATCGTGAGCAGCACCATCTCGCCGCCGTCTGTCGCCTGGCCGATGGACTCCATCCGCAGGCGGGGTGACGCACGTTCGATTTCCTCGAACCAGGCCAGCATCTCCGGCCAGTCGATGAGGGTGCGGTCGGCGCCGGGCGTGCGGCCAAAGAACGTCTCGATGGAGGGGGCGACGATGACATGCGAGCTCATGGAGTACCTTTGGTACGACAGACGAGTGAAGGCTGGTGCGGCGGCCGAAACGCGATACGCATGCGCACGCACCTGAAGCATAGGCGAAACACGGACAATGCGGCTCAGGTCGATGGGTGAGAGATCGGAAGCGGACGGCGAACAAGCCGCACCGCGCTACGAGGCGTGCGATCCGCGCGTGTGGCCGCTGGTGCACGTGTACGTCGAGCGCCTGCGGCTGCCGGCTGCAATGCTTTGGGTCACCACCGAACGCGACGTCTTCGGCCGCTGGCTCGGCCGGCGCGTCCCCTCCGCATATGGCGGCGCCTACGTGTTCCTTCGCCGCCAGGGCGTCCACGCGGTGCTCATCAACCTCGAGCGCATCGACCTCGACCAACCCAGGGCGCTGGAGATCGTCGTCGCGGAAGAGCTCGTGCACATGCGCGACCATCTCGACGGCGACCACCGGCGCCACGCGAAGCATGGGCATGACCGCATCGCCCACCGCGTGGCGCAGTTGACCGGCACGACACTGGAGGAGGTGCGCTCGGCGCTGCTCCCGGTCACACGGCGGCCCTACCGCTACGTCTATGGCTGCCCGGGCTGCGGCATCCGCGTCCCGCGCAAGCGGCGGGGGACCTGGTCATGCTCGCGGTGCGCGCCGCGCTTTGATCCCCGGTTCGTCCTGCGGATCGTCGAGGTGCTCGGCGATTAGACCGGTGGCATTGCGTACAATTCCCTCCCAGAGAGGTGCGGCGGTCGGCCGCGTTCGAAAGCATACGAAGAGAAGGCGGTACCGCGTGCGGTTTTTCGGGTTGGTCTGGCGGGGTATCCGCGACGTGTTCGAGCAGTTCGTGTTCATGGTCGGCATGTCGCTGGCGTGGTGGCTGTGCGCCGTGCCGCTCGTGCTGGGCTTCCTGACGCTGCCGTTCTTTCTCGTGCTGGTCCTCGCCCCGCTCGTCGGGCTGCTGCTGGCCCCGGCGACGGTCACGCTGTTCGCCATGGCCGATCCACGGCGGCTCGTAAGCCGGCCGGACGTGCCCGAGGCGGTCGCCGTGTTCAAGTCCGCGGTCAAGCGCGGCTGGGTGATCGGCCTGTGCACGGTGCCGGTGCTCGTCGTGCTCTTCTGGAACATCACCTATTTCACCGGCACCGGGTCGTTCCTGGCGGCGTTCGTGCCGCTGTGGGCGATCATGTTCATCTCGGTCTTTATCCTGATGATCTACATGTTCGCGGTCGCCGGCACGATGGAGTCCGGGCTGCGCAACGCCTTCCGGGGTGGCATGTATGTGCTCGTCTCGCGCCCGTTCTCCTCCCTGTTCCTGAGCCTGTTGATCATGGTCGTCGGCATCGTGCTGACGGTCCTCGTCCTGCCGATGGTGGCGTTCGGCCCGGCGCTCATGGCCGCCGTCGTCAACCGCTTCGTGCTCGCCGGCCTCGGCGTGGAGGTCATCGATCCCAACGCCCCGACGTCCGAGCGGGAGTTCGAGCGCGAGCGCGGCATCGAGCACGACAAGACCTTCATCCAGCGCCTGCGGGGCAGCGGTCGCCGGACCTAGGGGGCAGCGGATGGTACGCGCACGCAACCGGAAGGAGCTCTCGCCGCCGAGCGAGGCGAAGACGAGCAAGTGGCCGCGCACGTCACGCCGTCAGGAGCGCATCGAGGACGTTCTCTCGCGGCGCCAGACGACCCTGACGGTCGTCCTGGAGGACGTGCACGACCCGCACAACGCCAGCGCCGTCCTGCGCTCGTGCGACGCCGTCGGCGTGCTCGATGTCCACCTCGTCTACGTCCATGAGCAGCCGCCACGGAAATCGTTCGGCCGCACCACGTCGGCGTCCGCCGCGAAATGGATCCGCCTCCATTTCCACGAGTCGATCGAGCAAGGCTACGCGAAGCTGCGCGCGGAGGGCTTCGCGATCTGGGCGACGGCGTTGGCGGAGGAGAGCCGCGACCTCTACGCGCTGGACTTCAGGCAGCCAACCGCGCTGGTCTTCGGTAATGAGATGCGGGGGGTGAGCGAGGCGGGGATCGCCGGCGCCGACGGCACGGTCTTCATCCCAATGCAGGGCATGGTAGAGAGCCTCAACATATCCGTCGCCTGCGCCGTGTCGCTCTACGAGGCCATGCGGCAACGTCGCGCCGCGGACATGTACCAAACGCCGCAGCTCCCGGTCACGGCGCGGGAAGCGCTGCGAGACGAATGGCTCAAGAAATAGGCTTCGTCTGAGCTGGCTCGTCGATCAGGATGCGGATGCCCTCCGCGATCGACGTCGAGATGCGATGCTCGCCGGATTCCAGGCGGACGCGCAGGTCGCCGTCCGCCTTGCGCTCCAGCATTACCAGGTGGGCGCCGGGCCGGATGCCGAGGCGGTCGATGTGGCGGAGATCCTCGGGGTGCCGGTCGCTGACGCGGCTCACCGACCCCGCCGTGCCGTCCGGGAGGTCGGACAGCGCGACGTCCGCGATGCTCGGCAGCGAGCCGTTGCGCTGCGGGATGGGGTCGCCGTGCGGGTCAAACTCGGGGAAGCCCAGCGCCTGCTCCATGCGCGCCTCGAGCTCTTCGGAGACATGGTGCTCCAGCCGGTCCGCTTCCTGGTGGACCTTGTCGATGTCGAAGCCCAGCGCCTGTTGCAGATAGAGCTCCAGCAACCGGTGATGGCGGAGGACCTCCAGCGCGACCCGGTTGCCGGTCTCGGTGAGCGAGACGCCGCGGTAGGGGCTGTAGACGAGCAGCTTCATGTCGTTGAGCCGCTTCATCATGTTCGTGACCGAGGCGCCGCTGAGCGCGAGGTGCTCGGCCAGACGCTGGGTGGTCGCGGGCTGCCCCTCCTGCTCGATCCGGTAGATCGCTTTCAGGTAGTCCTCCATCGACGGCGTGATTCGCGTGTCGCCGCCGAACCGTAACCGCTCCGAGGGCTCCGCCTCGCTGGCCGGGCCGTGTGCCTTGCTGCTCATGGCCATGGTCCTCCCCGGCGTCGGTGCCGGAAATGCGAACGCCGGGAAACCCCGCGATAAGCGGGGGATTCCGGCGTTCGGCTAGAAGTCGAAGGGCAGGTTCTTGGGCATCTTGCCCTTCTTCGCCATCTGGCCGAACTGGCCCATCATCTTCTGCATGTCCTTGAACTGGGAGAGCAGGCGATTGACGTCCTGGCGCTGGACGCCGCTGCCGCGGGCGATGCGTCGCCGGCGCGAGTGGTCGATCCGCTCCGGGTGCCGCCGCTCCCACGGCGTCATGCCCTGGATGATCGCCTCCACCTGCTTGTAGTCGTCGTCGGAGATCTGCGCCTTGGCCTGGCGCAGTTGCTGGCCGACGCCGGGAATCATCTCCATCAATTGGCTGAGCGGGCCCATCTTCTTGATCTTCTGGAGCTGGTCGAGGAAGTCCTCGAGATCGAACTGCCCCTTCATCATGCGGTCTTGCATGCGCTGGGCGTCGCCCTCGTCGGTCTGCTCCTGTGCCCGTTCGATGAGGGAGAGGACGTCGCCCATGCCGAGGATGCGGCTCGCCAGCCGGTCCGGGTAGAACGGCTCCAGCGCGTCCAGCTTCTCGCCGGTGCCGATGAACTTGATCGGCACGCCCGTCACGGCGCGGATCGAGAGCGCGGCGCCGCCGCGGGCGTCGCCGTCCATCTTCGTCAGGATCAGGCCGGTCACGCCGAGGCGGTCGTGGAACGTCTCCGCCACGCCGACGGCCTCCTGGCCCGTCATCGCATCGGCGACGAGAAGAATCTCCGTCGGGTCGATCCGATCCTTGATGTCGACGAGCTCCTGCATGAGGCGCTCATCGATCTGCAACCGTCCGGCGGTGTCGATGATGACCGGGTTGTGGCCGCGCTCCCGCGCAAAGCGGACCGCGTTCTCCGCGATCGTCACCGGCGAGACGCCGGTGCCCTCCTCGTAGACCGGCACGTCGACCTGGCGGCCGAGCGCCTGCAGCTGGTTGATCGCGGCCGGGCGCTGGACGTCGGCCGCGACGAGCAGCGGGTTCCGGCCGCCCTTGCGCAGGTGGACCGCGAGCTTGCCGCTGTGCGTGGTCTTGCCGGAGCCCTGAAGGCCGACCATCATGATGATCTGCGGCGGACGCTCTGGCGTCAGCAGCGGCGCCTGGGCCTCGCCGAGGATCTTGATCAGCTCCTCGTTGACGATGCCGATGACGGTCTGCGCCGCGGTGAGCGACTTCATCACGTCCTGGCCGAGCGCGCGCTCGCGGACGGCGGCGACGAAGTCCTTGGCGACCTTGAAGTTGACGTCCGCCTCGAGCAGCGCTCGCCGGACGTCGCGCATCGCGTCGTCGATGTCCTTCTCGGTCAGGCGGCCACGCCGTCCGAGCTTGCCGAACGTCTCGTTCAGGCGATCGGAGAGTGTCTCGAACATGGACTAGAGGCCCTCACCTTCACCGAAGAAGAGCGAATCCACATAGGTGTCCGGCTTGAACTCCGCCATGTCGGCGGCACGCTCGCCGGTGCCGATGTAGGAAATCGGCGTGCCGAGCTCCTTGGCGACCGAGAAGGCGATGCCGCCCTTGGCCGTGCCGTCGAGCTTGGAGATGAAGATGTCCGTCACGTCGGCCGACTTGGTGAACTCGGCGGCCTGGATGAGCCCGTTCTGGCCCGTCGTCGCGTCGATGACCAGCAGGACCTCCTGCGGCGCCTCCGGCACGTGCTTCTGGATGATCTTCTTGAGCTTGTGCAGCTCCGCCATCAGGTTGTACTTCGTGTGCAGCCGGCCAGCGGTGTCGATGATCAGCACATCGACGTTGCGATTGTGCGCGGCCTGCATGGCGTCGAAGACCACCGCTCCGGGGTCCGCATTCTGCTGGTGGGCGACGACGGGCACGCTGAGGCGCTCGCCCCAGACCTTGAGCTGGTCGATCGCCGCCGCGCGGAAGGTGTCGCCCGCGGCGAGCATGACGCTGCGGCCGAAGCCCTGGTGATACTCGACCAGCTTGGCGATCGAGGTCGTCTTGCCGGTGCCGTTGACGCCGACGACGAGGATGACCCACGGCACGCCGCGCTGGAGGATCTTGACCCGGCGGTTGCGGGTGGCCAGCTCGAGGAGCTGGGTCATCTCCAGCCGCAGGATCTCGCGGGCGTCGGCGGGGTTGACGATGCGCTCGTTGCGCACGCGGTCCCGCAGCTCCTGAACGAGCTGCTGGCTGACATCCCAGCCCACGTCGGCCTGGATGAGGAGCATCTCGAGGTCTTCGTAGAGCTCCTCGTCGATCTCCGACCGGTCGAACAGCCGGGTGATCTCGCTGAAGACGCCGCGCCGTGTCTTCTCCAGCCCCTTGTCGAGCTGGACGTCAGGCTCGGCTTGACGGCGAAACAATCGTCGTAGCACCAAAGCTGGATCTCCTGTGCGATGAATGCGTCGTTGCTGTGCCCCATGGTGTGGGATGCGATGTCAGGGCCGACGCGTCAATGGCGGGTGGTGGACCGGAAGACCCAGGAAAAGCGGACGATTCCGAGCAAATTCCGGGCAAACTTCCGTCTCCAAAGTATACAACGCGGCGGAACCCGGCCTTGAACCGCGGGGCTGTGGCGGGGACGACGGCTTCGCAGGCGTGGCCCGCTCTGATACGATCCCCGGCGTGATCGGTTTCGCGTCGCGCGCAGGTCGATCCCCGGTGCTGCTCCGCTAGAAGGATCGTTCATGCGTCAATCCGAGCTCGTGCTCGCGGTCTACCTCCCAACCGCCCTCCTGGCGCTGGGGCAGGGCCTCCTGCTGGCGACCTTACCGCTCTTCGCGGCGGATCTCGGCGTCGGGTACATGGTCATCAGCCTCATCACGTCCGCGGCGGCGCTCGGTACCCTCGTTACCGACGTGCCCGCGGGCGTCGTGCTCCATCGGCTGGGCCTGCGACGCTCGATGCTCCTCGGGTGCTCGCTGGTCATCGTCGGCACGATGGCGCTCGCCTACCCGCTCTCCGCCGAGGGCATCGTCGGCCTGCGGCTGCTCGCCGGCGTCGGCACGGCGCTCTGGGGCCTCTCGCGCCACGCATTCATCGCCCAGTCCATCTCCATCGAGCGGCGCGGCCGCGCGATCGCCGTCTTCGGCGGCATCAACCGCGTCGGACTTTTCGGCGGTCCCGCCATCGGCGGCATCATCGCCACCGCCTTCGGCATGCACGCCGCCTTCTTCGTGGCCGGCTTCATGGGCGTGCTCGCCGTCACGGCCGCCGCGATCTTCATCCCCCGGGACACGAAAGACGACCTGCCCCGCAAGGGCTCCAGCCGTGCCAGGTGGGCGATTGTGCGGCAAACGATCCGTCGCAACGCCGGCGACCTCAGCGCCGCCGGCATCGCCCAACTCTTCGCGCAGATGATCAGGCAGGGCCGCCAGCTGCTGATCCCGCTCATCGGCGCCAGGCAGCTAGGCCTGAACCCGGCGGAGATCGGGACCGTGATGACCGTCTCCGCGGTCGTCGATATGTCGATGTTCTTTCCGGCGGGCTTCCTGATGGACCGCTTCGGACGCAAGTTCGCCTCGGTTCCGAGCTTCGCGATCATGGCCGTGGGCATCGGCGCGGTGCCGTTCGCGCATTCCTTCGAGGCGCTGATGCTGGCCGGGGTGGTGATCGGTCTCGGCAATGGGCTCGGCTCCGGCTCGATGATGACGCTCGGCGCCGACCTCGCTCCGGAGGGCGCGACCGGCGAATTCCTCGGCATCTGGCGGCTGATCGGCGACACCGGCATGGTCGTCGGGCCGATGCTCGTCGGCGTCATCGCCGGCGCGCTGAGCCTTAACGGCAGCGCCATCGCGCTGATGATTGCGGGATTCCTGGCGTCGCTTACACTGGCATTTCTGGTCAAGGAAACACGCATCCAGCCGAGCGCCGTCGTTGCGGAGCAGATCGTCCCGGGGGCGACGCGCCAATCCACCTAAGAGGAGCGAGTGCATGGCGTTGGTGACCGCGGCGATCCTGCCGCATGGGTTCCCGCTCATCCCGAGGCTCAGCGACGACGCCGATGGCGCGATGGCGACGCGCCAGGCGATGGAGGAGGCCGGGCGCCGCTTCCGGGAGGCGGGCGTCGAGGCCATCGTCCTCGCCGGCCCGCACGGCATCCGCGTCGACGGCTTCATGTGCGTCGCCGACGTCGGCCGCGCCGCCGGGACGCTGACGTTGCGCGATCGCGGCGTCGAGATGAATGTGCCGTGCGACCGGCCGCTGATCGAGTCGATCGGGCGCGCCTGCCGCGAGCGGGACATCCCCGTCGCCATGGCCGGCTTCGGCGGCAACCGGGCCGACCAGGCCGTCGCGCCGATGGATTGGGGCGCGATGACGCCGCTCTGGTTCACCGGGCACCACCGGCATGTGGAGAGCTTCGGCAACGTCCTCGCCAGCGCACCGGAGGGCGATGCGGGCCCGCCGGTGGTGCTGATCACCCCGTCGCGGGCGCTGCCGCGTCCGATGATGGTCGACTTCGGCCGCGCGCTGGCCGACGTCTTCGCCGCCGACGAGCGCAAGATCGGCTTCATCGCCTCGTGCGACTGGGGCCATTGCCACCGCGACGACGGCCCCTACGGCTACAACGCCAAATCGGCCGAGGTCGATGAGAAGGTCGTCGCGGCGGTGAAGGCGAACGACCTGCTCGGGCTCATCGATTTGCCTGAGCAAGACGTCCAGGCGGCCGCGATCGACGGCCTCTGGCAGACGCTCATGCTGGCGGGCGTCCAGGAGGTCACGCCGCTCGACGTCGGCTTCCTCTCCTACGAAGTGCCCTCCTACTACAGCATGATCGTCGCGGCCTATGCGCCGGCGGGGCAGTGAGATGAGCGAAGGCGACGTCGCGCCCTACCGCCTCATGCTGCGCGAGATGCCGCCCGACGAGCGGCCGCGGGAGCGGCTCCGGAACGCGGGACCGGCCTCGCTGAGCACCAGCGAGCTGTTGGCGATCATCCTTAACACCGGCATGAAGGGCGAGTCGGTGACATCGATGGCAGATCGTCTGTTAAGCCACCACGATGGCCTGCCGGGCCTCATGCGCATGGACCTCGTCGAGCTGGCCCGCGTCAAGGGCGTGGGCGAGGCCAAGGCCGCCAAGGTGAAGGCGGCGTTCGAGCTTGGCAAGCGCCTCGCCGCGCTCTCCGGCGCGCGGACGAAGATCGAGTCGCCGGAGGACGTCATCAACCTCGTCGGCATCGAGATGGCGGCGCTGGAGCAGGAGCAGCTCCGGGTCGTCCTGCTCGACACCAAGAACCAGGTCCTGGCGATCCGCACCGTCTACCAGGGCAGCGCCAACCAGGCGCAAGTGCGGGCCGGCGAGGTCTTCCGCGACGCCGTGCGGCACAACGCGGTCGGGATCGTGCTTGTCCACAACCACCCGTCGGGCGATCCGACGCCCTCCAGCGCGGACGTCAGCCTGACGATCGATCTCGTGCGGGCGGGCGAGCACCTCGACATCGCGGTGCTCGATCACCTGATCATCGGGCAAGGCCGGCACGCGTCGCTGAAGCGACTCGGGCTCGGCTTTCAGCAGAAGCGATAGGAACGAACGATGGCACTCGACACGTCGCGAATGGGGTTTGGGCTGACCGGCGCGCTGGACCACGCCGTGGTGCGCGAGCTGGCGCCGCGCGTCGAGGAGGCCGGCTTCCGCACCCTCTGGATCAACGACACGCCCAACGGCGACGCGCTCGCCTCACTGCGCGTCGCGGCGGCGGTCACGTCGCGCATCCGGCTCGCGACGGGCGTCATCTCGATGGACCGGCGTCCGGCCGACCACGTCGCCGCCACAGTGCGTGATCGGGACTTGCCGGTGGACCGGCTGCTGATCGGCATCGGCGCCAGCAAGCCCCCGAGCCCGCTGGGCACGATCCGCGACGCGATTCCCGTGATCCGCGGCGGCTTGCAGGTGCCGGTCGTCGTAGGCGCCCTCGGACCGAATATGCGCCGCCTGGGCGTGCAGGAGAGCGACGGCGTGCTGCTCAACTGGCTGACGCCCGACGGTGCTCGCAGCGCGATGGCCGACAAGGAGCGGGACCTGGGCGACCAGCCGGACCATCCCGCGGAGGTCGCGCTCTACATCCGCGTGGCGCTCGGTGACAAGGCGATCGATGTGCTGCGTTCGGAGGCGGATCGCTATGCGGCGATCCCGAGCTACGCCGCGAACTTCGAGCGCCTCGGGTTCACGTCGATGGAGACCGCCGTGGCGGCCGGCACCGCCGCGCAGGTGCGCGAGGGGCTAGGAGCCTTCCTCGGGAGCGTCGACGAGCCCGTCGTCCGCGCCGTCACCGGCGGCGACACCCTCCCCGAGTACCTCGCCCTCCTCGACGCCATTGCCGGCTGATGGCGCCATGACGATGGGCTGGAGCGCGGGGGGCCACTCGTGCGGCCCCTCGTGAAGGCAGTCGCATAAGAGCGTCGCCGCGCCGATCTCGGCGACCTGCCGCAGCCTGACTGTCGTCATCCCGCGCCGGTGCTGGACCGGGAACGTCTCGGCGAAGACGCTGATTGCCGCGACGCAGATCGCCCGCTCCCGGTCGGAGGGCGCCGGCGCGACTGTGGCCCCAACCGCGGTGTCGTCCGCACGTTGGCGGCGTGGGAGACGCGAACGGACGACCTGTTCCTCTTCAAATGGTGCACCGTTGGTAACCACTGGTATACCCTTGTCGCCGTAGATGTCTGCCCCGGCTCTGCCGGTCAGGGGTACGCACGGCCCATAGTACAGTCCGGCGCCGTACGGATCGATCCCTCGTGCGTCCCGAACCACCCTGACTTCGGCAAAGTCTCACAGCACCGATCCCGGATCGGAGAGGTAACGCGTGCCCAAGCAAGTAGGAATCGATCTCGGAACCGCCAACGTCCTCGTCTTCCTGCGAGGCCGCGGCGTCGTCATCAACGAGCCGTCGGTCGTCGCTATCTCGGCGAAGGACGGAAAGGTCAAGGCGGTTGGTGTCGAGGCGCGCGACATGCTCGGGCGTGAGCCGCGCGAGACGATCGAGGTCGTGCGTCCGATGCGGGACGGCGTCATCGCGGACTACGTGGTGACGCAGAAGATGCTCGAGTACTTCATCAACAAGGCGGTCGGTCGCTTCTCGCTGATTCGTCCCGACGTGATGATCTGTGTTCCCGCCGGTGTTACCGGCGTCGAGCGCCGCGCGGTGCGCGAATCCGCGCTCAACGCGGGCGCCCGGCGGGCCTACCTCATCAGCGAGCCGCTGGCGGCGGCGATCGGCGCCCGCGTTCCCGTGGCCGACCCCTCCGGCAACATGATCATCGACATCGGCGGGGGAACCACGGAGGTCGCGGTCATCTCGCTCAACGGCATCGTCGTCGCCCGCTCGCTCCGGGTCGGCGGCAGCAAGTTCGACGACGCGATCAGCAACCACATCAAGCGCAAGTACAACCTCCGCGTCGGCGAGCGCACGGCGGAGGAAGTCAAGATCGCCATCGGCAGCGCGATGCCGCTCGACGAGGACAAGGTGATGGAGGTCCGCGGCCGTGACGAGGTTGCCGGCCTGCCCCGCACCATCCAGATCCACGCCAACGAAGTCACCGACGCCATCACCGAGCCGCTGGAGGCGATCATCGGCGCCGTGCGGGCGGTGCTGGAGGAAACGCCGCCGGAGCTCTCATCGGACATCATCGACAAGGGCATGATTCTCACCGGCGGCGGCGCGATGCTGCGGCACCTGCCGGACCTGCTGACCGAGGTGACTGGCGTGCCCTGCTATGTGGCGGACGATCCGCTCTCCTGCGTTGCGATCGGCACCGGCCTGGCGCTGGAGCACATGGACATTCTCCGTGACAGCCTCGAGGAGCCATAAGTGGAGTGGCAATCGTTGGTCCGAATCGTGCACGAGGCATGATGGCTCTGTCATCGTGCGCCCACATCCCATTTCGCGTGAGCCATCCGCAACAGGCAAACGGACGACTGGCGCTGTCCTGGCGACGGTAGCACCCCGGACCATGGAGTGGAGGTGATGGTGAAGCACGCGATGTCACGACGGCGACCGATCCTGATGCGGGGCGCGATCATCCTGCTCCTTTCGCTCATGGTGGCGGGCTGCGGCGCGCTTGGTGGCGATGACGAGAAACCGACGCCCACGCCGGAGCCTCAGCCGACGGCGACCCTTCCGGCCTTCCCCGGCAGCCCGGTCGCGAGTCCCGCGGCCCAGCAGCAGACGCCGCCCGCAAACATCGACCTCTCCTCCCCGACCGGCGCGGCGGCCTCGCCCGCCGTCGTGGCGAGCACGCCCGTCGCTACGCCGGCGGTGACCACCGGCACGATCCCGGCAACGCCTGCCGGAGCGCCCGTCAGCGACGGCACCACCGGCGCGCCCCAAGAGGCCGGAACGCCCGCGCCGCAAGCCACGCCGGCCACGAGCACGCCCGCGGCGGCACCGGTGACCGTCACCAGTTGCCAGCCGGACAACGTGCCCGCCTTCTCAGGCGACAACCCCGCCTACGTCGTGCTCGAAGATCTCAACTTCCGCGCCGGACCCGGGTCCGACTGCGACCTCATCGGCACCGGCCCGCTCGGCGCGGGCGTCGGCGTGACCGTCACCAGCGATCCGGTCGTCCGCGAGGGCGAGGAGGGGCTGGCGTGGGTGCGCATCGAAGTCGACGGCGTCACCGGCTGGGTCGCGGCCGAGTTCATCGAGCCCGCGGAGTAAGGTCCGCGCATTCGTCACCGTGTCAGGCGTCGTCGTGTCCCCCGGGAGATGGCGACGCCGTCGTTTCTTTCAGGCATTCGCGTGTCCAGGCAGCCTCACGAAAGGTCTTCCGCATGGTCTTTCCCCGCGAGAGCGGCATCCTGCTTCACCCTACCTCGCTCCCCGGCCCGCACGGCATCGGGGACTTTGGCGACTCCGCATTCCGCTTCATCGATTGGCTGGAGCGCGGCGGGCAGCGCCTCTGGCAAGTGATGCCGCTGGGGCCGACCGGCTTCGGCGATTCGCCCTACTCCTCGCCATCCGCGTTCGCCGGCAACCCGCTGTTGATCTCGCTGGCGTGGCTGCAGGGCGATGGCCTGCTGGAGGAACAGGAGCTGACGCCGGCTCGTGAGTTCCCTGAGCACGCGGTGGATTTCCCGCGCGTCGTGCCGTTCCGGATGCGGATGCTTCGCGCCGCGTTCGACCGCTTCCGCCGTGGCGCGGCCAGCCACCTCCGGGCCGAGTTCGAGACCTTCGTCCAGGAGGGTGCGGTCTGGCTCGACGACTTTGCCATGTTCATGGCCATCAAGGAGGCTGTCGGCGGCGGCTGGTGGCCGGAGTGGCCGGAGGATATCCGCAGGCGGACGCCGGAGGCGATGGCGGCGTGGCGCGAGCGCGTGGCCGACGACGTCCGCTTCCACAAGTTCGTCCAGTTCCTCTTCCAGCGGCAATGGCAGCAGCTGCGCCACTACGCGAACGAGCGCGGCATCCGGATCATCGGCGACATCCCGATCTTCGTCGCTTACGACAGCGCCGACGTCTGGGCGCACCAGGACCTGTTCCAGCTCGGCGCCGATGGCTACCCGACGTTCGTCGCCGGCGTGCCGCCCGATCCCTTCTCCGCCACCGGCCAGCTGTGGGGCAACCCCGTCTACGACTGGCCTGCGATGCGCGCCGGCGGGTTCGCGTGGTGGACGGAGCGCATCGCCTGGACGCGCCACATGGTCGACATCGTTCGCGTCGACCACTTCCGCGGCTTCGCCGCCGCCTGGCTGGTGCCGTTCGGCGCGCCGGACGCCAGCGGCGGCCACTGGGAGATCGCCCCGGGCGGCGAGGTGTTCGCCGCCGCGCGGCGAGCGCTGGGCGACTTCCCGGTCATCGTCGAGGATTTGGGCGTCATCACGCCGGATGTCATCTCGCTGCGCGAGCTGCTGGGCTTCCCGGGCATGAACGTGCTGCAGTTCGCCTTTGAGGAGGACCCCCACAACGTCTACCTGCCGCACAACGCGCGGCGCAATTCGGTCGCCTACACGGCCACCCACGACAACCAGACGACGGTGGGGTGGTTCCACTCCCGTCCGGACCACGAACGGGAGGCCGTGCAACGCTATCTGGGCCGCGATGGCTCTGACATTGCCTGGGATCTCATCCGCGCGGCCTGGGCCTCGGTCGCCAACACGGCCATCGCGCCGATGCAGGACGTGCTCCGGCTCGGCGATGAGGCGCGCATGAACACGCCGGGCACGCAGTTCGGGAACTGGTCGTGGCGCCTGCTGCCCGAACAGCTCGATGCATCGTTGGCAGACGGCCTGCGAGAGTTGACGCATGCCTATGGGCGGATTCCCGACGGCGACGGTCGCAAGGCAAGGAATCCGTATGATTACACCGATCCAGCTTCGGGGGTCCACGCGGAGCGGCCACCAAGCGTGCGCTGACCGCGCTCCCTCCAGCCGCTATGCTGGAGGGAGCATACGTGCGACGGGCCGGCGCAAGCGGCGCTCGTGTCCGGTCCGTGACACCGTCCGTATCGATAACCAAGGAGAGATTCATGGCAAGCGCCCAGGGCGCATTCACCTTCGTGCTGCACAGCCACTTGCCCTACGCGCGGCAGGCGGGCATGTGGCCACACGGCGAAGAGTGGGTGCACGAGGCAATCGCGGAAACCTACATTCCGTTGTGGAGCGCGCTCCATGACCTGGCGGACGAGGGCGTCGATTACAAGGTCACGGTCAGCATCACGCCCATCCTGGCCGAGCAGCTGTCCGATCCGCTGATCATCGAGCACTTCATCACCTACGCCGAGGAGCGCGCGGCGTGGGCGGCCGCCGACATCTCGCGCTTCGCGGATGCCGGCGAGGACGAGCTCAAGGCGCTCGCGGTTCACTTCCATCACTGGTACTCACGCAACCTGACCGAGTTCCGGGACCGGTTCAACAAGGACCTGCTCGGCTCGCTGAAGGTCCTGCAGGACCGCGGGCTCGTCGAGATCTCGACCAGCGCCGCCACCCACGGCTACCTGCCGCTCCTGTCGCGCGATTCCTCCATCTACGGCCAGATCCAGACGGGCGTCTCGTCCTACCAGCGGCACTTCGGTCGCCGGCCAAAGGCGATCTGGCTGCCGGAGTGCGCCTACCGCCCCGCGTACCTCGACGAGACGAACGGCAAGGAGGTGCGCCGGCCGGGGCTGGAGTCGTTCCTCGCGGCGCAGGGCATTCGTGTCTTCTTCACCGAGACGCACACCGTCGAGGGCGGCCAGCCGGTCGGCAAGGCCGCCGGCGAGGCGATGGGGGTCTACGGCTCGATCTCCCGCCGCTACGTCGTCAATACGCAGGCCAAGGAGCAGGTCGAGCCCGGCACGACCTACCGCTCCTACTGGGTAGGGGATGCGCCCGGCGAAGTGGCCGTGCTCGGCCGCAACAACCGGACCGGCCAGCAGGTCTGGTCCGGCGCGTTCGGCTACCCCGGAGATGCCTGGTATCGCGAGTTTCACCGCAAGGACGGCGTCTCCGGCATGCAGTACTGGCGAATCGGCGGGCCGGACGTCGACCTCGGCCGCAAGCCCACCTACGTCCCGGAGCGCGCCCAGGAGCGCGTCCGCGATCACGCCCGGCATTTCGTCGGCCTCGTCGACGAGCTGATCCGGAACTATCACGACGCGACAGGTGAGTACGGCATCATTGCCTCGAACTACGACACCGAGCTCTTCGGCCACTGGTGGTTCGAGGGCGTCGATTGGTTGAAGGAGGTCTTGCGCGGCATCGCCGAGCTCGATTCTGTCGACCTCACGACCGCCTCCGGATTCGTTGACGCGCACAGCCCCGAGGACGTGATGAGCCTGCCGGAGTCCAGCTGGGGCATGGGCGGCAATCACTTCACGTGGATGAACGTCGACACCGAGTGGATGTGGACGCCGATCCACGCCGCCGAGTCGCGCATGGAGGCGCTCGTCGAGCAGTATCCCGACGCCGGGGGCGACATGCTGGACGTGCTCAACCAGGCCGCCCGTGAGCTGCTGCTGCTCGAGAGCAGCGACTGGCCGTTCCTCGTGACCACGGGCCAGGCGAAGGAGTACGCGACGCAGCGCTTCACGGAGCATGTCGATCGCTTCAATTCGTTGGCCGACATCGCCGAGCGTGGCGGGGAGCTGGCGCCGGACGAGCGCGAGATGCTGTCGGCGCTGGCCGAGCGCGACAACCCGTTCAGCATGATCGACTACCGCGAGTTCCGTGAGCGGCAAGGCAGCGCCGCGCTAAGCGAGACGGCGGCCTCGAGCCGCTAGTCCCGCCGGGCACGAGAACATGCAAACGGGCGGCCGGTGATCCGGCCGCCCGTTTGCGTGTGCGCGTCCTACGTCGCGGGCCGGCCACGCACGACGACCTCCTCGTCGATCCTGACCGGGGTGCGGCCGCTCCACGGCCCCTGGCGGGTGCCCTGGAGCCACGGCTTCTGCACGTAGCGCTGGACCCAGTAGCCGAGCGGGATGTAGACCGCGTCCTGCAGCAGCAACTCCTCGGCCCGCCGGTAGTCGTCGTTCCGGGCCGCCTCGTCGAGCTCGGCCTCGGCCTGCGTGACGAGCTCGTCGAACGCCGCCGCGTCGGACCCCGGGTCCGTCTCGTCGACCGGCTCCAGCTCTGCGCTCCAGTTGATCCACCCGGCGTTGTAGGGGCTGTCCTGGGACGCGACCGTGCTGAGCAGCGCCGGCGTGTCCGTGGCCAGCCACCACTGCACGATGTCGAACTGGCGCCCGCCGTTGTCCTGTGCGAGGGCCGTGATCTGCTCCCGCGTGAGCGACGTGTTGTGGGTGATCTCAACACCGGTCGCGTCCTGGATGGCCTGCAGCAGCAGCCGATGACGCTCCTGGTCCTCCGGGGAGTCGAGCGCGGGCTGGAAATAGGTGATCTCGATCTCGCTGGTGGCCGGGTCGAACCCCGCGTCCGCGAGCAGGCTTTTCGCGTGTTCCGGATCGTGTGCGATGCCCGCCGGCGCCTCGTAGTTCGCGATCGTCTTCAGCACCGGCGGCGAGAACGACGTCGCCGGTGCGTACGTCCCTTGCCAGATCTCGGCCGCCCACGCCTCCTTGTCGATCGCGGCGGCGATGGCCTGCCGGACGCGCACGTCGTTGAATGGCTCCTGGTTGAAGTCCATGCTGATCGCGGTGACCGACGAGTGATCCTCGATCGTGACCAGCTCGGCGGCGAGCGCCTCGTCCCCCTGCACGGTCTCCATCAGGGAGAGCGGGACGTCCGCGGAGACGGCCTCGTCGCCCCGGTAGAGCTGCAGTGCGGTGGCGTCCGCCGTGCCGCCGGTCACGATTGGCCAGACGATGCGGGAGACGGAGGGGGAGGGCGGCGCCCAATAGTGTGGGTTCGGCTCCATCACAATGCGCGCGAGCGGGTCGAACTCGGTGATCTGCCACGGACCGGCGCCGGCGCCGGAGAGCAGCGGATCGGCGTCGCCGTCTGCCGCGAGGACGTCCGGATCGAGTACCGCCCAAACGAAGGTCGCAAGGTAGGACGGAAAGAAGCTGACCGGTCGCGAGAGCGTGATCTCGATCGTCGTATCATCCACCGCCCTGAACCCGGCGTCGATCGCCGTCGCCGCCAGCACGTCGGCGTATCCCTTGAGCGGCTCCATGAACTGCGCCATGGGCGACAGCTGGGTGTGGTCGAGCGCGCGCTGCCACGACATAACGAAGTGATTGGCCGTGATCGGGTTGCCGGACGCGAAGGCGATGCCCTCTTTCAGCGTCGCGGTCCAGACCGTCCCGTCGTCGTTCGGCGTGACCGACTCCGCGAGGTCGGGCTCGACCGCGCCGTTCTCGTCGAAGCGCAGCAGGCCCGACCAGACATAGGGGAACATCACCCAGAATGGCCCCCAGTTGACGGTCCGATGCGGATCGATGGTCACGTCCTGGCCATACGGGGTGAACGGGATCGCGATCTCGACATCAGTCTCCGTGTCGCCGGTCTGGAAGCGGGCCGAGGACGTCGCCGGGCGTGCCGGGGCGGCGACGACGCCCCTGGACCCGGCCGCCGCGCTCGCGGCGAGCAGGGCGGACACTCGCATGAGATCCCGCCGCGAGCGCGGCACCATGCCGGCCTCAAGGAGCCGCGCGAAGGGCGGCGTCGGTGTGGTCGGGCCGATTCGTGATGTCACCTCTGGGCTCCTCCATGCTGCTCCCGGCGGGGGAGGCGATGTGCGTCTCTGTCTGCTCCAACGCCCCGGCGGGCCGAACCGTTACCCCTCGCCGGGAATCTCATAGGCGTACGAGCGCGAGCCCGCCTCGCGCAGGAACGCCGCGAGCAGGTCGACGCTGGCCTGGATGTCGTCGACGGACGCCATCTCGTTGACGGTGTGGACGTAGCGGGTGGGGATCGAGATCGTTCCCGCCGGAACGCCGGCGCGCGCCCGCTGGAAGGCCGCCGCGTCCGTCCCGCCGCGCGGCAGGACCTCCAGCTGGTGCGGGATGTTCTGCTCCTCGGCGATGTCGCGCAGGTGCCGGACGAGATGCGGGTGCGGCAGGTGGGAGCTGTCGAAGATCTTGATCGCCGTGCCACCGCGCAGCTTCGTCACCGAGGAATCGCCCGGAATGCCTGGGACGTCGCCCGCGATCGTCACGTCGAGCGCGATCGCGATGTCGGCCTCGACGCCGAACGCGGACGTCGTCGCGCCGCGCAGCCCGACCTCCTCCTGGGTCGTCACCACGGCGACGATCTCGGCGCTGATATCCCCGGCCGCGCGGATCGCCTCGAGCATCACGTAGACGCCGAGCCGGTCGTCCATCGCCTTGCTTACTACCACGTCGCCCATTACTTCGAGCTCGCGGCGCAGCGTGACCATATCGCCGAGCTCCACCATGTCTCGCACCCGGTCGCCGGTGTAGCCGACATCGATGAAGAGGTCGTCCAGCCTGAGCTCCTTGCCCTCGCCGGCCTCCAGCAGGTGCTTCGGCTTGGTGCCCGGCTGCAGGACACCCGGCAGCGGATCGCCGTTGCGACGATGGACGCGCACCCGCTGCGCGCACAGCACACGGGGGTCGAAGCCGCCGACGGGCTGGATGCGCAGGAAGCCGTTGTCGTCGATGTGGCGGACGACAAACCCAATCTCGTCGGCGTGCGCGGCGATCGCCACGCGCGGTCCGCCCGTGCCCGTCTTGAGGCCGATCAGGTTGCCGAGCGCGTCGACGCGCAGCTCGTCCACGAGCGGGCGCAGGTGAGAGACGACGACGTCGCGCACGCGGTCCTCGCGCGAGGCGATGCCATCGGCCTGGGTCAACTCGCGCAGCAGGGTTTCGTTCATCGGATACATGTCCTTTGGCACACGATGGGCGGCCACGGCCCGGAAAGACAAAACGGGTGATGCGACATCATTGTCGCATCACCCGTCAGCGTACACCGTACGCGCGGCTCCCGGGCGATTACTCGCCGATCAGGAGGATGGTGCTGCTGCCGATCGTCTCGCCATCCGAGAAGGTGACGGTGCCGATGGAGAGCAGATGAAGGTTCTCGGTCACGCTCACCGGAGTCGCGCTGGCGTCCGTCGAGCCGCCGAAGTAGTCCTCGCAGGCCTCACCGTCGAAGTCGAGGTCCAGCATCCAGTTCGTGGAGCTGTCCGCGTCATAGGCAGCCTGCGCCTCTTCCTGCGTCGCGTAGTCGCCGCAGGCCTCGTCGGCGTCCTGCATGTCCATGGAGCCGGACATCATCGTGGCGCCTTCCTCCAGCATCGGAAGCAGCACGCCGAGGTTCACGTACTGAACGGCGGTGATGTTCTGCCGCGGCAGGGCGGCCAGCGTGTCCTGGTAGACCTCGTCGTCGGCGAGCGGGTTGGCCGGGCCATCGACATACTCGTCGATGCCCTTGTTGACGCCGATCAGGAGCTGGTCATTGACGACGCCATACTCGATCGTCAGCGGCACGCCCTGGTCCGGAATCGTGATCGAGGTGATGGTCGTCCCAGCAACCTCGCGGGAGCTCAGCTCGGCCTCGTCACCCAGGCCGGAGCTCAGGATGAAGGAGATCTTGTCGGTCACGTCGGCGACGGTCGTCGCGTCGGCGACGTCGGCCACGAACACGGCGTTGATCTCCGGCGCGCTGCTGAAGACGTCCGACGCCGAGAAGGCGAGACCGTATTCGCCATTGAGCTGGTCGAACAGGTCGGTCTGGAGATTGAATCCCAGCTGTGCCTCGAGCTCCGCGTAGACCTCCTCCACCGTCGGGGTCGCGACCGCCGCCGGCGTGCCGAGGCCCGTCGCGTCACTCTCGGAGAAGGCGGACTGCAGCGTGACACCCAGCAGGTCGAAGATGCCCGTGCTGGCCAGGTCGTTGGAGTCCAGGAAGTAAAGCGTGTCGGCGGAGACGTTCTCGGCCAGGGTCGGGTCGAAGGCAGCCGGCGCCGGCAGGCTGGCACCCTCGGCCGGCACCTGGACGGTGTCGAGGCGGAAGCCATCACGGTCGGCGAAGAGGTTCCAGCCAGCGTAGCCGGCGAACATGTCGAGGCTCTCCGCCAGGTCCGGATCCTCGGCCACCGCGGCCGCGACGAACTCTTCCGTGCTGACGTAGCCGAAGACGAGCGAGTCGTCCGCCAGGGCGCTCTTGACCGACGTGTAGCCATCGAACGTGGCGAGCGAGAGCTCGTCACCGTTCACCGTGTCGATGATCGGCTCGATATCATCGGGGCGGACGGCGAGGACCACCAGGTCATCCATCCGGGCGACGGCTGTCGGGTCCGTGTACTCGTCGGTCGATTCCCAGTACTGGATCTCGACGCCGTTGTAGTCGGTGGTCTCCACCGCCGCGCCGTTGTCCTCGGCTTCACTGGCGACCAGGTCCTGCAGGTTCGCGTACAGGGCGTCCGGGTCCGTCGGCTCGAAGACGACGGCGAAGCCCTCGGGCACGCCGTTGTCAGCCACCGAAAGCGGATCGGTTGTCAGCGACGAGGCCTCGTTCGAGATGTCGCTGACGGCGTCGCCGGTGGTGAGGTCGAGCGAGGTAAAGACCAGCGCCGCCGTGCCGGTGACGTCATACATCTCGGCAATCTGGCCGACCTGCTCCGGCGAGGCGTCAGCCTCCTGCTGCGCGAGGTCGGAGAGGCCGGCACGGTCCAGCAGCTCGTAGGTCTTCACCCACTGGTCGGACTGCTGGTCGAGCTGGATCTCCATGTAGAAGACGGAATCGGCGGGCACCGCCTCGGCAAGTGAGGAATCGGCCGCTTGCGCGGACACGCGCGTCACCCCGGCGTTGAGGGCGACGGCCGCGGAGAAAAAGCTTGCGACGAGCAGAAACGCCATGGCAATCGCCATGGGACGTCCATGTGTCTCTGAAGCCATCCTGGCTCCTGTGCGTTCAGACAACGAGGGCTCCTTCCTCAGTCGGAGAAACGTGACCAAAACCCGATAGACGACCAGCGGCGACATCGGAAGGCGCGACGGGCTGCGACCGACCCTGCGCGAGTCTCCTGATCCCACCACGACAGGACCCAAAGCGGATCAGTGATCCACCGAGAACAACGTCGGGACGTGAGAAACGGTTCCGGGCATGCGGGGCCGTGCGCTACTCGCTCATCCGCCGGTCCATGCCGGTCGCGAGCCCAAAGACGATCATGAAGAGCGCGGCCAGCGCGAGAATCGCGACCGCCACGAATCCGATCATCCGCACCGTGCGCAAGACATCCAACACGAAGTCCATCCCGACTGCCCCTCTCCCATTCCCGATTCCGTTGCCGACGACGTTGTATCCCGAGGAAGTATAGCGGGGCCGGCTTCGACGAGTGTCACGATTCTGCATCTTTTGCCGTTCGGACACGGCAACGCCCCGGCACCTGCATGGTGCCGGGGCGTTGGTGGGTGGCGTCAGGCGACGACCGGCGCGCCGGTGAGCGTGCCGCGGAAGGCGAAGTTGCCGTCCACGACGTCGACCACGACCGTCTCGTCCTCGTGGACCTCGCCGCTGAGGAGCTTGAGCGCCAGCGGATCGAGAATCTGCTTCTGGATCACACGCTTCAGCGGCCGCGCCCCGAAGACCGGGTCGTACCCCAGCGTCGCGATCGTCTCGCGGGCCTCGGGTGTCAGCGAGAGGGTGATGTGCCGCTCCGCCAGGCGCTTGCTGACCTGCTCGAGCTGGATCTGGACGATCTCGCCGATCTGCTCGCGCGTCAGCTGCCGGAAGATGATCGTTTCATCGATCCGGTTCAGGAACTCCGGCCGGAAGTTCGCGCGCAGCGCGTCCATCACCTGATGCCGGATCTCGTCGTCCCGGCCCTGGCCGAGCGAGGTGATGAACTGCGACCCGAGATTCGACGTCATGATGATCACGGTGTTCCGGAAGTCCACCGTGCGCCCCTGACCGTCCGTCAGGCGCCCGTCATCGAGAATCTGCAGCAGGACGTTGAAGACGTCCGGGTGCGCCTTCTCGATCTCGTCGAAGAGCACCACGCTGTAGGGCCGCCGCCGGACCGCCTCGGAAAGCTGCCCGCCCTCCTCGTAGCCGACGTAGCCTGGAGGCGCGCCGATCAGCCGGCTGACGGAGTGCTTCTCCATGTATTCCGACATGTCGAGCCGGACCATCGCCTGGTCGCTGTCGAACATGAACTCCGCCAGCGCGCGGGCCAGCTCCGTCTTGCCGACGCCGGTCGGGCCAAGGAAGATGAAGCTCCCGAGCGGCCGGTTCGGGTCCTGCAGGCCGGCCCGGGCGCGCCGGATCGCGTTCGAGACAGCCTCGATCGCTTCGTCCTGGCCGACCACCCGCTGGTGCAGGCGGTCCTCCATGTGGACCAGCTTCTGAATCTCGCCCTCCATCAGGCGACTGGTCGGGATGCCCGTCCAGCGGCTGACGACCTCGGCGATGTCCTCGGCGTCGACCTCTTCCTTCAGCAGTTTGCCGCCGGACTGCAGCCGCATCAGCGCCTGCTCCTGCTCCTGCAGCTTCTGGTCGAGCTCCTTGAGCTTGCCGTATTGGAGCTCGGCGGCCTTGTTGTAGTCGTAGGCTCGCTGCGCCTGCTCCACCTCGACGCGCGTGCGATCCATCTCGTCACGCAGCTCGGAGATCGCGTGGATCGCCTGCCGCTCCTGGTCCCAGCGCGAGCGCAGGGCATCGCGCTGCTCCTTGAGATCGGCGAGCTCCTTCTCGAGCGCCTGCAGGCGGTGCTGCGAGGCCTGGTCTGTCTCCTTCAGCAGCGCCTCGCGCTCGATCTCGAGCTGCATGATCCGCCGCTCCGCCTCGTCGAGCTCGACCGGCATCGAGGTGATCTCCATCCGGAGCTTCGACGCCGCCTCGTCCACGAGGTCGATCGCCTTGTCCGGCAGGAAGCGGTCCGCGATGTAGCGATGCGACAGCGTCGCCGCGGCCACCAGCGCGGAGTCGAGGATCTTCACCTTGTGGTGCACCTCGTATCGTTCGCGAAGCCCGCGCAGGATCGAGATGCTGTCCTCGACGCTCGGCTCGCCGACGTAGACCGGCTGGAACCGCCGTTCCAGCGCCGCGTCCTTCTCGATGTACTTGCGGTACTCGTTCAGCGTCGTCGCGCCGATCGCATGGAGCTCGCCCCGTGCCAGCATCGGCTTCAGCATGTTCGACGCGTCCATCGCGCCCTCGGCCGCTCCGGCGCCGACGACAGTGTGCAGCTCGTCGATGAAGATGATGATCTGGCCCTCGGCCGACTGGATCTCCTTCAGGACCGCCTTGAGTCGCTCCTCGAACTCGCCGCGGAACTTCGCGCCGGCGATCAGCGCGCCCATGTCGAGGGCGATGATCTTCTTGTCCTGCAAGCCCTCTGGCACGTCGCCACGCACGATCCGCTGCGCCAGGCCCTCGGCGATCGCCGTCTTGCCGACGCCCGGCTCGCCGATCAGCACCGGGTTGTTCTTGGTGCGGCGGGAGAGGACCTGGATGACGCGGCGGATCTCTTCGTCACGCCCGATCACCGGGTCAAGCTTGCCGGCGCGGGCATATTCGGTCAGGTCGCGGCCGTACTTCTCCAGCGCCTGGTAGGTGCTCTCGGGGTTCGGGTCGGTCACGCGCTGGTTGCCGCGGATCTCGTTCAGCGCGCCCAGCACGCGGTCCTTGTCGATGCTGTACCGTCGCAGGAGGGCCTCCGCCGGCGAGCGCTCGACGGCGAGGATGCCGAGCAGCAGGTGCTCGGCGCTGATGTACTCGTCGCCGAACTGCCGCGCTTCGCTCTCCGCCGTCTGCAGGACGCGCCGCATGCCGGCGCTGACGACGGCGTCCGCGCTGAATTGCAGCTTCGGCGCGCGATCGATCAGCTTGTCGGTCTCCCGGGCGATCTCCGCCGGATCGACGCCAAGGCGCTGCAGGATCTGCGGCACGACGCCGTCGGTCTGGGTGACGAGGCCGTAGAGCAGCACCTCGGGCTCGTACTGCGCGAGCTTGCGTTGTTCGGTGATCTGTTGGCCGGTGACGATGGCGTCACGCGCCTTCTCGGTAAATTGCTGGTTTGATGCCATAGGGATCGGTGCTCCTGGTTCGAGGGTAAAGGGGTCGCGACGGACGCCCTGTCATTCCTGGGGAACGACAAGACACGGCGGCGAAGTCGTGCGAAGATGCGGCCTAGCCGCGGCTGCGCTCGCGAAGCTGCTGCTGGTCGACATGGCCGAGCATCCCGAGCAGGGCGGTGAACTCGTCGCCCAAGCCATCCTGCTGGTCACCGTCGGATGCGCTCGCGTAGTCGGCGCGCAGGCGCTGCAGCTCGCGCGTCAGCTCCAGGGCGAGCTGCACGCCGGAGAGGTTGAGGCCACGCTGCTCGACAAGGTATTTCACTTGCCGCAACCGCTCAATGTCCTGATCGGAGTAGAGCCGGAGGTTGCCGGATGTGCGCGAGGGGGCGATCAGCCCTTCGCGCTCGTATTTGCGCAAAGTCTGCGGGTGCATCTCGACAAGCCGCGCCGCGACGCTAATGACAAACAGGGGTTCAGAAAATCGTTGTGGCATGGACAGGCCTCCAAAGATGACTCACGAGAGAATAATAGACCTTGATACAGATCGTGTCAAGGTAATTGACAGTTCGGCACCGATTGCGGTGTGAGAGAGGGGACGGGCACATGGTCAAGGTCTACGCGCATCGGGGCGCATCGGTGGAGTTCCCGGAGAACACACTGGCGGCGTTCGGGCGCGCGCTGGAGTTGGGGGTCGAGGGCATCGAGCTGGATGTCCATCTCTCGGCCGACGGCGTGCCGATGGTCATCCACGACGCCACCGTCGACCGGACGACCAACGGCTCCGGCGCGGTGATGGAGATGACCCATGCGGAGCTGCAGGCGCTGGACGCGGGAAACGGCGAGCACATCCCGACCCTCGGAGAGGTGCTCGACCTCGTCGGCAACCGGCTCCACGTCGACATCGAGGTCAAGGCCAACGCGGCGGGCGAGGCCGTGCTGCGTGAGGTCAACGGACGTGACCTGCGCTGGCTGATCTCGTCGTTCGACTGGGACGTCCTGCGCTATGTCCGCTCCCAGCGGTCCGACGTCGAGCTCTGGCCGCTCACCCACGGCGCCTCCGACGACGCGATCGCCGTTGCGAAAGAGATCGGCGCGCCGGCGCTTGCCATCTCACACAAGGGTATGGACGCGGACATCGCCGCCTTCCTCATCGAACAGGGCCTCGGGTTCTGGCCGTGGACGGTGAACGATCCGGCGCTCGCCCGGACGCTCGTCGAATGGGGCGCCATCGGCATATGCACCGACGATCCCGCGGTCATCCAGGAGCACCTCCGCGTCGCGACGACGGCGTGATCTGGTGCCGGTTTGCCGCACAGGGGGCGCGCCAGCGCCGTGCTACACTCCCCACCGTGTACGGGCATATGGGCGTCAATCGCAGACATGTGGGGTGGGCTGAGGTGGTCACGTCGTGTCCGGGTGAGCGTACATGGCAAATCTGATTACCATCGGCCGGCTCCTGCTGCTGTACGTCGTGATCTGGTTGATCTACGTCGGCAATGTCCAGGTCATCACCCTCTGCATGTTCCTCGTCATCGTCGTCTTTGCCAGCGATGGCCTCGATGGCTGGGTCGCGCGCAAGCGGCAATCGACCTCGACCTTCGGCGCGGTGTTCGATATCGCTGGCGACCGGATTGTCGAAAACTCCCTCTGGGTCGTTTTCGCCCACCTGGACCTGATCCCGATCTGGGTGCCGCTGCTGGTGATGGGCCGGGGCTTCATCGTTGACGGCCTGCGCTCGCTCTCTTACGGCGAGGGGATGACGGCCTTCGGTGCCAACAACATGATGCGGTCCGCGTTCACCGAGTGGCTGACGGCCGGCCGGTTCATGCGCGCCGTCTTCGGGTATGCCAAGGCCGCCGGATTCGTCTTCCTTACCGGGCTCGTCGCCGAGCGCTCGATGGACACGAGCGGCACGGTGCTCGGCGCGGTGTACGGGCAGGACTGGGTCAACTGGCTCGGCTGGACGCTGGTCTGGGGAGCGGTCGCGCTGACGGTCATCCGGGGTCTGCCGGTCATCTACGACTCGCTGGCGTTCATGCGCGAGATCGATCGGCGGCAGGCCGAAGCCAGGTCCTGATCTCCGGATCCGGCGCCCCGCGTGGGCCATCCACATCGCGGCAACTGGTCGGTGCGCGGAATGCCGCGTCCACCTCATGAAGGAGCGTCCGGGCGGGAGCGCCGCCCGGGCATGGAACAGGGCGCTCGTGGGACAGACACAGCCAACCAGGAAACGACCGGCATTCAGGAGGGAGGAGCGACACGAGCTGCGCTATCAGCTCAGCGTGACGATTGCCACCCTGTTGTCGTGGCTTTGCTTCCTGATCCCGCCACCCCTCCGCTACGGGGTAGCGGATCGCCTCGGCGCGTTGTTCTTCCGTGCCTCGCACGCCTACCGCGCCAACGTCGAGGCCAACGTCCGGCAGGTGCTGGGGCCCGAGGCGACCGATGCCGACGTCCGGCAGACGACACGGTCGATCTTTCGCGCCAGCGCCAGGAACTTCATTGACCTGCTGACGCTACCGCGCCGGTCGGACCGTTACCTGATCCGGTCGACAAACCTCGTGGAGGGCGATTGGTCGCTCATCACCGACACGATCGCGGCTGGGACGGGCGTCGTGCTGGTCACCGGCCACGTCGGGTGCTTCGATTTCATCGGCCAGTCGTTCTCGGCGCATGGCCTCAAGTTGACGGTCGTGACCGGGCGCACGACGTCTCGGTTCATCTTCGACGGCGTGACGCGGTTGCGCGGCGCTCGCGGGGCGACGATGGTCGAGCCGACGCCGGGGGGCGTGCGCAACGTCATCCGTGCCCTGCGCCGTGGTGAATGCGCCGTGTTTCTCGCGGATCGTGATTTCTTCCAGAACGGGCGCGAGGTCTCGTTCTTTGGCCACCGCACCACCCTGCCGCCCGGCCCCGTCCGCATCGCGCGCGACACAGGCGCGCCTATGATCCCGATCTTCACGCGGCGGGCGCGTCACGGTCACGAGTTGCGGATTTTTCCTCCGATGTATGTCCCAAAGACGAAGGATGTCGATGCCGATGTCCAGGTCGGGCTCGAGCGGCTGGTGGCCGTCCTGGAGAAGGGGATCGGCGCCGCCACGGATCAGTGGGCGATGTTCCAGCGGGTGTGGCCGGATACCCCGCCCGAGCCGGTGCGGGTGTTCCCGGTCGGATCGCCATTGGAGAGCGAGCTGCTGGAGCGGGTCGCGTCGCACCTGCCGGAGCGCAAGACCGGCGACGGCGGTCAGTGGCTCTCGCTGTACGCCCGCAAAGCCGGGCCGGAGCGCGCACCCTCCGACTAGAGCCATGCCGCAGGGGCGATCGCATGCGATCGCCCCTGTCGACGCGGAGGATTGGCGGAGATCCCCGGCTAGCGGTAGTTCACGAACTGCAGGGCGACCGGGTAATCCTCGCCCTTGAGCAACTGGATCACGGCCTGCAGGTCGTCACGGCTCTTCGCCTGCACCCGCACTGTATCGCCCTGGATCTGGGGCGTGACCTTCTTGAACTGATCGCGAATCTGCTTGGAGATCTTCTTCGCGAGCTCGTCCGAGATGCCCTCCCGCAGCTTGATCTGCTGGCGCTTGCGCGCGCCGGAGGCGTCCTCCTCGGTCTGGTAGTCGAGGATCTTGAGCGACAGCTTCCGGTTGATCACCTTCGACTCGAGGACGTCCTTGACCGCCTGCAGCGAGTAGTCGCTCTCGGTCGTGATCGTGATGTCGTTGTCGCCCAGGACGATCTCGGTCTTGGTGTCCTTGAGGTCATACCGCGTGCGAATCTCGCGCTCCGCCTGATCGACGGCGTTCTTCAGCTCTTGCCGGTCAAACTTTGACACAATGTCGAATGAGGAAGTCGAGGCCAACGGTTCTGCTCCTTCTCGTTATGCAATGGCCCTGCGAGTGTACCAAAATGGTTGTAGCCGAACGCCCGCCCACCGGGCACATCCTCACGAGGTTCCGGAACGACCCATGACCACTTCATCCACCGGCGTGACGACCGAACCCGAGCGCATCGATATGCGCGAGTGGCTGTCGTCGATGCCCATCCTCTACAAGGTGCTGATCGCCAACTCGCTCATCGTGCTCGCCGGCGCGGTGGCGGGCACCTACCTCACCGTCCAGCTCGTGCACGACGACGTCGTGCCGACCCGCGAGAGCCTTGTCCTGCTCTTCGCGGCGGTGGGGGTGATCCTGAGTCTTGCCGTAAACTATGGCGTGCTGAAGGCGGCGTTCGAGCCGCTCGACAGCCTGGAGCGGGTCGCCCGGGAAGTACGCAACGGCAACTTCTCGGCGCGCACCGAGCCGTTCCGGTTTAGCGATCCCCAGCTGACGCGCCTGGCCGAGACGTTCAACCAGACGCTCGACGAGCTGGAGCGGGATCGCGAGCAGCTCCGCCACATGGCGAGCCAGGTCATCAGCGCCCAGGAGGACGAGCGCAAGCGGATCTCCCGCGAGCTGCACGACGATACTGCGCAGGTGCTGTTCGCACAGCTGCTGCGGCTTACCGCGCTCAAGGACTCGCCAAACGACGATCTTCGCCAGACAGCCCGGCAGCTTGAGGACCTCACCGTCGAGGCGATCGAGGGCGTGCGCCGCCTTGCGCTCGAGCTCCGGCCGCCCGCGCTCGATGATCTCGGCCTGCGAGAGGCTCTGGGCGATCTCGCCCAGCGGTTCAGCGAGACGGCCAACATGCCCGTGCACTACAACGTCGTCGGG